>NZ_JADEXE010000177.1 GCF_015207265.1 Nodosilinea sp. LEGE 07298 | reverse complement strand
GTTCTACGGAGCTGCGCAGTCGGCCATACGACGCAGCGGCGGAGAGTGAGCAAAATTTGTCAAGTTTTGCTCACTCTCCCACCCACCTACCCATCTACTCCCCATGCTCCACCCCACTCCACCCTTCTACCACTGGCTGACCAAAACCCTGCCCGATCGCGCCTATGCCTTGACCCAGCACCTGAGTCAGTGGCAGATGCTGCTGCTGCTGGGCTGTCTGGGACTGCTGACCAAGCCGCTGCTGCTGGCCCATCCGGCGATCTGGCAGCAGGGAATTGTGGCAGTTCTGCTGATTTTTCTGGGCTACAGCGTTCTGCATTTAGAGGATGGCCATGCGCGCAGCAGCGGCGATCGCGAGCGGCTGCACCTATTTATGATCACCCTCAGCAGCCTGACGACGCTGCGCTACCTCTACTACCGCACCCGCTACACGCTCAATTTTGATACCCCGCTCGATGGCACTTTTTCACTGCTGCTCTACGGGGCCGAGATGTACGCGTTGGGGACGCTGTTTTTGTCGTACTTTCAAACGCTGCGGCTGCGCGATCGCACCTCCGTTGACCTCACCGCTGTGCCCCAGATCCAGTGGCCTACGGTCGATGTCTATATTCCCACCTACGACGAAGATGTGGCGATCGTGCGCAAAACCGTGGTGGCGGCGGTGGCGATAGACTACCCCACTGAAAAAAAGCAGGTATATGTGCTCGACGACGGGCGCAAGTACCCCGAGCGCCGGGCCGAACTGCAGGCTATCTGCGATGAACTGGGCGCACTGCTGCTTATCCGCGACAACAACGACCACGCCAAAGCAGGCAACATCAACACGGCCTTAGAGCGCACCATGGGCGATCTGGTGCTGATTTTAGATTGCGACCACATTCCGGTGCGGGGCTTTTTGACCGAAACCGTCGGCTTTTTTCTCGACCCTACTGTGGCCCTAGTGCAAACGCCGCACTGGTTTTACAACCCCGACCCCTTCGAGCGCAACCTGCTCACACAGGGCCAGGTACCGGTGGGCAACGAGCTGTTTTATAAGGTGCTGCAAAAGGGCAACGACGCCTGGAACGCCGCTTTCTTCTGCGGTTCGGCAGCGGTGGTGCGACGCAGCCACCTACTAGAGGTGGGAGGCATTGCCACCGAAACCGTCACCGAAGACTGCCACACCTCTCTGCGGCTGCACTCCCTGGGCTACCGCACCATCTACTACGACAAGATTATGGTGGCAGGGCTGGCCCCTGAGAAATTTTCGGCCTACGTGGGCCAGCAGGTGCGGTGGGCGCGGGGCATGGCCCAAATTTTACGGCTCGAAAATCCACTGTTTAACCGGCAGCTCAAGCTGTCGATACCCCAGCGGGTCTGCTACTTCAGCGCCACCTCACACTTCTTCTTTGGCTTCCCCCGGTTGATGTACGCCCTGGCCCCAACCTTGTTTTTGCTGTTTAGCATCAACTCGGTGAGAGGCCTGGGCATTGAGACCCTGTTTTACGCACTGCCCCACATCGTGCTGTCGATGCAGACCAACCACATTCCCTACAAACGGGTGCGGTTCTCGTTTTGGAACGAAATCTACGAGTTTGCGATGTCGTTTCAGGCGGGCATTGTAACGCTGCTAGCGCTGTTCAACCCCAAGCTAGGCAGCTTTAACGTGACCGCCAAGGGCCTAGTGGTCAACCAGCGCACCTTCGACGCCAACAGCGTGCGGTATTTGCTCATTCTGGGATTGCTCACGGCGGCCTCGCTGGTGGCGGTGCCCTTTTGGCTGCTGCTCAGCCCCGAAGACACCCAGGCGGTGATGATCAACGCGCTGTGGTGCGGCTTTAACCTGGTGCTGGTACTGGCTGCCTGCTTGGTAGCACTCGAACAACCCCAGATGCGTCGTGCCCACCGCCTACCCCGGCAGCTGTCTGCCATCATCCACAGCGACGGCCAGAGCTGGACGGGCAAAACCATTGACATCAGCGAAAGCGGTGCCCAAATCATTCTCGACGAATGGCCCAATGTGGCCGACCACGTGTGGGTTGAGCTGATCGGCGACTACGATGGCCGTGCCCTGCTCGAAGCCCAAATTATTCGTGCTACGGCCACTAGTCGCCTAGAAACCGAGCTAGCGATGGATTTTGTCAACTTGAGTCCCAGTCAGGCCGACGATCTCACGCTGGTGCTGTTTTCGGACGTAAAGGAATGGTACTCCCAGACTCGTCAGCAGGTGGATAAGCCGCTGCAATCGCTGCAGTTTATCGCCACTACCCTGTGGCGAGTATTTACCGACCTGCAACCGGCCACTGGCCAAAAAATGCGCAAGCAGGTGCAGGCTCCCGTAGAACTAGCCTGGGAAGGCTGGCACGGCGAGAGCTACCCAGCCCACGTGGTCGAAATGGGCAGCCAAGACCTGCGCCTAGAGGTGCAGAATGTCTCAGAATTAGACCGCGCTACCCTGCTTGAAACGCTGCCAACCGTAGGGCTGCTGTTTCCGGCTGGCCCGGCTTTGCCCACGGCCCAAAGCCTGGTGGCCCAGGTCAACCAGGCTTTGGAGTTGCCCACCATCAATCGGGCTCAGCCACGCCTGGTGCTAGAACTGAGCTTTCCGAACGCCCTGGCCGCCCAGCAGCGCCGCAAGATTCAAACCCTGCTGCGATCGCTGGCCTAGCGGTATGGCGTGACATCACACTTGCCATCCATCCATACTGATTTGTTTTTGAACCGGCAGAAGGTTGAGAAAAGCGAAATATGGCGATCGCATAGAGTTACGTCCGGACTTAGGCTGTCATATTTACAGAAAAGACAAAAGGCATTAACAAATAACAAATAGGAATTCATTTTTTGAGCATTTGACTACATACAAGAACACGGCACTCAAACCTTTATCGCCACTTTATAGTCAGGCAACATCATTTTTCTATCATTCACTTGTTTTTTATATTTCCACTTCTCTGAACTGTTATCATCAAATTACAAGGTAACGGTTTAGCGCTTCATTCCTGACTATCGATCACTTTTCAAATGGCTTTTTATGTTTGAGCTTAACGTCAGTTTTTTCTGATCTGCCTCCCTATCTAGCCCCCAGATTAGGCGAGAGCCTTAGGCTCCTAACCATTGTCATTACCGCATCTATCGCTTCAAAATTGCTGTCAAACCACAGCCTATTCGAGCTTAATTTAAACAGAGTTAAGCCCTGATGGCTTTATTCAAACCTGCTCTACCGCTATTGGTCATCGCCAAATCCATCGCCATTACTGCAGCACCATCTTAGGCCACTGGTCGAGATCGAGTACTACCCCTGAGGCGATGGGCAGCATCGGCGGCGATTCCCGAAGGGACACTCGTTCCGAGTCGGTTCCCGAACGCTCCGCGAATCGCGCCATCGACGCTAACGGTAGCCCGCAGGCTTAATCCCTCGGTTGAGTTATACGCATCCAGTGCTTCTTAAAAGCCACGCTTTTTAACAGCACCCTGTTCTCATTCAAAGCCGGTCTGGCGCAGCGGTGCCCTTTGGGGCAGCGCCCGTCTAAACAGCCCATGCTATCTACCACTCGCTGTGCATTTCCTTGTTTCTGTAGTGAACCGCTATGCAACCATCGCTCTCGAACACCGTTCCCATGGCATCACCATCTTCCCCTACCCCACTGCACCCCCTCAGCCTGCTAGCCCAAGTGAGCAGTCGACAGGTGACCGGCTGTCTACAGGTCATCACCCCGACCAACACCTGGCTCCTATGTCTAGAGCAGGGGCAAATCAACTACGTTTCCACGGCTGACCGGGCGTTTGAGCGACTGGATAGCCACCTTAGGCGACTGAGTGTGAAGGTACCTTCGCTAGTTAGCGCGGTACGCGTACAGGTCAGGCTTTTGTTTGAACAGCAGGCGGCCACTCACCTGGCCGATTACCAAGCCATTTGCTGGCTAGTCGAGCAGCAGCACCTAAACCAAAATCAGGCCTCAATTTTGGTTGAAACGCTTTCTAAAGAAGTACTCGAAGCCTTCTTAGACGTGCGCCAGGGCAGCTACGAACTGGTGGAGGGCAACAGCCTGGGCAATGCCCCCCGCTATTGTCAACTCAACCTGCGCTCCACCGTAGAAGAATGCTACGCCCGGCTCAAGCAGCGTCGGAATGGCTTTAACCAGCTCAACGGCAACTATCAGAAACTAGGCGCAGCCGCAACCCTAACGGCTGCCCCCGCCGTTAGCGAGGCTACATCTAGGGCCAATGGCGCTGGAACGGCTAGCACTGGCCCCAACCCAATCAAAATTGGTGCCAAAACTCATTACACCATTGCCTGTATTGACGATAGCCCCACCGTACTACAGGCCATCAACAGCTTTTTAGATGACAAAATTTTCTCGGTGATTATGATCGATGACCCGGTCAAAGCGTTGATGCAGGTAATTCGGAATAAGCCCGATTTGATCTTGCTCGATGTCACCATGCCTAGCCTGGATGGCTATGAGCTGTGCTCGCTGCTGCGTCGCCACCCAGATTTTAAAAATACCCCCATTATTATGGTGACCAGCAATACCGGGTTTATTGATCGCGCCAAGGCCAAACTAGTACGAGCATCGGGCTATTTGACCAAGCCGTTTAATCAGTCCGATCTGCTCAAATTCATCTTTAAATATTTGAACTAGCGCGATCGCCTAGCGGTCTTTGCTGAAATTTGAAGTTGATTTGAGCCTGGTCGATTTAGCCTTGGAGTACTTCAGCTAAATACTCAAAAAAATGTGATAAGACCGTTTCATTTTGCTGAGTTAAGTATCTATAGTACAGATATTTTTTTAGCTGAAATATTCTTAGTCCACATCGCTGCTGTTCTTTCAAGCAGTGATGTAGGTAAGCCTGGAGCACCGAGTTTTTGCGAATTTCCTGCGGCCCTAGCGACGATTATTGACGCAATGACCTGGTTATTCGTCGTCACAGTGGTCTACCCATTCTTTAGGTGAATTTATTATGCAAGCGACTCTAGCAGGCACCGTTTTGGTGGTTGAAGATACCCCCTCCGAAATGGAGCTAATGGTGCACTATCTGAGTGATAGCGGCTGCACAGTGGTCTGCGCCGTAACGGCTCAAGAAGCCCTCGACAAAGCCGCCCAGTACCCTCCTGATGTGATCGTTACCGATGTGGTCATGCCCGGCATGAGCGGGTTTGAGCTGTGCCGCAGCCTTAAAAAGCAGCCCACCACCGCTCACGTGCCCATTGTGCTGTGTACCTCTAAAAATCAAGATATTGACCGACTGTGGGGTCTGCGTCAGGGGGCCGATGCCTACCTGACCAAACCCTACACCCGCGACCAGCTGCTGCAGGCCGTGATGACCGTAATGAGGGTCAACCGATGAGCAATTTATCGCTTGCCCAGCCCCAACCCGCCGGGGCGGCCCTGGCCACTCAATCTCTAGCCCCTTTCACCCACAGCTATCTGCGCTTTAGCCTGGGCCATCAACCCGCCATGTTACCCACTCGCCAGGTGCAGGAGGCGATCGCAACGCCAGCGGCCAGCATTACCCCCATGCCCAACATGCCCCCCGCCCTGCTGGGGCTGATCAACCGCCGCAGCCGGGTGCTGTGGGTGGTCGATTTAGCCCTGCTGCTGGGGCTATCCACCGCCTACCCCAACTCACAGCAGTACAACCTCGTGCTGCTCCAGGTGGGGACGGTAACCCTGGGGCTACGGGTCAGCCAAATCGACGGCATTCTCAGCCTGTCACCCCAGCAGTTACAGCCTGCTCCCACCCACGTATCGCCAGGGCTGGTGCCCTTTCTGCGGGGCTGTGTGCTGCAACAGGGAGAAGTGCTGCTGGGGTTAGATGGCGAAGCCCTGCTGCGCGCCCCCGCCCTACAGGCTCTCTAAGCTCCAAATCTAGGCCTTGGGTTTAGCCCCTAGGTTTAGATTCTCTCAATTTTGCCCCTAGGCCAATCGCTCATGCAGCCTTTGGCCGGGCCTCCTTACCATCAGTGATTTCTTCAGCATCTCTAATCTCTAGGCCGCCTGTGCAGACCGTGCGGCGGCCCTAACCCCTACTCCGTTCATCTAGCCCACTTCGTTCATCTAGCCCACTTCATCAAGGTAGTTGACCCATGACCACAGATTTTCGGCCCTACACCCCCACTGAAGCTGGCCAAGAGCCAGACCCAACCCGCCAAAATGGCATGGGCAATGGTCAAACCGCTATGGAAAACAACGCCAGCGGGCTGATGTACCGTGGGGTGGCCTACGGTCCTGATGTCAAAAACAAGATCAAAATCACTCAGCAGGCGCGGTGGAAATGGATTCAGTGGTTCAGCAACCTCAGCGTGCGGCAAAAGCAGCTGGCGGGGCTATTTACCTCCGAAGTGATCTCGGTGCTGGGCCTGGTAGGCGTGGGTTCGCTTTTGATTATTTCCGGCGGGCGTAGCCAGTTGCTCAACCAGGCTAAGTCTGAACTGGCCGTCTCCGACATTGAGTACAACATCAAGATCAACCAAATGGGGTTTGGGTTTCGCGGCCAGTCTGATAACCGCGCCATTATTGATGCGGCGGCTGCCTACGCTCGGGGCGAAACCTTGCCCTCAGGGTCGATCGCAGCGGTGCAGCAAATTTTAGAGAACGAAATTAAGGCCCGCAACATCGAGTACGCCACCCTGGTGGGCAGTGATTTGAAAATCATTGCCAATGCCAACCGCGATCGCCGGGGCCAGTCGTTTGACCCCAACGGCCTGGTGGGTACGGTGCTGCAAAACCCTCGCCAGGTCAAAGCCAGCGCCATTGTCAGCTGGGATGAGATCAGCAACGAAGCCCCGCCCCTACCCGCCGACTTTGCCAACCAGGATGCGCTGATTCGCTACACCATTACCCCCGTTAACGACCCGGCCTCGGGACAGGTGGTGGGGGCGCTGGTGTCGGGCGACATTGTCAACGGCAAAGACGCTATTCCCAAGGGGGCGATCGCGCCTTTTGGCAACGGCTACAGCGCCCTGTATCAGCGCAACAGCGAGGGTGAGTTTGACCTGACCACCGCCCTCTACGCTGGCGATAACCCCGACCTCGAAGTCGCCGCCGCCAACCTGCCCCTCGACTCGTCTGCTTTGATCGAGCAGGCCGTCGCTCGGGCAGGTCAGGACGTAACCCGCCGCGATCGCATCGACGGCACTACCTATACCCTGGCCGCTCGCGCCATTGAAGATTTCAACGGGGTACCGATCGCAGTGATGGTGCGGGGTACCTCTGAGGCCGGCCTCAACGCCTTGATTGCCAGCAGCCTACGGCTGCAATTGCTGATTGCTCTGCTGGCCCTTGGTGCCGATTTTGTCATTGCCGCTCTGCTAGGGCGATCGATTTTGCGGCCAATGAAAAATCTTCAGCAGGCCACCTGGCGCTTTGGCATGGGCGATCGCCAGGCCCGCGCCGATGTGTTTGCCACCGATGAAGTGGGCCAGGTCGCCCAGGCCTTTAACCAGCTCGCCGCCAATGTCACCGAATCCGAAGACCTGCTGCGTCGCCAGAGCCAAAAAGAGCAGATCTTCGCCGCTCGGGCCAATCTGCTGGCCGACCTGACCAGCCGCATTCGCCAGTCGCTCAATGAGCAGACCATTCTCAGTACCTCCGTCGATGGCCTGCGAGAGGTGCTGGAGGTAGACCGAGTGCTGATCTACCGCTTCCACCCCGACTTTAAGGGCGGCGATATTACTGCCGAGGCCGTCGGGCGCGGCTGGAAGCGAGCTGTCGGCGAAACTATTGAAGACCCGCTCAGCCCTGAAACCCTGGAACGCTACTACGCAGGCCGGGTCACAACGATGGCCAACCGCCAAACGGCTAAACTCACCCACTGCCACTGCGCAATTCTCGAAAAGCTGGAGGTGATGGCCAATATGGTGGCCCCCCTGTTGGCAGGTGATGAGCTGATTGGCCTACTGTGCGTGCACCAGTGCGATCGCCCCCGCGACTGGACCGCCGAGGAAGCTGACCTGCTCCAACAGGTATCACTCCAGATTGGCTATGCCCTCAGTCAGGCCAACCTGCTTCAGCAGCAAGAGGCCACCGCCTCCCGCGAGCGTCAGATTAACGAAATTGTCTCCCGCCTGCGCGAAAGCCTAGATGAAGAGCGCATCTTCCGTGCCGCTGTCACCGAAACACGCCGAATCTTGCGCAGCGATCGCGTCATCGTCTACCAGTTTGACGAAACCTGGAAAGGCACCTTTGTCGCCGAGTCAGTCGGCCAGGGCTGGACCACCGCCATTGGCAACGACCTCTACGACCCCTGTTTCAAAGAAAAATACATCGAGCAATATCGCCAGGGCCGGGTACAGGCGGTGCCTAACCTGGCCGAAGCCGGGCTAACCGAATGCCACCTGCGCCAGCTGCAGCAGTACAACGTCAAGGCCAACTTAGTTGCTCCCATCGTCATCAATGACGCCCTGGTCGGTCTGCTGATCGCCCACCAGTGCAGCAACCCCCGCGATTGGGATCCCATGGAGATCAACTTCATCCGTCAAATCGCCATTCAGCTGGGCTTTGCCCTAGAGCAGGCCCGGCTTTATGCCCAGGCCGAGGCCCTCTCCGAAGAGCGTCGCCAAAAGCAAGAGGCCCTGCAAATGCAGCTAGTCGAGCTGCTCAGCGAAGTCGAAGGTGCCTCCAGAGGTGACCTCACCGTGCGCGCCGATGTCACGGCTGGAGAAATTGGTACCGTCGCCGACTTCTTCAACTCCATTGTGGAAAGCCTGCGCCAGATTGTAACCAAGGTGAAAACCTCCGCTGAGCAGGTCAATGCCTCCCTGGGTGAAAACGAAGGGGCGATTCAGACCCTGGCCACCGAAGCCCTACGCCAGGCCGACGATGTCACCCAAACCCTGGCCTCGGTCGAAGCGATGACGGCCTCTATTCAGCAGGTAGCCCGCAGCGCTCAGCAGGCCGCCGTAGTCGCCAACGGCGCGTCTACCACCGCCGCAACCAGCGGTCATGCGATGGATTTGACCGTGCAAAACATTCTCACTCTGCGGGAAATCATTGGCGAAACCTCTAAAAAAGTGAAGCGCCTGGGCGAATCGTCCCAGCAGATTTCTAAGGCGGTATCGCTAATTAACCAGATTGCCATGCAAACCAACCTGCTGGCCATCAACGCCGGTATCGAGGCCGCCCGTGCTGGTGAAGAGGGCCAAGGCTTTGCGGTGGTGGCCGAAGAGGTGGGCGAACTGGCCGCCCGCTCCGCCGAAGCTACTAAAGAAATTGAGCGGATTGTCGAAACCATCCAGCGCGAAACCGCCGAGGTTGTTGACGCTATGGACCAAAGCACCACCGAGGTTGTAGCCGGTACCCGCCTGGTCGAAGACGCCAAGCAAAACCTGGGCCGCATTCTCGATGTCTCCCAGCAGATTGACACCCTGGTGCGCTCGATTTCTGACGCCACTGTCTCCCAGGTGGAAATCGCGGAGACTGTCACCCAGCTCATGCAGGCGATCGCCGCCGAATCTACCCACACCTCCCAGTCCTCTCAAAACATTTCTACCTCCCTGCGAGAGACGGTGGATGTGGCGCGATCGCTCCAGGCTACCGTTGGCACCTTTAAGACCGGCGAAGAGTAATGGGGGAGCGTAACACAGCTTACGGTGCAAGGTGCAGGGTAAACGGTGCAAGGCATTCCGTGAACCGCCTACCCCAAACCGTAAACCCTGAACCATAAACCGCTCCCCCGATACCCGATACCCGATACCCGATACCCACCACCCCTTCTACCCTTATGTCCGACGCAAAGGAACTTGAAATTCGGCTTCAGTTTCTCGACGAAGCCCAGGAATATCTGGAAACCCTCGGCACCCACCTGATGGGGCTGACCCAAACCTTTGAAGCTAGCACCATCAATGAAGCCCTGCGGGCCGCCCACTCGATTAAAGGCGGGGCAGCGCTGATGGGGTTTCAGCTGCTCAGCGACTTTGCCCACCGCCTCGAAGACAGCCTCAAAGTGCTAAAAGTGCAGCGGGGCAAGGTTGAGGTCGACGCCAGTTTAGAGCAGCTGCTGCTGGCGGCGGTCGACTGCCTGAGCCAGGTCATGGTGGGCCAGCGCCAGTGCCTCAGTCAGGGTACCCCGCACCAGTCTCCCGTCGATGAGCAGTGGGTCGAGCAGCACGCCCACCCTATTTTTGAGCAGCTCCACGATCGCCTGGGCGACCCAGTCGATGAAGACGCCTACTCCATGCTCTCGCCAGAGGATGGCCAGGATATTATTCCGCTGCTGTTTCAGAGCGAGGTCGAAGGCTGCCTAAATCGGCTCGAAGAGGTGCTGGCCGAGCCGTCGCCCTGCCTGCGCGAGGAGACGCAAATCTTGGCCCAGGAGCTCGGCGGCCTGGGCGAAATGCTGCAGCTCCAGAGCTTTGTTAGCCTCTGCCAGTCGGTTGCCGATCAGGTGACAACCGCCGCTGACGAAGCCCTAGTCCCCATTGTGCAGGAGGCGCTGGCCGTCTGGCGACGGTCCCAGGCGCTGGTGCTCACGGGCCACCTGGGAGATTTGCCCAATCACATGGGGCACGGTGCCGAGGCAACGGCTTCGTTTGCGATCGAAACTACCACTGAAACTGCCTTTGACACTGCCTTTGACACTGACGTCGAACACCACGACGACCACCTCCCCGACCTGGTAGACGGCGAGATTACCGCTCCTCTCTGGCCCCTGGCTGACGAGTCTGCGTTGCAGCCCGACTACCTAATGGACGATTTCGACCATCTACTTGATGACGCATCGGCAGATCTCGCCGCCGCCGATCAGGTCATTGACGGCGAGCTGGATGGGGTGGTCGAGGGTGAAGCCGCCTGGCCAGAAACCGCCCCTGCCCTAGACGAACTGGCCGCCGTTGATTGGGGTGCCGCCCAGGGTGCTAGCTGGTCAACCAATGGCCAAAGCGCCCCTCCCCCAGGTACCGACGAGGCCGCTAGCGACAGCACCGTGCGGGTGCCGGTGAAACAGATTAACCAGCTCAGCGACCTGTTTGGCGAGCTCACCATTGAGCGGCACCGGCTAGAGCTAGAAGTCAGCCGCCTGCGGGGTCTAGTGGGTACGATGCAAACCCGCATGCGCACCCTCGACCAGGTCAATAGCGACTTGCGGTCTGCCTACGATACCGTTGCCACCCAGGAAACGCGCCTACCGCTGCTGCCCGCCGCCCCGGCCCTGCAAAACGTAGCCGAAATTGTTTCTTTGACCGCCGACAGTGCCATGCGTCAGCAGTTTGACGTGCTCGAACTCGACCACTACCGCGATCTGCACCTGCCCTTTCGCGAAATTATTGAAACCATTATTCAGCTGCAAGAGGTGGGGGCCGATATTGAACTCTCCCTCGACGGCACCGAGCAGACCACTCGCACCCTGCGCAAGACCTCTCGCCAGCTGCAAAAAAACCTGACTCAGCTACGCATGCGGCCCCTCGCCGATATTTTCGATCGCTACCCCCGATCGCTGCGGCAAATGTCGCTGCAGTACAACAAGCCGGTGGAGCTGAAGCTCAAGGGCGATCGCACCCTGGTCGACCGCAACGTGCTAGAGGCTCTGCAAGAGCCGCTCATGCACATCATTCGCAACTGCTTCGACCACGGCATCGAAGACGCTGAAACCCGCCAGCGGCATGGCAAGCCCGCCACGGGCACGATCGCGATTTCGGCTCAGCAGCACAACAGCCGCACCATCATTACCATTAGTGACGACGGCGGCGGCATTGCGGTCGAGAAAATCCGCGATCGCGCCCGCCACATGGGGCTCGACGAGGGGTTACTCGCCGCCGCCAGCCCTCAGGAACTGCTGTCGCTGATTTTTGAGCCCGGCTTTAGCACCGCCAGCGAAGTGACCGATCTCTCGGGGCGTGGTATCGGCATGGATGTGGTGCGCAGCAAGCTGAAAGATATTCGCGGCGACATTCAAGTCGATACTCAGCCCGGCGCAGGCACCACCTTTGTCATCTCTATCCCCTTTACCCTGTCGGTGACGCGGGTGCTGATTGTCGAAAGCCGGGGTATGCGAATGGCGTTTCCGGTCGATGCGATCGAAGAAATTTTAGCCCTGCCGTCCGAAGACATTCTCACCACCGCTGGTCGAGACAGCTTTGAGTGGAACGGCGAGCTAGTGCAGCTAGTGCGCCTGACTGACTGGATCCACTTTAACTGTCCCATGGTGATTGAAAGCCCCGAAACCGCTCCCGCCATTTCAGAACCCACGGTGCTACTCGTACACGCCAACCAGCGCTGGGTGGGCCTGCAAATCGAGCGATCGTGGGGGGAACAAGAGGTTGCCCTGCGCCGAGTCGTGGGCAACTTGCCCATGCCCAAAGGCTTTAACAGCTGCACCATTATGGGCGACGGCAAAGTGGTGCCCCTGGTCAACACCGCCGAGCTGCTCTATTGGATTGCCAGCTGTGAAGCCTCTGGTGCTAACACCCTAGAGGAAACGCCCATTCCCGCCTTTTTAACTAACAGCACCCGCTACGAGACCAACACCGCCCTCCGCAAACCCACCGTGCTGCTGGTTGACGACTCGATTAACGTGCGCCGCCTGCTGGCCCTTACCCTCGAAAAAGCCGGGTACCAGGTTGCCCAGGCCAAAGACGGTCAGGATGCCCTCGATAAACTAGTGGCTGGGTTAGCCGTCGAAGCCGTGATTTGCGATGTTGAAATGCCCCGCCTCGACGGCTACGGATTTTTAGCCCGACTCAAAGCCGAACTCGACCACGAAAACTTGCCGGTCGCCATGCTCACCTCCCGGGGCAGCAAGAAACACCGCCAACTGGCCATGAGTCTGGGGGCTGCCGCTTACTTTACCAAGCCCTACAACGAACAAACCTTGCTCAAAACCCTCGAAGACCTGATTCAGCCCGCCCTGGTGTCTTAGGAGTCTCCCATGTCCAGCGCCCTCGCCCGCTACCGTCGTCTGCCCGCCCAAGAACCCTCGCTGCGGCTGATTGCCTTTCCGCTACGCCACAACTGGTTTTGCCTGCCCCTGGCGATGGCTCGTCGGGTCATTCCCCCAGCGGGGCAAGCACCTGGCTTGGCCATGGGGTTGACCCAACTCCACCACGAGTCTGTTCCCATCATGGATGTAGCTGACCGCATATATCAATCAGCGCCACTATTGCCGGGGTTAAGTGACGCACTAACAGATTTAAGCAACCAGCCCCTCCAACCTATTTTGGTGGTTGACTCACCGCGATTTGGCCTGCTGGGGCTGTTGATCGACGATATTCCCAGCCTCAAACGGGCGCGTCAGTCAGCCTTTAGCCCGATACCAGCCACCTACTTAATGATCAACCATCTCCAGGGCATTAACACCTTAGTGACTCTCAACGACACCGAGCCCCCTTTGTTCTTGCTAGAGGTTGACGCGCTATTGCCCTAGTAGACAGCGGCATAAGTGTGGCGACTATTGCCAATCGCGAGGGAGCAGGGGGGCTAGGGAGCCAAGCGAGCCGGAATAGTGGACTTATTTCAGCCTTCGAGTACTAGTCAGCCATCAAGCATCATGGTTATAGATGCGTGGGTTTTCTGCATCATGCACCAGGGCCAAGCTCGGGGCGACACACTATTCCTCTAAACGTGAAAACCGGAACTTTTTGATCAAAAAAATCCCAGCATCATCTTTATGAAGAATTCTCCAAAATTCTCGACCGAACAACCATTCCGCTTGATCTAAAAGTCAAGCTTTGAGATGATTTTACCAAGGGCATAAAAACAATATATTGCCACTGAATTTTAAGCCCGAAAAGAAAAAGAAATTCACCGAAAGGCTCAATAGCAGGAAATATAAAAAGGCTCAAAACCTTAATATCTAGATCGACTTAGCCAGACATATCGCGGTTAAGCCACAATCTCCTAAAACATTTTTAGGAGATTTTTGTTGTGTTTTTAGCAATCCAAAAACATGGCTTAAATTCTATTTATAGTCACAAGATTGACACATTTGGTCCTAGTTCCAACTTATTTTGTGTCGGCTTTCCTGGGCAACGGCCTTCTGCCATTTAACGAAGAGGCAATCAGCAGGTTGCGCACCCAGTTGTCGTGATAGCGGAAACCGTTGAGTTGTTCAAAGGGGC
>NZ_JADEXE010000176.1 GCF_015207265.1 Nodosilinea sp. LEGE 07298 | reverse complement strand
CATCAAATGCGCATCCTCCAAATCATCCCCTCCATCTCCCTCGTCTACGGTGGCCCCAGCCAGATGGTGCGGGGTTTCGCTCAGGGGCTGGCGGCAGCAGGAGCCGAGGTCACTATTCTCACGACAAACTCCAATGGTGATGCAGGCCAGCCGTCCCTAGATGTACCCCTGGGGGTGCCCGTGCCGGAAGACAAGTACACGGTGCGCTACTTTAGCTGTTCGCCCTGGCGGCGGTATAAATTTTCGGTGGGGTTGCTGAGATGGCTCTATCAGCATGGTCACGAGTACGATCTGGCCCACATTCACGCGCTGTTTTCGCCCCTGAGTACGGCGGCGGCGACGGTGGCTCGGTGGCAGGAGTTACCCTACATCTTGCGGCCCCTGGGCACCCTCGACCCCGCCGATTTGCAGAAAAAAAAGCACCTCAAACAGATCTACGGTCGGCTGCTAGAAGCGCCCAATCTTGCCGGGGCGGCGGCGCTGCACTTTACCAGCCCCATTGAAGGGGAAGTGTCCCATCGATTTGGATCTACAGCACCGGATTGGGTGATTCCCCTAGGGGTCCAGCCTCCGCCTTCGGTACCAGATCCAGATTGTCAGAGGCTTTTAGCTCAGCTGGGGATTCCGACCAATCGCCCCTTCGTGCTCTACCTCTCTCGTCTCGACCCCAAAAAAGGGCTGGATTTGCTGCTGCCCGCCCTAGAGCAGGTGATGGCCCAGGGCACAGATTTTCAGCTGGTGTTGGCGGGCGGAAACCCCCAGGACCCAGCCTATGAGAGGGTGGTGGGCGATCGCATTCGCGCCTCTCCCCTGGGCGATCGCACCTCGCTGACTGGCTTTGTTACCGGCTCCACCAAAGCTGCCCTGCTGCAAGCCGCTGACCTATTTGTGCTGCCGTCCTACTACGAAAATTTTGGCATTGCTGTGGCTGAAGCAATGGCCGCTGGTGTACCCGTCGTGGTGTCTAAGGGGGTTTATATTTGGCCCGATATTGCTGCCAGTGGCAGCGGTTGGGTATGCGAGCTGAGCGTAGAGAGCGTGGCACTAGCCCTGGCGGAGGCTTTAGGAAATTCAGCCCAGCGACAGCTGCGGGGGCAGCAAGCCCAGCGGTACGCTAGGGAATACTACGATTGGGGCGCGATCGCTCAGCAAACCCTGGCCGCTTACGCAACTGTGCTGCCTCAGCCACCAGCCGGGGCTCAATCTCTATCCCCCAGGTGGCCTATATCTGGATAGTGTCATAATCCACACTTCCTGCCCATCAGGAAACGGTGTATAAAGATACGTATAACGGTACGTTAAGGAACCGATTAAATTTTTCACCCTTTAGTGGAAAATTTAAACATAGAGCGAGATCTACCCCTAGCCACTCAGCGTTACAGGTCAACCTCCCATGCTTCAGGATGCCAAAGCGATTCGGTACTACCAACGGATTACCGACGCCTTCGTCGACCAGTGGAACCGAGGCTATCGCACCAGCGACCTTCGCCTTTTTCTCGAAGGCTACCTGGCTGCTCTTCGCCACTCCGATGCCCTTGAACCCTACTGGGTGCATCGCCTTGAAGAAGACACAATCCGCTATCTCAATGACCCGTCAAATTTTGCTATCCCCATGCCCGAGCCCGAAATTTATTAAGCCATAAGCTGGAATCGGTCCGGTTTGGCTCAGCAAAACTAGAACCCGCTGCCCTGCAGACGTCCTCGGTTAGCGGTGTTGGTAAAAGGGCACCTGGGGCTGTATCGAGTGCAAGATTTGCGACAGAAACTTTTTAGTGCGCTCTTCTTTGGGGCTGAAGAAGTGATCAGGCGTGGTATCGGCCACTAAACGACCCTCGGCCAGAAAAATAATGCGATCGACTACCTCGCAGGCAACCCCACCTCATGGGTGACACACCCCATCGTCATGCCTGAATTGGCCAGTCAGCTAACTGTTCCTGACACCTGGCACCCAGCACCCTGGTTGACTGATAAAACTCTTGAAACCTTTATCCTGATGTAGGTTGGATTAGCGTTAGCGCAACCCAATAAAACCGTTACTGGTGTTGGGTTTCGTTTTGCTCAACGCCAACCTACGTCAGAAGTTTTGTCAGTCAATCAGCCCAGCACATTTCCCCCCCTAGCGACGCCGTCCTAGGGATGCGCTTCAAAATAAAGTACTAGCTAGAGTAGCTACTCCGTAATGGATTCCCGCCCCACGCCTTCGCGGGGACAAGCTCTGATCGGGAATGACGTTGGGGCTCTATTAATTTTCGAGTCCCTTATTTCTGCCAGCCAGTACTAGATATGAGGCTCTGGTAATTTCAGGGTGCCAAATTTGGGTGACCAAAACTCTCCCCGGCTCTGAAAAAAAGCCACTTCTTTACACTTGCCGCGCCGATTTTCGAGTAGCGAGCAGCGCAACATGACTTTGTCTTGTCCGTCTTTGGTGTAGGCGTAGCGCTCAAGCAGGGCACCACAGACCGGGCACGGACTATCGGTGAATTGAGCCGGTTGGGTCGCCTGACGCTGGGCCTGAGGCAGTTCGTAGCGCTTGGCCCTGGCATTCCAAAACATCACGGTGCCGCAGCCTGGGCCAGAGCATTTGAGAAAGTGTTTAGTTTTAAGCTTTTTGGAGCGCGAGGGCACTTTGTTCATCGCCTCCCCACAGGTGGGGCACTTTGTTTTTGTCAGTTTTGCATTGGCTGGCACTGAGGGAACAGTGGGCTGACTAGTCGCAGACGGCGGCTTTTCGGCAAAGGTCGGCAGGGAGAGCAGCTGAGATTTGGCTTTAGTGATCGCAGGTTCAAAATACCCGCGATGCCAGCCGATCAGGTAAGCTTGCCACTCTTGTTCGCCAGCTGCGATCGCATCTAGCGCCGTTTCCATCTGGGCGGTAAACTCAGGCTGAATTAAGTCTGGCAGCAGTTTTTCCAAGGCTCCGTCTAGCTCCAGACCCAGCGCCGTTGGCTGCAGCTTACCCTGGTGCAAACCCACGTATTCTCGCTGCCGCAGGGTTTTGATGGTTGGGGCGTAGGTACTGGGGCGGCCAATGCCCTTTTGCTCCATCAGTTTCACGAGCTTGGGTTCGCTGTAGCGCGGCGGCGGTTGAGTTTGCTTGGCGTCGGCTTGGGCCTGCTCTAGCTGCAGCGGTTGCCCCTGGGCCAGGGCAGGCAGTACAGAGTCGGCGCTGAGGTTATTCCAGTAGCGGGTATAGCCTGCGAACTCTAGCACCTGCCCTCGGGCCTCCCAGTAAGCGTCGCCTGATTGGGTGACAATGCGAGTCTTTTGCAAGCGAGCCGGAGCACACTGCGAGGCCACCGCCCGATTCCAGATCAGATCGTAGAGGCGAGCCTGCTCGGCGGAGAGGTCACGCTGCAGCGTCTGAGGTAGATGGTTTACATCGGTGGGGCGAATCGCTTCGTGGGCTTCTTGAGATCCTTTCACCGCCCGGTGCTGGGTGGTTTTGCGCGGCACATTCTGGGGGTCGTGCTGCTGCAGGTACTGGCGCACCGATTCCCGAAAGGGGGCAGAGAGGATGACGGAATCGGTACGCATGTAGGTGATGTGCCCCTTTTCGTAGAGCGCCTGGGCCACCTTCATGGTGTGCTCGGGGCTGAAGTGGAGCTTGGAGCCTGCCGCTTGCTGCAGCGTTGAGGTGACAAAGGGGGCGGGCGGTGACTGGGTGGCTTGCTTACCCTCAATTTGCAAGACTTGGTGGGGATGGGTTTGGGCGATCGCCACCAGTTGATCGGCTCGCTCCTGAGAAGTCACCCGTTCAGACTCTTTCTCGGCTCCCTTCTCAAGCCCTTTCTCGTCGGTCTCCGCAGCCGACTTGCGCTGCGGCTTAGGGCTGCTGCGGTAGAAGGCTTTGAACCCCTCGCGGTAGCTCACCCAAACGCTCCAATAGTCTTGAGGCGTAAAGGCTTGAATCTCACGCTCGCGCTTGCAGAGCAAATGCAGGGCCGCACTCTGGACTCGACCCATCGATTTTGCCCCGTTATGCAACGGCCACACCACGTGGCGACTGCCGGTATAGCCGACCAGTTTGTCGAGGCAGTCGCGGGCGCGACCGGCATCGACCAGGTTTTGGTCCAGGGTGCGAGGACGCGCGATCGCGGCTCTTACCGCCTGAGGCGTAATTTCGCTGTAGACTACCCGCTGGGGATGGCGCAGATTGAGGGCCTGCTGTAGGTGCCAGCCAATGGTTTCTCCTTCGCGATCGGGGTCGGTGGCAATATAGACGCGATCGGCCTTTTTAACCGCCTGGCGCAGGTCAGCGAGCACCTTTTTAGCCCGATCGTCGCGGGGCTGATAGCGGCAGTCGATTGCAGTTGCGCCCAGCTCAAAGCCCAGGGCGTCTACGCCGTCGTTGGCCAACTCACGAATATGCCCCATACTGGCCTTGATAATCCAGTCTGGCCCCAAAATTTGCCCCAGCTTTTTCAGCTTGCCAGGGCTTTCAATCAACAGCAGGCTTGGCATCGCCACCTCATCTTGACCCTTAGGCTTAATAGTACACTTGAACCTAAAGTTTTGCGCATAGCGATGGTCGTTCAGCTATTTTCAAACGAATACGGGTTAGGTCTGTGGGGCTGGCCGTGCTCACCCTCGTCGTTACTGCAAAATATATCGCCGGATGGAACAGGTCGTACCGCTCGCGTCGGTAGGCTAAAGCCACAGCAGCGATCGCCCTGGTGGGGTTATCGCTCAGTCAAGACTATGAGATTTTCCTATGACGCTATTTTCCTGGTTCCACTGCGATCGCATGGGACAACGCTTGCTAATGATCGGGCTAGCCTGTTTGCTCAGCCTGACCAGCGTTCTAACCATTACCGTACAGCCCAGCCTGGCCCAAATTCCCTTCGACTCGAAAGAAGCCCACGGACAAACCAAGGATCAGCTCACGGGTCGCGCCCAGGGTGAACCCTTGAGTGCCGAAGAACGGCTCGATCGCGCCTACAACATGAGTGAAGCGACAGGCATACGGGAAGAAATGCGCCAGGCCGAAGGCAAGTTTGACCCCGAAGAAGACAATGAAAGCCTGGTCGAAAAGGCCACCGATACCGTCAAGCGCGTCACGGGCAGTTCGAGTCAATAGAACTAAAGCTGCATCGCCAACTGCAAATTGGCTACCAATGAATCAATGATTGGCAGCCAGTTTTTTTACTGAATACAAATTGGGCACCGCCCAGCATTGTAACCACCCCACCACTCCCTATTCTATCGGCATGTATTTCACCAGCGCTTTCATGACTTCGCCAGGCTGGAACTGGAGCGGCCTATCAGCATTGGGAGCGCTGAGAAAGTCTGTCCACTCAAAGATTTCGGCAAAGCCGAGTTGGTGAAGGGCGACGACGATAGAGCCAACAGAACGTTTGCTGCCGATGACGAGTATCTTGACGGGTTCGCGGTCTGAGTTGGGGTAGCTGTAGAGCTTGGGAGTGAGTTCGAGGTGAACTTGGCCAGAATTGGTTTGCTTTGAGCTTGTAGCAGAGTCAGGGGTGATGATGCGGGCACTGTAGCGGGCATTAGAAAAGGGATCTTGCCCTGAGCCTGTCGCAGAGTGATTTTGCATGGCATGTCAACCGAAACGATGACTAACATCATAGTCAACAAATTAGTTGTCGTCAACTGATCAGTCGTTTACGGACCTGTACTGGTCTGACAACATGAAGACATGGGAAAAGCAGGACAGGTGCTCAGGCAAGTGCTTGAGGAGTTTGAGGTGAGCCAACACAGCCTTGCGGCGGCTCTCGATATTGAGCGCAACAGCGTCTACCGATGGGCAAATGAAAAGAGCGATCCGTCAGGCGAAACGATTGTAGACATTGTTAGAGCATTGAAAACGCTACACCCTTTGGCAGCTAAGGCTTTCGTAGAGCGCTACCTAGGTGAAGAAATCAAAGACCTGTAGGGCCGACACTGGGATGCACCCCAATTTGATATGGCAATTGTTGTTTTGCAGACCAATTCAACTCGATTGGCTGACCGCAAATCGTTAGTTCCAAATATTCTGAAGGTTTTGCCAGAAGCGCCAAAAGGCGCAGCAACGCTAGTGAATTCACTGGGGCGTAAGGGTTGAGTTGTGGTCAATACTTACCCTAAGCGCTTACTTTTTACAATAGTCCGGACACTTTTTCGGGCAAGCGCTGAAACCCTTGATTCCTCGTTGCCTAGACCACTGTTAAAGAGGGCTAAAACCCGCATTCCACCGTTCCTATCAAAAACTGTCCGGAGTGTTTTTTTACTGCCAAGGATTTTCTTCCTTGAATTGAAAGCTCCCTATTGGAATACGGTGCAGCATTGGGTGAAACATAAATTTTGTATCTCCTGTAACCTGAGGCATTTCATCAAATTCAAATACATAAATGTCTTTTTGCTTTGATCGAACACCTAAAATTCCTAACCGATACAAAATGCTAACTATTTCAGCTGGGTCATCGTCATTAGGAAAATACGATCTTACCCAGATTAATTTAGAATACAAACTCTCTTCCTCTGACGAAGCAGTCAGAATCCTTTCTTTAGCTTCTAGTAAAATATTTTTGACATCTTTTGGGGTCAATGAGCCCAGATCATGCTCCCTGATAGCAATTTTTACCAATAGGGTTGTAAGATTCTTCAAGTTTGGATATTCATGCTTCCATTCATCTTCCAAAGCTTGCAATCTATTGATTGAATAAATAGACTCCGCTGAAGTTACTTGATCGATAGAGATTTTATCTACTCCTGCCCGATAAGCTTCGGAAATTGCGTACTTTCAAAATGCCAAAAGATCACGAGGTCTAAACAGAGTTCTTTCGATCATATAATCTACAGGGTGTATAGATCCTACTTCGCACGAGAAAAAACTATCGAAACCTTCACTTTTGGTGACTTCAGTGTATCTTATCAAGCGTAGCAAAAGCATTTCCTTTAAATTTGGCTTTGTCCACTGCAGGGGCAAAATATTATTTTCATATTTTTCTCTTTGAGGTAAATCTAAACCATCTAAAATATTAGTTCTTAAGGCTATTAAAGGTTTGACACGATCTCGATATGCATAACTTTTCATGATTTCAAACAGCCCACGAAGCAATAGCTGCTGGTCTTCATCTTTTGGATCCCAACCTAGATCTAAGTCATCAAAAAAGAGGTACAGCTTACTGCCGCCAACTACATCCCAAAATCCTTTTTCGTGAAAATCTTCAGCCTCTTTGATTAAATCCCTCATTATTTCGTATGACGAATTTCCCTTGGGTTGCCCAGAAATGGAAAAGCCCTTTATAGATAGATTCACCTCTTTTACCAAGCTGATGATGACATCAAATAATGTTTGCTCATCTCGAGCTAGCTGATTTGCTCTTTTCAGGAATTTGTAAGCACGAAGCTTATCTCCAAACAAAAATTCATTTCGCTTCATAGGGCCGCCATGCCCATACTTTTGACGTAGAACGGCAACCATTATGACATAGTTCCAGATCAGTTTATAAAGAATATGCTGTAATCCCTTCGCTTGCTTCAATTCGTGAAATTCCTGTGTTTGAACTATTGCGTCCAAATAGCTTTTCCCGGGTCGAATAAAAGCGCAAATAAAGCGATTGTCCGCTTCAAGCGTTTCGTTTATATGAGATAGAATAGCTGACTTTCCTGACCCAGTCCGTCCTAAAACGATATATCTGTGATCATCAATGTTGCGGGCTGCACAATATTCGTTCGTATCACCTAAAAAATAGTCACTCAGATTGGGATCATTTTCTGCCGAAAAATCACCTAAAGAAATATCCTTAAATGCCATTGTTTTAAATCCTTGCTTAATATCCAGTCTGTAGGGTAGGCACTGCTAGCCCTACCTCTCTTTAGAACATTTCTCAGTAGCCTTTTGCACATGGAAGCCAAAAATCTCATCTGCAAAAACCTCACGATCCAGCACTACAGTCAAGGCTTGCAGGTCGCGGTGTGCTGCTTGTAAGAGGGTGGCAGCCTCTTCAAGAAAGATCGCTCATAGAGCACCTTGCCTTTTGCGATCACCCTCACAATTATATGGTTGCGGCTATGCTGCCATTTAGTCTCCTCCTCAGTGCTAAGCATCAACACATCCACCGATATGCCAAACGGGCTTAACGCCTTCCAAACCTTAGTAGGCTCCTTACGGCGGCTACGATTTAACCCCAAAGGCTCGGCTTCTACAATCAAAAAATCGATATCTGAATCTGGCTGATTTAGCCCTTTAGCCCTCGAACCAAACAGCACAATCTGCTCCGGGGCCACCGACCGCAAAATGGCCTCCGTGATCTGCTCCAGCAGCTCTGGCGTCAGTAAGGGAAGGGCTACCATGCTCATAGTTTAGCCACTATCCCGCCTAGCCGACCCAAGAAACATCATCTGGCTTGGGCGCAGTTGGCGCTTCAGCTGGTGACTCTGCAACCGGTTTTGGCTGGCTAGGTTGCGACTGAGCACCCTGCGGTGTTGACCGCGCCTGATTGGCTTGGCTCATGCGATCGCCATTATTCGACTGCCTCCGCTTGATGAAAGCAGAAGACGCAGACTCCTCCGGTGCCAGCGATCGCAGAAACCAATCTAGCGTCTCTTGCGAAAGCCATCCGCGCAAAACTGCCAGCGCCCCAATTCTCAGCCCTGCCTGCTGCTGCTCCTTTAGCAGAGTTTCTACTTGTTGCGAGTCCAACAGCCCTGCCTGCTGAAAGTAATACCCAATCGGGTTATCCCGACCGCCCGTGGCGAGCTTCGGCCACTGTTCAGCGAAAAACTCAATGGCGTCGCGCTTGACCCACCCGCGCAGCTCAAGAATGTCGCCGATTCTCAGATCAGGCTGCCACTGTTGATCTTGAAGCACCACATCAAGCTGCGCCTGGGAGAGCAACCCTGCCCGCCGCAACATTTCTCCGAGGGGTCTGGTTTTGTTCGGGGCTGGCATAGCTAAGCGGTAAAGGCAAACAACACTCTGTCTGAGAGAGTACCTCCATTCTACCGTTACCCAAAAACCGTGAGCCATCTGCCAGGCAGATTCAACTATTTTTTATGGAACTCATCTTGATCAACAGGCCAAAAATCAAGGCAGTCTTTTGCATCTATTTTGCTCGCCTTTTGGGGATGAACGGTGCACTTAAGGTACGGGTTTTTGTTAAAAAATCGACACTTTGAACAAGGGGTTGAATAAAGACAATGAGGCGTACTATCTAAGCCATGTTTAACCTTTGCGGATGCCTGGAGCCGTTTGATCACGAAGAATGATAGTGCAAAGACCGATAAACCTAAGGCTGTTAAGACTCCGCCAGGGCCATCGTCTTGGGTGGGCGGCTTTACCTGTGTTTCTGCCCTTCCTCGGGCAGGTACCTGAGTTAGGAGATGGTTGGGAGAGCTTTGACTGTCAAAATATCCTGTGGCATGAGTGGAATGAGGAAATGTCTTCTGGGCTTTCATGGGGCTTGCTTAGTTCATTAAAACTAGGCTCTAACGGCTAAATCTACATCTGCAAAGATGGATTGATTGGCCCAGGCTGGGCCGCTTACTCCGCCCGATGTGCCCGATAGTACAGGTCATCGCAGATACTCCGGTGCGGCGTGTCAATACCACTTTTAGGGTGGAGCAATAGGGCTATCTATGAGCCCCCTCTTTAGGACAGATCTACAGTGCGATCGTCTCTTCCTTTTGTAGGAGATGAGCTATGGCAGCGTCTGTGCTCCTTGTGATAGATGCCTGCCAGCAAACTTATAATCCATCGCGACAATCCTCGTTCGACTTGAACCTGGAGTGCCTCTCTTGCTAAGGTCTTCTCCCCAAGGAGAGGAATTTAGCATCTCTTTGCTAGCTCCCATTGCCCCTGAAGAGAGGGTTGACAGGACTGGGGACCAGCTTTCAGGAACAAGGGACTTATGTCAAAAGCTGTAGGGCGCATTCTGTAATACAAAATGCGTCGATAGCCCCAATTCTCCATGGAAGCTCGATGGAATAAGACGCGTATATAAACTTATGTAAGCCTTTTGAGAGATGTTCGCGTAGGAATCAAAAGATAGAACGGATCTATTGCGTTCGGCGTATTGCGTTCTACGCCGAACGGATATCAATCGGGAATTGTTTATCTTCCTCACCCTGGCTGGTAAGCAGGCTAGATGTATTCATTTCCTGACAATTTTGCAGATAGAAAATCAAGGCAATAATATGGAAACAATGGAGAATCTGCTGGAGTATACTTCAGTGCAGTGGGTGGTGGTGACAGCGGTTTTAACCTTTGGGGTTGCCGCTATGGCGGCCGGTTTGGTCTACTTTCTGTCTACCCGCGATCGCATTGCCTCGCACTACCGCCTTAGCTCTACTCTGTCAGCGGTAGTTATGGTGTCAGCCTTCCTAGAGCTAGGGCTGCTGCTGGTTAACTGGCGCACCGCATTTGAATTCAATGGGGCAATGTGGGTCAGCGGCAGTTCGACCTTTACCAACGCCTTTCGCTACATGAATTGGTCGATTGACGTTCCCGTCTTGCTAACTCAAATTCTGGTAGTTTTTGGCTTTACGGGAAAACAGTTCACAGATCCCTGGGTTAAGTTTGTGATTGCTGGCCTGCTGATGATCTGGACTGGCTTTATCGGGCAGTTCTATGAATCCGCTGGAATAGTCTATGAAGGCATCAGCATTGCTCCTTTTTGGATTTGGGGCATCATCAGTACTCTGTTCTTTTTCTACATTCTCTATCTTGTGCCTAAGGTGATTAGCCGAGGCAACCGTAACCTGTCTGAAGATGCGGCAGGGATGATGAACTCTGTCCGCAATTTACTGATTGTTTCCTGGTGGCTATATGTTGTGGCCTATCTGATGCCGGTGATTTCGTTTACCGCCTGGGGTGTGGTGGCTCGCACCATCATTTACACCGTTGCAGATGTGACATCTAAGGTCATCTATGGGGTCATGCTAGGTCGTGTGGCGCGTCTTCGTAGTGAAGCAGAGGGATATATTCAAGATCCCTTACAGGGACAGCTGCATACTGTGGAACGATAGCTTCGAAAAACTAAGTGAAAAATGGCAGCTTAATCTTTCTGCCGAGCGACGAAGGTTCAGAGTGACACCGATAGCGTAGAGCTGAGGTTCAAACTAATACTGCATTTATCGCTGATGCCGGTATGGACAAATCAACGCAGGATTTTGAAACAGAGTTATGACAAATGCGAGTTTATCTATTTTTGACACCACCCTTCAAAAGACGACTACTTGGGTGAATGATCTGGCTGAAAAGCTGGGATGGGACAATCGTCATAAAACATGTCACTGAGGGCGAAGTCAAAGATGTCGTCCACAGCTTTCCGAGCGAGCTAAAAGAGCTTTGGCCCGAAGCGGTGCAGGCTTGATAACGCCGTGCTTCTTGTTTTGCAAGCAGGGCGACGACATTGTTGGTCGACGACATTGTTGGTCAATGACTCTAGCGGCAAGAACTCTAGCGGTAAGGCGAAGTCTGGCGCTTTAGCCAATTCATGACAATTTCTATCGTTCGGTGGATTTAAAGCAGCGAGGCTTGCTCTACGCTTTTAATGTTCGTGGGAAAAACTAGAAAACCAATAGAGCCATCTTAGGCTTCACGTTGCCTTGCACATGCTGGTAAGATCAAACTTCATTTCGACCGGATCTTGCACCCATTTTTTGCAGGGGCAATGCCTTTATCTTCAATTTCTGGCCGGACAGTCCTTCGCCTTTAGCGTTACCACGGTAGTATTTGCTGGCCAAGCGGCTTTGGGCCGATGTGGCAGATGGTGAGAGCTTGCCGCGCGATTGTGATCGTTGGGGCTTTGTCAGGCGAGGGGCAAGGTGACCTTGGTGAAACGTATTTACCTCCAGATGCCAGCATTGCCTATGAGGTGATGTCCAAGCAGCATCCCCACCGCATTTTGGAGCAATGTCAGTCTCAACCGATTGATGTTGTTGTGTTAGCGCTTGAGACAGCTGAGCCTAGCGAGCTGAAGTTGCTTGATAGGTTAAGGCAGCTGGGGGATGGCTGCCCCCCGATCGTGGTGGTGGGGGATGAGGTAACAACTCTCATCGTTAAGGCCTTTAAGCTGGGGGCGGCTGACTATCTGGTGAAAGGCCAGTTTACGCCCGAAGAGCTAGCGCTGGCTGTACAAGACGTGTCGGCCTTTGGTCGAACGTTGTCCGTCGCGCCAGCCCAACCCCAGCGATCGCGCCTCCCCCACCACAACCCTGGGCCTGTTGCCTCACCCAAGGGCAACATCGCCGCGCCCAGCCCATCGGACTTCAGCCAGCCCAGCGCCAGCTTAGAAGACGACCGATACAATGGCTTAGCCGAAGCCCTGCCCCAGATGGTTTGGGCGGCGGATGCGACCGGAACCATCGACTACTGGAATCAGCGCTGGTACGACTACACCGGGCTGAGCGCCGCTGAGTCGCTGCGCTGGCAAGAGGTAGACGTGCTGCACCCCGCCGATCGCGATCGCGTTCTTCAAGCCTGGCATCTCGCGATCGCCCACGGCGAACCGTTTGAAATTACCCACCGAGTTCGGTGCTACGACGGCACCTACCACTGGTTTCTCAATCGCGCTATCCCCACCTGCGACAGCCAAAACCAAATGACCGGCTGGACAGGCACCCTGACCAATATCGATCGCCAAAAGCAGCTAGAAGAGCGTTCTCAGCTGATTATGCAGGCTGTCAACGGGCTGGTGTTTGACTGGGATTTGAGCGCCAACAGCCTCTACCGTTCTGAGCAACTCCAGCAGCTGGTTGGCGTTCACCCCGAGGCTGCCCCGCCCACTGCCGATTGGTGGCGCGATCGCATTCACCCTGAAGATATGGCTCGTATGCAGCCCCAGATTGAGCGAATATTTGCCAGTTCTAGCGGGCTTTACGAAAGTGAATACCGGGTGCGCCACGCCAATGGCCGCTGGGTTGACGTTCGGGAGCGCAGTTGTTTAGTGCGTAACCCGCAGGGGCAGGTGGTGCGGGTCGTCGGCTCTACGGTTGATATTAGCGCCCGTAAACATGTCGAAGCCGAACGCAAACGCGCCGAAGCCGCCCTTGCCGACAACGAGTCTAGGCTACAGAGTTTTGTTAACGCCAATATCGTCGGCATTCTCTATGGCGATGCCGACGGCTACATTTATAAAGCCAACGACGAGCTGTTAAGAATTATCGGCTACAGTCGAGCCGAACTAGAGGCCCGCCAAATACACTGGGCTGCAATTACGCCACCCGAATGCCTGCCGATAGATGAGTACGGCATTGCCGAATCGCGCCAAAAAGGGGCATGCACCCCCTACGAAAAAGAATACATACGCAAAGATGGCAGCCGGGTGCCGGTGCTCATTGGCTACAGCCAGGTAGGCGAAGCCAATGAAGAAACCATTGCCTTTGTGCTCGATTTAAGCGCCCTCAAAGCCGCCGAAGCCGAGAGAGAACAGCTGCTGCGCCGAGAACAGCTAGCCCGAGCAGACGCTGAGCGGGCCAACCGAGTCAAAGATGAATTTTTGACCATTCTGTCCCACGAATTGAGAACGCCTCTCAACCCTATTTTAGGCTGGGCCAAACTGCTGCAAACCCGTAATCTGGGCGAGGCCAAAACGGCTCTAGCCCTCTCCACCATTGAGCGCAACGCCAAACTACAGGCCCAGCTCGTCGACGACCTGCTCGACGTTGCTAAAATTCTGCGGGGCAAGCTGAAGCTGGAAACCGCTCCTATCTATCTCAATACCGTGATTGCAGCGGCGATCGAAACGGTTAAACCGGCAGCCACAGCAAAATCTATTGCCCTACATTTTGCGTCTAAAGGGGCCGACTACCCGCCGAGCGATCGCTCAATACCTGAAGACCAGCAGCTGATCTCTCAAGTAGCTGGCGATAAAAGTCGGCTTCAGCAAATTGTCTGGAATTTGCTCTCCAATGCGGTTAAGTTTACCCCCGATGGTGGACAGGTAGAGGTTGAGCTTAAGCAACGCGATCGCCAGGTTCAAATCATCGTCAAAGACACCGGCAAAGGCATCAAGCCCGAATTTTTACCCCTGCTGTTTGAATCATTTCGCCAGGAAGATCTCTCGATCACCCGTCAGCATGGCGGTCTAGGCCTGGGCTTATCAATTGTTCGGTACCTAGTCGAGGCCCACGGCGGCACGATCACGGCCGATAGCCCCGGTGAAGGGTTAGGCGCTACCTTCATTGTTAGCCTGCCGGTGCTCAAGACCCAAGTGGGGGCTGACCCATCGGCCGCAGCCCCCACCC
>NZ_JADEXE010000175.1 GCF_015207265.1 Nodosilinea sp. LEGE 07298 | reverse complement strand
GTGGGTAGGTGGGTGAGAAGGATGAGAGGGAAAGCCAAAATCCGAAATCTAAAATCGCTAGGCTTCGGATTGTTCTGGTGTTGGTTCGGCTGTAGAGAGTTCAGCGGCGGGTACTTCGGGCGGTGCCATTGCCCCCGTAGCGGGTTCGGTGGTGGTGAGGTTGAGGAAGACGTCTTCGAGGGTGGCCTGCTGGCGGCGGAGTTCGTGGAGTTCGAGACCAGCGTTGACGAGGGCGGCGGACATAACGGCTCCCAAAGTGCGATCGGCTTCTGTGCTCACCCGCAGCCGGTGGTGATACTCGGGCAAGTGCTCTGGCCCCAGCAGTGCGACCTGGCGGACGGGGGCTAGCTCGCTCAGTAAGCGCAGCGCGGTATCGACATCGCCTTTGATCTCTAGCTCGTAGGCCGATTCACCGGAAAGACGGGTGGTGAGGTTGTCGGGGGTATCTGTGGCAACGACTTGCCCTCGGTTGATGATGGTGACGCGATCGCAGGTCATGCTCACCTCCGGCAAAATATGGGTGGAGAGAATGATGGTGTGGCTACCCGCCAGCCCCTTGATCAGCTGCCGCACCTCGTTAATCTGACGCGGATCCAGTCCTACCGTGGGTTCATCCAAAATAATTACCGGCGGGTCGTGAATGATCGCCTGGGCAATGCCCACCCGCTGACGGTAGCCCTTCGAAAGCTTGCGAATCAGCACCTTGCGCTTGTCGAGCAGACCGCAGTGGTCCATGGCAATATCGGCGCGCTTTTGGCGCAGGTCAGCGGGTACGCCCTTAATTTTGGCCACAAAGTTGAGAAAGCCCTGCACCGTCATCTCCGGGTACAGCGGCGGCGACTCGGGCAGGTAGCCAATCCGTTGCCGCACCGCCATCGAGTCGGTATGCACGTCGTAGCCTGCCACTCGGGCGGTGCCTTCAGAGGCTGGCAGGTAGCCCGCCAAAATACGCATGGTGGTGGTTTTACCCGCCCCATTTGGCCCCAAAAAGCCCAAAATCTCCCCAGGCTGTGCCCCAAAGGTGATGTCTTGAATGGCCGTGGTAGACCCGTAGGTCTTACTCAGGTGCTCAACTTCAATCATGGGTATAGAACCGCCAGCAAACCAGTGGATATTGTACTGCTGATTACAGTAGCGATTATTTCTCCCATTGCGTTTAAGTAGCCGAATCTAATCCGCTCCCTCATCTTCCTCCCCCTTCCCACCTCGCTCGCTACTCTCTACTACAATGGCCAGGTCCATTGGGCCAAAGGCGATCGCTTACAATGGGGCTATTCAAGCGTCAGGTGTGGATCAACTTTCTGGGATTGTTGCCCGGCAGCTTGGTCACGGTACTCGTAATCGCTATTGCATTTCTGCGCTTCTATGGCGAACAAGACTTCAGATTCCTCAGCATCGTCGCCCAGCCCCAGCTCTGGAGCAACCGACTCACTGTGGCAGCCCTCCTGGCTGCATTGGCTAATTTCAGCGTTGAGTGGAACCGTCGCAATCGAGAAACAGACCGCCTTGCAGAAGATTTACGACGAAGAGCTGAAGAGAGCGAACGAGAGGCGCGCAGAGATGCAGAAGATTTACGACGAAGAGCTGAAGAGAGCGAACGAGAGGCGCGCAGAGATGCAGAAGATTTACGACGAAGAGCTGAAGAAAGTGAACGAGAGGCGCGCACAGAGAGAGAGGATTCTCGCCGCAATCGAATCGAAACTCGATGTCGTGTAGCCCAAATCCAATACCAACTAGACCCTAGCCCAGAAAACAGAAAAGAGCTAGCAGCGATACTAGCTGTGCTGAAGGAGTACGAGCAGGCTTTAGCCGATCTGTTTAGTTTTTGACCTTAGGGCAGGGCTGAGGATCGCGGGTGGCCAGGGAGCAGTGGTCGATAAGACAGGGCTGTTGATAGGCAGCCTCAGTTTCTAGGGGCGGCGGCGGCTGGCCGAAGATCATTTCGCAGCTGAAGTCTTCGAAATTAGGCACCATGGTGAGGGGAATGCCAAAGTCTTCGGTAAAAAAGCGCTGGGTGGGCAGCTTGCACATGTTGACGCACATGCCGACGCAGCGGCTTTCGTCTAGATAGCGGCACTTTTTAATGTGGACACCACTGCGCTGCTGGCGCAACTGCCCCTGGGCGTCGGTAAAATCTACGGTTTTGACCTCGCAAGGGCCGACCAGCCACTCAAACAGCCGCGTGGCAAACCAGGCGTTGAGTTCACACACCAGCCGGGTAGGCGAGAATAGATTTCGAATCAGCCAGAGCACCTGGGTGGGCACCAAAGACTTGAGCACCACCGCCACCAGGGCCTGCTGCTGCTGAGCATTGCGCCCTTGCATAATTTGGTTGGACAAGTCTACAAAGCCGTCGTAGCCGCTGCGGTCAGTGTCTTTTCCCACGGCCTTGGCCATTTTGCGGCTGAATAGCCAGATGAACAGGCGATCGCCCACACCATCGTGATAAACCGTTTTTTCTGAGGTAGGGCCAAGGCCCGTGGCCGGGGGCAATGCCATGGCAAACCAGGAATAAGTACTTACCCCAGGGTAGTACCTACCCTGGCCGGGTGACAGTGACCCATTAGGGTGTGAACACCGAACTAACCCTCGACGCTGCCCGCAAACTGCTGAGCGTAAAACTGGGCGTAGCGGTTTTGGTTGGCTAGCAACTCGCTGTGGGTACCGGCTTCAATAATGTGGCCCTTTTCCATGACCAGAATGCGATCGGCATCGCGCACGGTGGCCAGCCGGTGGGCGATGATGAATACGGTGCGATCGCTCATCAACCGCTCCAGCGCCTCCTGCACCAGCGCCTCAGACTCGGCATCCAGGGCCGAGGTGGCTTCGTCCAGAATGAGAATGCGGGGGTTGAGGAGAACGGCTCGGGCGATCGCCACCCGCTGCCGCTGCCCCCCCGACAGGTTTACGCCGCGCTCACCCATCCAGGTGTAGTACCCCTGGGAAAATTGGCTAATAAAGTCGTGGGCATTGGCAATGCGGGCCGCCGCTTCCACCGCTTCAATATCAAAGTCTTTTTGGCCAAAAGCGATATTTTGGGCGATCGTACCCGAGAACAGCGTTGTCTCCTGGGGCACAATGCCGATCTGCCGCCGCAGGCTGCGCAGAGTAACGGTCGAGATATTGACATCGTCAATAAAAATTTGGCCCGCTTGGGGATCGTAGAAGCGGGGCAGCAGGTTGACTAGAGTCGATTTACCCGCCCCCGAAGACCCCACCAGGGCAATTTTTTCGCCAGGCAGAGCGAGCAAGTCAAGGTTGCTCAGCACGGGTTCATCGGCCTCGTAGCCAAAGGTAACGTTGCGGTACTCGACCCGTCCAGTGACTTTAGGTAGCGCCATAGCGGTAGGTAGTTCGCGCACCGCTGGCTCAAGAACCAGTAGTTCGATGACACGATCGACCGAGGCTTCGCCCTGCTTAAACTCGCCGTAATTAATAATGACGTGGTTGACCGGGTCAATCAGCATCAGGGCGGCAACCACATAGCTGCCAAAGGACGCCCCGGTCAGGTTGCCCTCGGAGATTTGCCAGGTGCCCACTAGCAAAATCAGCATCACCACCACGGCGTAGGTAAAGCCCACCACCGGGTATTGCACCGCCTGTAGCCAAGCGGCTTGGTACTTAGCTTGGCGGTTTTTTTCGGCCTCTATGGTAAAGCGCTCGACCTCGTACTCTTCGGCCGCAAAGGCCCGCACCAGGCGAATGCCGCCAAACACTTCGGTAACCAGCGAAGACAGGTCAGACACCAAGTTTTGGCTACGCCGCGAAAACGTCAGCATTTTCTCGCCAAACCACCCCGCCAGCACAGCCAAAATGGGCACCAAGACCACCGCCGTCAGGGTGAGCTGCCAGTTGAGGTAGACCATGTAGCCTAGCACCACCACCAACTGTAAGACTGAGGGCAGAAAGTCGTGGAACAGCTTTTGCACCACCTCACCGATGCGATCGATATCTTCGGTCAGTCGGTAGGAGAGATCGCCGGTTTGGCTGCGCTCAAAGTAGGTCAGGCTGAGCCGGTGAATGTGGGTGTAGACATCGCGGCGTAAGTTAAAGGCCACCTCTAGGGCAGCCTTGGCCATTAGCGAATCTTGGATATACTGACCAATCTTTTGCACCGCAAACCCAGCCATGGTGATGGCGATGAACCGAATCACCACTGGTACATTGCCGGCCGCTAGCTGGGCCAGAATGTTGCCCGAGAGCCAGGCCAAAATCGGCCAGTAAGCAACAAAAATGATGGTTCCCAACAGCGCCTGAAAGATGGTGGGCCACTCGTGTCGCACGTAGGGAGCAAGCGTCCAATAGTTGGAGCCTTGGGAGGGGCGCTTTGGGGTCAAGGGAAACCTTCGCGATCGCGATCACTGTTCAACCACGCTACCAGGTTTGGGCTCGATCTGCATTTGGCCATATGCCATTTTGAGCCCTTAGGTTGACCCCTGAAGGCAAGGCACTACAATCGACCCGTAGCCTACGTTTGATGGATGGATTGCGGATGCCTACGGTTATTGTCGCCACCGGGAACCCCGGCAAGCTCAAAGAAATGCAGGTGTACCTAAATGATCTAGGTTGGCAGCTTGAGCTCAAGCCCGAGCAGATTGATATTGAAGAAACCGGCGCTACGTTTTTAGAAAATGCGCGGCTGAAGGCAGCAGGGGTAGCCAAAGCACTAGGCCAGTGGGCAATCGCCGACGATTCTGGCCTAGAGGTGAATGCTCTCGACGGTGCCCCCGGCATTTACTCGGCCCGCTACGCCAACAGCGACCAAGCCCGTATTGAACGGCTGCTGAAGGAGCTAGAGGGGCAAAGCGATCGCAGCGCTCAGTTTGTCTGCGCCCTAGCGCTAGCCAATCCTAGAGGAGAAATCGGATTAGAAACCCAAGGAGTCTGTGCCGGAAAAATCTTGCAATCGCCCCAGGGCACAGGCGGCTTTGGCTACGACCCCATTTTCTACGTACCCAGCCTGGGCAAAAGCTTCGCCGAGATGCCGCCTGAACAAAAAGAGGTAATCAGCCATCGTGGCATTGCCTTTGCTCAGCTGATGCCCCACCTCAAAAAACTAGCTCTAGAATGACCCAGCCGTTGCCGAATCATTCTAGAGCTGAAATGTTGGTCTAACCTGCAATCGCGCTACAAATAGCCCTTGCGAGCCAAGCTTTGCCCCTGGCAGGTTAGACCCATAGGCAAACGCCTAGACCGATTGGATCACGCCTCACGGTTGAGGAAATCTTGCAGCTGGCCCAGAGCGGCCCGACCAATGTTAAACACAGCCCAGCTTGCAGCTACAGCAATCGGCAGTAAAACAACAACGACTCGCCAGTCCATCGGGCATGCCCTCCTAAAACGTTTTACTTAAACAGTTGTCACAATTTTCTCATAATGTACACCACATGGGGCGATCGCAAGCACAGAGATTTAGCAGTTTGCCCTTGGGCCAAACTCGCTTTAAAGCAATGACGGACTTAACTCAGCGCCGGGAGAACCCGCCCAACCCCTACGGAGTTATACCTATTTGAAGCAGGGATATGAGATCGGTAGTGCTCTGCAACTGGTCGGTGATGCCTGCAAAAAGCCAGTGGCCTGGAGACTTTGCAGGGGTCAGCGTACAACACTCAGTCCTTTAGTCTGTGTTCGCATAGTTACCAAGCCGCTTTGGGTATGATCTGCTTAACCCCAGCAACGTTGTCATGCCCCTTGACCACTAGCCTGCTATGAAAATGTATGGTGCTCTCCTTAAAGCTGGTATTAGATTACGGCAAGCAATTAAGCCGTCGGAACCGATGGCTTACACAGTGGGGAAAGGTTAGTTTAGGTGGAGCGATCGCATTCAGTAGCCTCAGCCTGTTGGCTGCCGTCGAGACCAATGCCTACATTCAAGATCCGGTAAAAGTAGGCGTTTACCCTGGTCCACCCAAGGTCTTTTGGAATGATCAGGGAGAACCGGCAGGCTTTTTCCCCGACGTCATTCAGGAGATTGCTCGCCTCGAAGGATGGACTCTCGAATACGTCAGTTGCCAATGGCCTGACTGCTTAGCTGCGGTAGAAGCGGGCGAACTAGACCTGATGCTAGATGTGTCCTACTCCCAGCAGCGCGATGCCCAGTTTGACTTCAACCGAGAGGTGTTATTTCCCAGCTGGTCTGTTATTTACGCACGGCCTGGCATCAAAATTCATTCGGTACTCGACTTACACAAAAAACGCATTGCCGTACTAGAAAATGGCATCCAATACGAGGCGTTACAGGTTACGACAAAAGAATTTGGCATTGAACCAATTTTTGTCCAGTCGCCTGCCTATGAAGAAATGTTTCAGATACTAGAGCGAGGCGAAATTGATGGTGTTGTAGTAAATCGCTTCTACCCAACCCATCAGCACCTCACAAACGCGGTTAAAACCAATGTTTTGATCAAGCCCGATCAAGTGCATTTCGCTGCTCCCGAAGGCGATCCAGATGGATTGTTATTAGCCATAGATCGCCATCTGGCAGTCATGAAGAACGAAAGCAGCTCCGTTTACTACCAGGCCGGAGAAGATTGGCTTGAAGGCATAGATATTCACAAAACTGACTGGCTTCTCATTAGTCGATTAGCTGCCATCTCAGGCACTACATTATTAGCCAGCTTTTCCGGTATCTTATTTTTTGTAAATCGTCGTTTGAAGCGAGAAATAAGCGATCGCATTGCCGCACAAGACCAACTGCGGCACAAGGCTTTGTACGATAGCTTAACTAAGCTACCTAACCGCCATTTCTTGCTTACACGCTTGGCAGATAGGCTTAGCAGCGATCATCAAACCGCCCCAGTCAAAGGGTCGGTCATGTTTTTAGATCTCGATCGATTTAAGGCTATTAACGATAGTTTAGGCCATGCCTCTGGTGATCAGTTGCTAATCGAGATGGCTGAACGACTGAAGCAAACGGGTCACTGGGTTGCTCGTTTAGGGGGCGATGAGTTTGTGATTATCCTAGATGATATCACTGACCCTTTCAATGTTTTTCAAGCGGCAGAAGCAGTGTTAGCCACGTTGCAGTCTCCTTGCATTCTTAACAACCACGAAGTTATTGTTACCGGCAGTCTAGGCATTGTGATTGGGTTTGATGCTTACGCGGACCCCAGCAATCTACTCCGCGATGCTGATATTGCAATGTATTGGTCAAAAGCTAGTGGGCGTAATGGATACGCTGTTTTTACCGAAAAAATGCGAGCCCTTGCGGCTGAGAAACTAGATTTAGAAAATGAGTTACGCCGAGCGCTCTTTCGCCAGGAATTGATCCTGCACTACCAACCAATTCTGGGCTTAAAAGATCGTGGCTTAATTGGCTTTGAAGCACTGATTAGATGGCAACATCCTGACCGGGGCCTACTTTCACCAGGAACATTTATTCCTTTAGCGGAGGACACCGGCTTAATCGTTCCTCTGGGATGGTGGGTACTAGAAACTGCTTGTCGCCAACTCAAACAGTGGCAAACCCATGGCATCCACAACGAACACCTCACCGTCAATGTAAATGTGTCTGCAGCGCAGCTCAATCAAGCAGATTTTCTAGAAAAGCTCGATCACATCCTGGCTACCACCGAGCTTTCCGGATCAAGCTTAGTCATTGAGATTACTGAAAGCCTGTTAATCAATAACCTCTCTGGCACCTGTCAACTGCTGCAAAATCTTAGAGATCGCTCAATTGGCATCAGCATTGACGACTTTGGCACAGGCTATTCATCGTTTGGTTCGTTACACCAGTTGCCGATCACCAATCTAAAAATCGATCGCAGCTTCATCAACCGGGTGGAAGACCACGTCCGAAACCAAGATATTGTTAAAACCATAATCATGCTGGCCCACCAACTCGGCGTCATAGCCACCGCTGAAGGCATTGAGTCTGAGGAGCAACATCTATTGCTTAAGGCCCTAGGCTGTGACCTGGGCCAGGGATATCTGTTTGATCGGCCGCAACCAGCAGAGAGGCTAAAACACTGGCTAAAGCATCCGGTCGGCGAGTTGAGGTGATGTCTACCTGTCTATCTAAAGATACATAGCTGACTCAGCAGGCAGTTTGCAGAACGTTAGCGTAGCAGCCCTGCCGGAGGCTGCACGATCCGTTCGCCCAAAGGGGGCTTTCTTCTCAAGCAGTCACCTTAGAGGATGAAAGCACACACTATCGTCAGGGCTTTAATTCTCTAGCCGCTATTTTTTGGCTTGTTTTTTCTTCATTCAAAAAATAAATAATCTTCTGGAAGGCCCTCATTTGGGCACTTTCAAAGATTTACTAATTTAATTTTTCCAGAGTTATTAACTTGTGAGAATTTCGCTTACCAAGGGCGGCAATGATTCTGTAATTTGTTACTTAACCTGTCGTTTCCCGAGGGCAATTCGGCCATCTGAGCCCAGTTTCAGTATGGTCCTAGTCACCTTAAGGTGACGGCTGTTACCTGCTGAGCCTTGAATCTAAAGCGTATTCCTTAGTTCGCTAACGGAAAGCGCCACTGATTTGGGTCAGCTGACAATGCCTGCAACGGCTTATTTAAGCTTTCTATAGACTCAGGTCATATCCGTCTATCGAGTAGGAAGCGCCTTTATCCGCTCTGTATTTTCGAGTAGAAGAGAGGAGAGTCCCATGACCATAAGTCCCCCTGAACCGGGACAAAAAGTCAGGGTTGTGGTTGATAAAGACCCGGTGCCAGTCTCATTTGAGCGATGGGGCAAGCCGGGCCACTTCGACCGCACGTTGGCCAAAGGACCCAAAACCACCACCTGGATTTGGAACCTTCACGCCGACGCCCACGACTTTGACAGTCACACCAGTGACCTAGAAGATATTTCCCGAAAAATCTTCAGTGCTCACTTTGGTCACTTAGCCGTCATTTTTGTTTGGCTCAGTGGCATGTATTTCCACGGCGCTAAGTTTTCGAACTACGAAGCTTGGCTCACCAACCCCACGGGCATTAAGCCCAGCGCTCAGGTGGTTTGGCCCATTTTTGGCCAAGATATCCTGAATGCTGACGTAGGCGGTGGCTTCCACGGCATTCAGATCACCTCTGGGTTGTTCCAGATGTGGCGGGCCAACGGCATTACCAACAGTTTCCAGTTGTACTGCACCGCCATTGGGGCGCTGGTGATGGCTGGTTTAATGCTGTTTGCCGGGTGGTTCCATTACCACAAGCGGGCTCCCAAACTGGAGTGGTTCCAAAACGTGGAATCGATGATGAACCACCACCTGGCCGGGCTGCTGGGCCTGGGCTGTCTAGGCTATGCCGGGCAGCAGATCCATGTATCGTTGCCCATCAACGCCTGCATGGATGCGATCGATGCGGGCAAGCCTTTGACCATTGGCGGTCGGGTCATCGACTCGGTGGGGGCGATACCGTTGCCCCACGAGTGGATTCTCAACAAGGCCCTGATGGCCGACCTCTACCCCAGCTTTGTCGAGGGGTTGAAGCCCTTCTTTACGCTCAACTGGGGCGTGTACTCCGACTTTCTCACCTTCAAAGGTGGTCTGAACCCGGTAACGGGTGGCCTCTGGCTATCAGATACGGCTCACCACCACCTGGCCTTGGCTGTTCTATTTATCGTCGCTGGCCATTTCTACCGTACTAACTGGGGCATTGGCCACAGCTTTAAAGAGGTGCTGGAGGCCCATAAAGGGCCGTTTACCGGCGAAGGCCACAAGGGCATGTACGAAATTTTCACGACCTCTTGGCATGCCCAGCTGGGGTGGAATCTGGCCCTCCTCGGGTCTCTCACCATCATCGTGGCTCAGCACATGTACTCGATGCCACCCTATCCGTACCTCGCAACGGATTACCCCACTCAGCTGTCGCTGTTTACCCACCATATGTGGATTGGCGGCTTCTTAATTGTGGGGGGAGCAGCCCATGCGGCCATCTTTATGGTGCGCGACTATGAGCCTTCGGTGCATGTCAATAACAACCTGGATCGCGTTTTGCGCCACCGAGATGCGATCATCTCCCACCTCAACTGGGTTTGTATTTTCCTGGGCTTCCACAGCTTTGGTCTGTACATCCACAACGACACCATGCGCGCCTTGGGCCGTCCCCAGGACATGTTCTCGGATACCGCCATTAATCTGCAACCGGTCTTTGCCCAATGGGTGCAAGGGTTCCATGCGGCGGCGGCTGGCAATACCGCGCCCAACGTGCTGGCTAGCGTCAGCCCTGTGTTTGGGGGTACCGGAGTTGCTGTAGCGGGCAAGGTGGCGATGATGCCTATGGCCCTCGGCACTGCCGACTTCATGGTGCACCACATTCACGCCTTCACCATCCACGTGACAGTGCTGATTCTGCTCAAGGGCGTGCTGTTTGCCCGCAGCTCCAGGCTAATTCCCGACAAAGGCGAGCTGGGCTTCCGGTTCCCCTGCGATGGGCCTGGCCGAGGCGGCACCTGTCAGGTTTCTGCTTGGGATCACGTGTTCCTCGGCTTGTTCTGGATGTACAACTGCATCTCGATTGTGATTTTTCACTTCAGCTGGAAGATGCAGTCAGACATCTGGGGCACGGTAGCGCCCGATGGCACGGTGAGTCACATTACCGGCGGCAACTTTGCCGCTAGCGCCATCACCATCAATGGCTGGTTGCGCGACTTCCTGTGGGCACAGGCCTCTCAGGTAATTGGCTCCTACGGCTCGGCGCTGTCGGCCTACGGTCTGATGTTCCTGGGTGCGCACTTTGTCTGGGCCTTTAGCCTGATGTTCTTGTTCAGCGGTCGCGGCTACTGGCAAGAGCTGATTGAGTCCATTGTCTGGGCGCACAGCAAGCTGAAGGTGGCTCCCGCTATTCAGCCCCGGGCGCTGAGCATCACTCAGGGTCGGGCTGTGGGTGTGGCCCACTACCTGCTGGGAGGGATTGCCACGACGTGGGCCTTCTTCTTAGCACGAATCATTTCGGTGGGATGACCCGTTTGGTCATGGGATCCCCGTAGGGGGACAGCATGCTGTCCCCCTACCCACCCAAACCACTGAATGTCGACGAATTGCGTTTTCTGACCCATTCGTACAGCAAACCTGTTTTGATTCATGGCAACTAAATTCCCTAAATTTAGCCAGGACCTGGCTGCCGATCCGACCACAAGGCGGATCTGGTACGGGATTGCCACCGCCCACGACTTTGAAAGCCACGACGGCATGACGGAGGAGAATCTTTACCAAAAGATTTTTGCTTCGCACTTTGGCCACCTGGCAATCATCTTTCTGTGGACGTCGGGCAACCTGTTCCACGTCGCCTGGCAAGGCAACTTTGAGCAGTGGGTGAAAGACCCGCTGGGCACTCGTCCCATCGCCCACGCGATTTGGGATCCACAATTTGGTCAACCCGCCGTGGATGCCTTCACCCAGGCGGGGGCCAGCTATCCGGTGAACATCTCGTTTTCTGGGGTGTATCACTGGTGGTACACCATTGGCATGCGCACCAACAACGATCTCTATAGCGGGGCGCTGTTCCTGCTAGTGTTGTCGGCGGTGTTTCTGTTCGCGGGCTGGCTGCACCTGCAACCCAAGTTTCGGCCTAGCCTGGCCTGGTTCAAGAATGCCGAATCGCGCCTCAACCACCACCTGGCCGGTCTATTTGGGGTCAGCTCTCTGGCCTGGGCCGGGCACCTGATTCACGTAGCCATTCCCGAAGCGCGGGGCCAGCATGTCGGCTGGAATAACTTTCTGTCGGTACGGCCTCACCCAGCAGGGTTAAAACCGTTCTTTACCGGTCAGTGGGGGGTCTATGCCCAAAACCCCGACACGCCTAACCACCTCTTTGGTACGGCGACGGGCTCAGGCGATGCGATTCTCACCTTTTTGGGTGGGTTCCATCCCCAGACTCAGTCGCTGTGGCTGACGGATATGGCCCACCACCACCTGGCGATCGCGGTGATTTTCATCATCGCCGGGCACATGTACCGCACCAACTTCGGTATTGGCCACAGCATGAAGGAGATCATGAATGCCCACCGCCCCCCCGAAGGCACTCCCTTTGGCGGTGCGATCGGGGAAGGCCACAAGGGCATTTACGACACCTACAACAACTCACTGCACTTCCAGTTGGGTTGGCACCTGGCCTGTCTGGGGGTGATAACGTCGCTGGTGGCGCAGCACATGTACTCGCTACCGCCCTACGCCTTTATGGCGAAGGACTATACGACCCAGGCGGCGCTCTATACCCACCACCAGTACATTGCTGGCTTCATCATGGTGGGGGCCTTTGCCCACGGCGCGATCTTCCTGGTACGCGATTACGACCCCAAGGCCAACTACAACAACGTGCTTTACCGCATGTTGGAGCACAAGGAAGCGCTGATTTCTCACCTGAGTTGGGTGTCGCTGTTCTTGGGTTTCCATACCCTAGGCCTCTACGTACACAACGATGTGGTGGTCGCCTTTGGCACCCCCGAAAAGCAAATTCTGGTAGAACCCGTGTTTGCTCAATGGGTTCAAGCCGCCCACGGCAAGCTGATCTACGGTATGGATACTCTCCTATCCAACCCCGACAGCATTGCTACAACGGCCTGGCCTAACCACGGCAACGTGTGGCTGAGCGGCTGGCTCGATGCCATCAACAGCAGTACCAACTCGCTGTTCTTGAACATTGGCCCTGGTGACTTTTTGGTTCACCATGCGATCGCCCTGGGTCTACACACCACCACCCTGATCTTGGTCAAGGGTGCGCTGGATGCTCGCGGCTCGAAGCTGATGCCCGATAAAAAAGACTTCGGCTACAGCTTCCCCTGCGACGGCCCTGGCCGGGGCGGCACCTGCGACATCTCCGCGTGGGACTCGTTCTACCTGGCGATGTTCTGGATGCTCAACACCATTGGCTGGGTTACCTTCTACTGGCACTGGAAGCATCTGGCGCTGTGGTCGGGCAACGTGGCTCAGTTCAACGAAAACTCGACCTATCTGATGGGCTGGTTCCGAGATTACCTGTGGCTGAACTCGTCGCAGCTAATCAACGGCTACAACCCCTACGGCATGAATAATCTGGCCGTTTGGGCCTGGATGTTCCTCTTTGGGCACCTAGTCTGGGCCACAGGCTTCATGTTCTTGATCTCTTGGCGGGGCTACTGGCAAGAGCTAATTGAAACTCTGGTCTGGGCCCACGAGCGCACTCCCCTGGCGAACCTGGTTCGCTGGAAGGACAAGCCCGTTGCCATGTCGATCATTCAGGGTCGAGTGGTGGGTCTAGCTCACTTCACGGTGGGCTACATCCTCACCTATGCCGCCTTCCTGATCGCGTCAACTTCTAGTCGCTTTGGCTAGCGAGGCCAACGCCTCTCCCCGTAGGGTGGGCACTAGCCCACCTTGCACCTCGGACAAAGTCCCCTCCTCGGAGGGGCAGGGGTGGGTTCTGCCAGTTTGGTTAAACTCACCCCACCCGCAGAACTCTTTGCCTGAGAAAAGCAATTTTTTAGTCAACTCAATTTATTTGCAAAAGCCATAATCTCTGGTGGGCAGTGCCCACCCTACAGAAAAAATTCAAAAATAGTTTGAGATGGTAAGCGGCTCTCTACGATCGCTCTTTGCCATCTCCCAACCTTGAGACGGATGGAGACTCTCCGCTGCTCAAGAGTCCTGGTTCTTCGGGGTAGTTGAGCCAGGACTTTTATTGTCTTCACATTTCACATTCTGCTGGCCAACGTCTTTGGCTATCTTTTGATTGCCAAACCAAGTTAATCAGTCCTACAGGTAGTAAGAATGGGCGATCGCCCCTAGGCAGTCACCGACAAAAAGCTGGGCCGCTGGCTAACAGTCTCCCACCAGGTCTTCAGCTTGGGTGTTTGGCTGGTAACGGCGGCTAGTTCAGGGGTTTTGGAGAGATAGAGCATAACTGGCATCAGGTGAAAGTCAGCTAGGGTAATGGTGGTTCCCAACAGGTATGGAGTACCAATGGCGATCGCCTCGATCGCCTCCAGAGCCATTTTGACCTTGGGCACTGCCGCTCGCACCGCCGCTTCATCGCTCTGGCCTCCCTGGCTGGGTACAATCAACCGCTGAATGGCGATCGTGCCAATGGCCGGAGCATAGAGGTAACTGTCGACGATCGCCATAATCTGCCGCATGTGGGCTCGAATCATAGGGTCAGCGGGGGTAAAAACGCCGTTGCCCACCACTTCGTCCAGGTAGGCGACGATGGCACAGGTTTCGTAGAGGGTTTCGCCATCCACCTCCAAGGTGGGCACTTTGCCGAAGGGATTTTTGGCCAGGTACTCAGCGGAGCGATCGCTAAAAATATCGACGGCCTTGAGGTCGTAGGGAGTGTTGGTTTCGGCCAGCACCATACGAACAGTGCGTACGTAGGTGCTCAGGGCGGGGCCGTACAAGGTAAATGTTGCCATGGGAGGGGAGGGCTGGGGAGCAGTTTACGAC
>NZ_JADEXE010000174.1 GCF_015207265.1 Nodosilinea sp. LEGE 07298 | reverse complement strand
CCCCCAGCACCCGCCCACCATCGGCCACAATGCTGTCGCCCTGGCGACGCGTACCGGCATGGAACACCAGCGCCTGTGTAGCGGCGGCTTCCTCAAACCCGAAGATTTCCATGCCCTTGGGGTAGCTGCCGGGGTAGCCCTCGGCGGCCACAACCACGCAGGCGGCGGCTCCTGGCTTCCACTGTAGTTCTAGCGCATCGAGCCGCCCTTCAATGCAGGCCAGTATCACTTCGTCTAGGGGCGTTTCGAGCAGGGGCAGCACCGCCTGGGTCTCAGGGTCGCCAAAGCGACAATTAAACTCAATGACCTTAGGATCACCTGAGGGGGTAATCATTAGCCCCGCATAGAGCACGCCGCGATAGTCGATACCTCGGTGGCGTAGGGCGGCGATCGCAGGCTCTAGTACCTCGCTCTGCACCCGCGCCATCAGCTCCGGCGTGACAACCGGAGTAGGCGCGTAGGCCCCCATGCCTCCGGTATTTGGCCCCGTATCGCCCTCGCCAATGGTCTTATGGTCTTGGGCAGGCACCAGGGGGCGAATGGTTTGCCCATCGGTAACGGCCAGCACCGAGGCCTCTTGCCCGGTAATATACTCTTCAATCACGATCTGACGACCCGCCTCGCCAAACCGGCCGCGAAAGGCATCGCTGACCGCCTGGGTTGCGTCTTCCAGGGTTTGCGCTACGGTAACGCCTTTACCCGCCGCCAGCCCATCGACCTTCACCACGATTGGGGTACCCTGCTGCTTTAGGTAGTCCAGGGCCGCCGCTTCATCAGTAAAGACCTCTGCCCTGGCGGTGGGAATGCCCGCTTCAACCATCAGCGCTTTAGCCCAGGCCTTGCTGGCCTCAATTTGGGCTCCGGCCTGAACCGGGCCAAACACCTTGAGGCCCTGTTTTTGCAGGTAGTCAGTAATGCCGCCTGCCAGGGGCTGCTCGGGGCCGACCACCACCAGCTCCAGGTTATTCACTAGGGCAAAACGAGCGATGCCCTCAAAGGAATCAGTGTTTATAGCCAGGTTGCGACAGCGAGGTAGGGTAGCGGTACCGCCGTTACCGGGCACACAGACCACCTCGGTAATGCGGGGCGATTGCAGCAGCGACCAGGCCAGGGTATGTTCACGGCCACCGTTGCCGACCACAAGAGCTTTCACAGGCAGTTTTCCAAAAAATGCGCCCCTTATTTTCCCACGTTGCCAGCCAAAACCACCGCTAAATTGCTGAAGTTTTAAAGGCTACATTTTAGCCGCTGTTGCAGGTGATCAGAAGGTAAAGATGTGGCTAAGCCGTATTGGCTCAAGCTTCGGCTCCCTCAAAATTGGGGGCAAAGCGTCACGGTAGGGGAAGGCCAAATGGAATGCACTGAAATGAGCGTTTTGTGATGGTTCAAGACCGGCTCAATAGGGCCAACGCCGAAAGCCTTGATTTACCGTAGAGTGGGCACGGCCCACCAGATTTAGTGCCCTTCAAGGCTAAACGACCTAATCAAATCTTCTGCCGAATCTTTAATTTAAGTCGCTAGTACTCGACGGCTGAAATATGCCCACCATTCTGAATTGCCTGGCTCCCTAGCCCCCCTGATCCCCAGCCCCCGGAGAATAGTATCTAAACTTGCGCCGCAGAGTACTAGTCGGTTGAAGCGCGAGTTCAGCTACCAAACCTCGATCTCAAAGGTCTCACTTGAGCGCAGCGCGGCGATCTGCCGGGGCAGGGTGACAGTAAAGGTAGTCCCCTGCCCTAGCTGGCTGCTAACGGCGACCTTCCCCCCCATGACGGTGACCAGGGAATGCACAATTGCTAGCCCCAGCCCCGTGCCGGGATGCTGGCGGCGAATGGTTTGGTCGACCTGGCGAAAGGCTTCGAAAATGTGGGGCAGCTGCTCCTTGGCAATGCCCATGCCAGTATCTTCAACGGTCAGGACAATGTGGCTAGCCCCCGCCTCTATAACGCTGACGCGCACCTGACCGCAATCGGTAAACTTAATCGCATTAGAGACCAAATTGATCAACACCTGGCGCAGACGATGCTCGTCGTTGGTAACCATGGGATCGCTAAGACCCAGATCGCTTTTGAGCGTCAGGGTCTTACTGTCGGCCAGCGATCGCAGGTCAGATAGCGTAGCCTCAATCAGCTCGTGCAGGTCAAGGGAGGCAGGGGTTAACGTTAGCCGCTGGGCCTCTAGCTTAGACAAATCAAGAATGTCGTTGACCAGGCTGAGCAGGTTTTTGCCGTTGGTAAAAATGCGTTTTACCATCTCGGCTTGGTGAAAGGTGAGCGGCCCCTTAGTCTGGCTATCGAGAATCTGCGAAAACCCCAAAATGGCGTTTAGAGGCGTACGCAGCTCGTGGGACATGGTGGCCAAAAACTCAGACTTAACCCGGTAGGCTTCGATCAGCTTGAAGTTTTGATCTTCAATGTAGCGACGCTGATCTTCTAGCTCTTCGTTTTGCTTGGTCAACAACATGTTGGTTTGCTGAAGCTGAGCCAGGGCCGAGGCTTCCCGCTGTTCGGCCTCGTAGACCCGCATGGCATTGCGCAACAGCAGCGCCAGGCGATCGGGAGACACCCGAGTTTTGATCAAGTAATCGCTGGCCCCGGCCTTCATCAGATCGACGGCGATTTGCTCATCGCCCTGGCCGGTCAGCACCACCAGCGGAATGCTCACCCCCTCAGCCCGCCACTGCCGAATCAGCGAAAGCCCGTCCTGTTCGGGCAGGCGATAGTCTAAAAAAACACAGTCGTAGGAAAAATTGTTTAGGTGGGCGATCGCCTCCTCGGCATTGTTGACCTCTGTCACCTTTACCGCCAGGTCGGCGCGATCTAAAGCCCGGCAAATAGCCATGCGGTCGACGGCATCGTCATCTACCAGCAAAATGTCCAGCGCTTTGCCCATTCGGTTAGCCCCTGTTCCCACGGCCCACGGCGGCTGCCACTGGTTCTGTCTAAGGAATTTCACACAGTGCCCAGTACTGGTTGAGCGATGCCATCACCTCTGCAAAGGTAGCAAAAGTCACCGGCTTTAAAATATAGCCTGCAACGTTTAAACGGTACGCCTCTAAACGATCTTGGTCGGCATCAGAGGTCGTCAACACCACCACCGGAGTCGATTTCAACGAAGCATCTTGGCGCAGCTCTTGTAGAAATTCTAAACCATTCATCTTAGGCATATTGATGTCTAGCAGCACCAATCGCCGATGATCTGGCACAGACGGGGGTTCAGAGTCGCTGCCGCGCAGCATCGAAAGTGCATCTAACCCATTGTTAGCGATGTACAGGGGGTTATCGATGCAGTTGCGCTTAAAAGCCCGCTGGACATTCATCACGTCTACCTCGTCATCTTCGACCAGCAAGACGTTGACGGTACGTTTTGGCATACCATGCTCCTGTGACAACAGCGGAGGCCAGGCCAGGCTAACTTACCAGGTAGCCAGCGCTGGAGCCAATCGGTGGCATTGACAATAGCACCAGTAAGCATCCTTCAAGGTTAGATTTCAAGGTTGGATACCGTCCCAGGTAGCCTAAAATCTCGCCTTGCCAGAATGAGCTAACACCATGATCGGGCAACAGCTAAACTATACATTCCCAATCAGCCTCCTCCGAATCCATTGTAAAAAGCTGGTTTGAGGCTTCTATCTGCCCAAAGGATGAACATCAGAGGTGGGGTAAAGCTCCTTGAGTCGGGGCATTTGAGCCGTTAGCGCCTGGGGATGCACCCCGGCCCGATGGGCCGCCAGTAGCCCCACCGCCTCCAGGTAAGATCCCACCCGCACCGCAGAAATACCTAGGGCTTCTGGGCTGACCATCAGGGCGGTGAGGTTGGCTTCAACGGCGATCGCCAGCGATCGGCGGCTTAGACTTAGCAGTGCACTGCCGCCGCAGGCGCTAGCCGGTACCACAATGGCATCGACCTGGTCGGCCCATAGGGTGACGCTAGAGGATGTGGCGCTAGAGGATGTGGCGCTAGAACCGCCTCCGGAATTTCCCTCAAAGCCGCCCAGACCGGGATCAACCACAAACTGTGGGGCTCGGCTCAGCCCGGCCAGCACGCAGGGCAAAAAGGTATAGCCAATCTCTTCAGCCGCCGATTTGGGCGAAATAGAGGTATCCAACGGCAGCGGGCTGAGGGCTGGGGCATGGGCGCAGGGTACTCTCAGGGTGCGCACCACCAGGTGGCTAATCACCGCCTCGGCCCCGGCCAGCGGATCTACCCCTTGCCCCTGGCGGTAGTCTTGCAGGGCTTCGGCATCGGTATCTTCGGGAAAGCGAGCCACGACGGCGATCGCCTCGGCCCCTGCTGCGATCGCCCGCTCCGCCGCCCGCAGCAAGCTATCGGGCCGCTGAATCGTTCCCCAGGTTGCCCCCGACTCAGCGCTGCGCAATTCAACCCCCAGCGGCGCATCGGTCACCACGTAATCGGTTAGATCTAGCCCTAGGGTGGCTCGCGCCGCGTCTGCCGCCTGTAGGTGCCGCCAGCGCAGGTCGTCTTCAATCGCCGCATCTAGCACCAGGCCAATCCGGTTGCGGTGTACCGGGCGCAACCCCCAGCGCCCCGCCGCAAACTGGTCTAGCCCGTAGCCTTCCACATAAAAAGCGTTGGGCAAGGGCCAGTAGAGCTGCGCCCCGTTCATCACATTGGGGTGGGTAATCAAGGTATCGACCACCGAGGCGATCGCCCGCGCCACCGGCAGCGCGTCCCCCGCGTAGCCCCCCACCGCCGCGCCAATACCCGTGGGCACCACCAGCACCGCAGTGTAGGGACGTCGACCAGACACAGCTTGGGTCATAGTTAGGGGTTAGAAAGAGTAGTCACCACTGCTTCTACCGTGGCGGTTTGGGTCGCAGAGTTGATCTGGGTAATCGCCCAGCGCAGCGGTTCACCCCGCTCAGCCAGGGCCGACTCAATGGCGCTGACTAGATCTCTGCTGGTCTTCTCCAGGTCTATATCAATGGTGATGAAGTGAGTGGCCAATGCCATGAGCTACTGAACCTGAAAAACCTCTACCCAGAGTAGGGTGGGCACTGCCCACCATTGAAGAGCGCGACGATGAGACGATTAGGCATACCTGAACCAGTCTGCCTATGCAGAGTTGGCCATACCTCGCCTCCCCAAAATTTTGCTAATGGTGGGCAGTGCCCACCCTAGAGCTCAGCCCTGGCCGAACTGTTTTTGGTAAACGATGTCTTCTTTTTCGGTCTCTAGCTTGATGTCGGAGCGGGGGTAGGCCACACACAGTAGCGCGTAGCCCTCGGCTTGCAGTTCGGTGCTCACCCCCATACCATCGCCCTGCTCGACTTCACCCTCCAGCACCAGCGCAGCGCAGGTGGTGCACACCCCTGCCCCGCAAGAGGTCGGCAGATCTAGGCCCGCCGCCTGAGCTACATCCAGAATGGTTTGGTCTTCTGGCACGGTGAGCGTGTGAGTGCTGCCCTGGTGATGAACTTCGACAGTGTAGCTGGTGGCCATAATGAGTTGAGCGGAGTTGAGGTAATTAGTTAAAGGAAGGACAATTGCGAGTCCAGTTCAGAGACGTGGGCTTTCCTACCGGCAAAACTCAACTTCTAAATCTGGAGTTGACTCATCGCAATCTAAATCTCAACCTATCATCCCATCGGGTCATCCCATCGGGAAGGTGCGGTCAAATTCTTCGAGCAGATCGTCCATTTCTTCGATCGCCTGGTTGACATCAATGCGCAGGGTGCCCAGGTCAGGCTGCTCTAGCAGCTGAATCAGCGCTTCCCGCTTCGATCGAATGGTAGTAATGCGATCGCGAATCACCTGCAGTTCCATAGCGTCCCCTAAAACTCTTCATCGACAGCATAAACAACTTTGCCGTCTACCGCACCGAGCGGAATGGGGGGATGGAGAATTTTGAATTGCTCATCCACCTCACCTTCCTCATCCGCCTCATCTTCCCGCCGGCCTGCCCTACCTTTCTCACCCACAAAACGGCATGATGAGACATGTAAGCCTTTCTGAGTTGAGGACCGTATGCTGGGGCGAATTAAGTTGGGGCAATTTAACCTGAGTTTGGTGCTATTGGCGGTGGGAGGGGTGCTCACCATCGTTGGCTTTGTGGCTTACTTTCAAGACAACTCCACCCTCAATCTAGTCGGGTTTTTCTATGGCATTCCTGTGCTACTGGGCGGACTGGCGCTGCGGGCCGCCGAGCTAGAGCCTGCGCCCTACACGCGGCCCACGTCACCTGAGGTTTTAAAGCTGCGCGAAGAACAGGCCACGCCGACTCAAAACCAGGTGCGCCAAGATGTCACCCGCTACCGCTACGGCCAAGAAGCTCACCTCGATGTTGCCCTGCAAAAGCTGGGCCTAAGTCCTTCGGGGCAAGAATGCCCTGAGCTCAGCGGCCTCCATGAAGCAGAGGTTGACGGCAACTATGCCCTGGTGCTGGAATTTGACTCGTCCACACTGCCCTTTTCGACTTGGGTAGAGAAAAAAGCCAAGATCGAATCCTTTTTTGGCCCCAGCGTGCGCGCTGAACTCAGCCAGCCCACCGAAGATCAGGTGAATCTGGCCTTAATTACGTCGTTAGAACCGGCTATCCCTGCCCCCGTAGAAGCTTAGTTTTCACCCTATGATCTGCCTCACTTCAATGTTCCATCGTCAGCACCAGACCTGGGCTACGATTCGCAAAGCGTTCGGGAACCGACTCGAAACGAGTATCCATCCCGGAATCGCCTCTGCCCTGCGCTGTCTGGCCCTGGTTGCCGTGCTGTGGGGGCTGACTGCCTGTGGTGCTCCGGCGCTACAGGGCAGCACCGACTATCAAACCGTTGTCCCCAGCGCCGATGGTATTGGCAAAGTGTATCTGGGCCGAGAAATTGCTCAGACTATGGGCCACCAGGGGGCTGGCTGGCTCGATCGCCCCAGTCGAGTGCTGCAAGAGCGACCCCAGGCGGCGATCGAAGCCCTCGACCTCACCCCCACCGATATCGTTGCCGATATTGGCGCTGGCACCGGCTACTTCGCCCGCCGCATCGCTCCCCTAGTGTTCCAGGGCAAAGTGCTGGCAGTCGACATTCAGCCCGAAATGCTGGCTATGCTCCAGGCAGAGCTAGAGACCAAAGGCATTGAGAATGTGGAGCCAGTACTGGGTCAGCCCGACGACCCCAACTTGCCCCCTAATTCCATCGATTTGGCGCTGATGGTGGATGCTTATCACGAGTTTGCCAACCCCCGAGAGATGATGCAGGGCGTAGTATTGGCCCTCAAGCCAGGCGGACAAGTAGTTTTGGCCGAGTACAAAGCCGAAAACCCCATGATCATGATCAAGCGGCTACACAAGATGAGCGTGGCCCAGGTGCGCCGCGAAATGGCGGCCGTTGGGCTCGAATGGGTCAAAACTAACGACACCCTACCCGAGCAGCATCTGCTGTTCTTCCAAAAGCAGGCTTGAGCAACGCGTGTGAGACAATTAACAATTATTGCTGATCGTGATCCAAGGACGTTGACCCATGCTGAAGCGGCTGGCCACAGTGCTTTTGATTGTTTTTGCTGTTACCCTGCAAGGCTGTGTAAGCGGCGGCGGGCTACAGGCCTACGCCGACCAGTACTCGGGCTACGAGTTTATGTACCCCACCGGCTGGGTTGAGGTTGAGGTACCCGGTGCCGCCGATGTGGTATTTCACGACTTCATCCACGAAACCGAAAACGTCAGCGTAGTCATTAGCGAAGTCCCCGAGGGCAAAGACCTCGACGCCCTCGGCACCCCCACCGAGGTGGGCTACAAGCTCTCGAAGAGCTTTAGCGCCCTGGCCGGTGACGACAGCAGCGTTGACTTGCTCAGCGCCCAGCGGATTAGCACTGCCGACAACAAGACCTACTACATTCTTGAATACCTGGCCGACCTGCCCGCTGGACCGCGCCACAACCTGGCCAGCGCCATTGTGCGTCGGGGTAAGCTCTACACCTTCAACGCCTCCACCGACGAGGGCCGCTGGGAGAAGGTCAAAGACATGATGAAGCAGTCGGTAGCCTCCTTCAAAGTGTCCTAGCGTTAGAACACCTTGTTGGCCGACTTCAATATCGTCTTACTCACCTATCATCTCAATCACTCCGAGTAGAAACCGGGTTTTCTGACTATGGTCGTATCTCCTCGTCCCCAGTTTGTGCTTGCTTCAGCGTCTAAGGGGCGTCGCGCGCTATTGGTAGGGGCGGGCATTCACCCCTTTGTATACCCCAGCAACTTTGATGAAGACCAGGTTGCGGTTACGGCCCCGTCCCAGTACGTCACCACCCTCGCCCGCTGCAAAGCCGAAGTGGTTGCCCCGCAGTTTACCCACGCCCTAGTGCTGGGGTGTGATTCAGTGATGGCGTTTCAGGGTCAAATCTACGGTAAGCCGACCGATAAAGAGGATGCGCTGGCGCGCTGGCGCATGATGCGAGGCCAGATGGGCGAAATTCACACCGGACACGTTTTAGTCGCCCCCGGTGGGCAAATGCTAGTTCGCAGCGCCGTTACCCGCGTCTATTTTTCTGACATCGACGATGCCACCATTACGGCCTACGTCGATACTGAAGAACCACTAGCCTGTGCCGGAGCGTTCTCTAGCGACGGCAAAGGGGCGTTGTTCATCGACAAAATTGAGGGCTGCCACAGTAACGTAATTGGCCTCAGCCTGCCCCTGCTGCGGGTCATGCTAGAGGAACTGGGCTACCGAGTGACGGAGTTTTGGTAAGGTTCTTTTTCCGATACTATGGAGAAATGCTCAAAAATGAGCGGCCTTATGCTGGGGCTTGACGTCAGATATTCGTCTCGATGGGGTCGCAGGATGATAAGGTTTTGTGTTGTCGATTAATCTGTACATAGAGGCGTTGGAGAACCATGAGCGCAGAGACTTTTGAAAAGGTCAAAAAGATTGTCAGCGAGCAGCTGGGGGTTGAAGAGGCTGACGTTAAACCCGAAGCAAGCTTTGCCAACGACCTAGGCGCTGATTCTCTCGATACGGTAGAGCTGGTCATGGCCCTGGAAGAAGAATTCGGTGTTGAAATTCCTGATGAAGCTGCAGAAGGCATTGCCACCGTGCAAGATGCCGTTAACTTCATTGAAGAAAAAGCAGCAGCGTAGGAAGCCCCAGGTGCGGTAGCGGTCATAGCCAGCTAGCGGGCGAGGTGTAGGGTTAGCACCTCAGCCTGCTAGTTCTTTAAGCTGTATGCCCAGCCGTAGCGTTTCCCTCATAACCTTGATATTCCTCTGGTCTAACTGAAAATTGGCTATGGCAAACTCTGACTCAAAGCGCGTTGTGGTGACTGGCATGGATGCCATTACCCCCATTGGCAACAGTCTAGAAGAGTACTGGGCAGGGCTAGTGGCCGGGCGTAGCGGTACCGATCGCATTACCCTCTTCGACCCTTCTCAGCACGCGTCGCAAATTGCTGCAGAGGTAAAAGGGTTTGACCCCGGCGAATTTCTCGACAAAAAAGAAGTCAAGCGCATGGATCGCTTCGCCCAGTTTGCGGTGATTGCGAGTCAGCGTGCCCTAGCCCACTCCGGGCTAACCATTACCGATCTCAACGCCGAGCAAATTGGCACCTGTATCGGCTCCGGCATTGGTGGTCTCAAGGTGCTCGAAGACCAGCAAGAAATTTATCTGAACCGAGGGCCTAGCCGTTGTAGCCCTTTCATGATTCCGATGATGATCGCCAACATGGCGGCAGGGCTGACGGCAATCCACACGGGCGCTAAGGGGCCGAGTACCTGCCCTGTAACGGCTTGTGCTGCCGGGTCTAACGCCATCGGCGACGCCTTCCGCCTAATTCAAAACGGCTACGCCCAGGCGATGATCTGCGGCGGCACCGAGGCAGCGGTGACGCCCCTATCCCTGGCAGGATTTGCCTCGGCCCGCGCCCTCTCTACCCGCAACGATGACCCAACGACCGCCAGTCGCCCTTTTGACAAATCCCGCGACGGCTTTGTAATTGGCGAAGGCTGCGGCATTTTGATCCTCGAAGAGCTAGAGCACGCCCTGAGTCGTGGTGCCACGATTTATGCCGAAATTGTCGGCTATGGCATGACCTGCGACGCCTACCATATGACATCGCCGGTGCCTGGCGGAGCTGGGGCCGCCCGCTGCATTCAAATGGCTCTTAAAGATGCTGGCGTTGTCCCCGAGCAAATCAGCTACATCAATGCTCACGGCACCAGTACTGGCGCTAACGACCCCACCGAAACCCAGGCCATCAAAACGGCGCTGGGGGCTGCGGCCTACAACATTCCGGTTAGCTCGACTAAGTCTATGACCGGGCACTTATTGGGTGGCTCTGGGGGCATTGAGGGGGTAGCAACCTGCTTGGCGATCGCCAACGATGTGGCCCCACCAACGATCAACCTGCACGATCCTGATGTCGGCTGTGATCTCGACTACATCCCCAACCAGAGCCGCCCAATACCGATTGAAGTGGCGATTTCTAACTCCTTTGGGTTTGGCGGCCACAATGTCACTCTGGTATTTAGGAAATACCGTAGCTAGAGCTACAGATTGGTAGGTATAATGACCTAAAGCTTGCCCAAAAACGTGCCCTTAGGCACCCCAGTTTTATGCCTCGCCTCCCCAGGGGGTATTGACAATCGTCTGGTTGCGGGGTCTGCTGAAAGGCAAAGGCAATGTGTGTGGTGTCTGCGTGTGGTCTTGATGTATTGAGGCCGATGACCGTGTTAGCCCCTGGGCTAACCCCTAGTGCTGCGTGCTGCTCCGAAAACCCGTCGTTAAGCTGTTGAACCTATGGCTGTTGCAACCCAATCCCTGGAAGAACTCTGTATTAATTCCATTCGCTTTTTAGCAATTGATGCGGTGGAAAAGGCTAAATCTGGCCACCCCGGTCTGCCGATGGGCGCTGCCCCGATGGCCTACGTGCTGTGGGATAAGTTTATGCGGGTTAACCCCAAAAACCCCAAGTGGTTTAACCGCGATCGCTTTGTGTTGTCGGCGGGCCACGGCTGCATGCTGCAGTACGCCCTGATGTACCTGACCGGCTACGACAGCGTGACGCTGGACGACCTCAAGCAGTTCCGCCAGTGGGGCGCTCGCACCCCCGGTCACCCCGAAAACTTTGAAACGGCGGGTGTCGAAGTGACGACTGGCCCTCTGGGTCAAGGCATTGCCAACGCGGTCGGTCTGGCGATGGCCGAGGCTCACCTGGCGGCCAAGTTCAACAAGCCCGACTGCACCCTGGTCGACCACTACACCTACGTCATCCTCGGCGACGGCTGCAATATGGAAGGGGTTTCGGGTGAGGCCTGCTCGCTGGGCGGCCACCTGGGCCTGGGCAAGCTAATTGCTCTCTACGACGACAACCACATCTCCATCGACGGCTCAACGGATATTTCGTTCACCGAAGATGTGGCCAAGCGGTTTGAGGCCTACGGCTGGCACGTGCAGCACGTGGAGAACGGCAACACCGATTTGGACGCGATCGCAAAAGCAATCGAAGCGGCCAAGGCCGTCACCGATCGCCCCTCGATGATCAAAGTCACCACCACCATCGGCTTCGGTTCACCCAACAAGCAAAACACCGCTGGCGTCCACGGCGCGGCCCTGGGTGGCGACGAAATCCAGCTCACCCGTGAAAACCTGGGTTGGAGCCACGGTGAGTTTGAAACCCCTGAAGACGCCCTTAGCCATATGCGCAAGGCTATCGAGCGCGGCGCTAGCTTTGAGGCCGAGTGGGAAGAAACTTTGGCCACCTACCGCAGCAAGTACGCCGCCGAGGCCGCTGAGTTTGAGCGCATGCTCTCGGGCCAGCTGCCTGAAGGCTGGGCCGACGCGCTGCCCACCTACACCCCTGAAGACAAGGCCCTGGCCACCCGCAAAAACTCTGAGGTTACCCTCAACGCGCTGGCCCCAGCCGTCCCCGAGCTGATTGGTGGCTCCGCCGACCTCACCCACTCCAACCTGACCGAGCTGAAGATCTCCGGCAGCTTCCAGAAGGGCGCGTACGAAAACCGCAACCTGCGCTTCGGCGTCCGCGAGCACGGCATGGGCGCGATCTGCAACGGCATCGCCCTACACAACTCGGGCCTGATTCCCTACTGCGCCACCTTCCTGGTGTTTGCCGACTACATGCGGGCGGCCATTCGCCTCTCGGCTCTCTCCCAGGCGGGCGTGATCTACGTCATGACCCACGACTCCATTGGTCTGGGCGAAGATGGCCCCACCCACCAGCCGGTGGAAACGATCGCCTCCCTGCGGGCGATCCCCAACCTGGTTGTGATTCGCCCCGCCGACGGTACCGAGACCTCGGGGGCCTACAAGATCGCTGTGGAGCACCGCAAGTCTCCGACTCTGATGGCCTTTAGCCGTCAAAACCTGCCTAACCTGCCGGGTTCTTCAATCGAAGGCGTGGCCAAGGGCGCGTACACGGTCGATGACTGCGACGGCACCCCCGACCTGATTTTGATCGGCACCGGCAGCGAGGTTAGCCTCTGCGTCGATGCGGCTAAGGAACTGCGGTCTGCGGGCACCAAGGTGCGGGTAGTTTCTATGCCCTCCTGGGAACTGTTTGACGCTCAGGATGCCGCCTACCAGGAGTCGGTGCTGCCCAAGGCGGTGACCAAGCGCCTAGCGGTGGAAGCCGGTATCACTATGGGCTGGTGCCGCTATGTGGGTGGCGAAGGCGACGTGATTGGTGTTGACCGCTTTGGGGCCTCTGCCCCCGGCGGCCTGGTGATGGAGAAGTTTGGCTTCACCGTGGAGAACGTGGTGAGCAAGGCTAAGGCGCTGCTGGGCTAACGGTCTAGCTAGTTTATATGTGAAAGGGGGGCGATCGCGCGATCGCCCCCCTTTTGTTTTGACCCTGCTATACCGCTGTTCTCCCTTACTCCGAAAGAACAAGGTGATGTTTACGGTAGAATGCCTGGCATAAATATACTCACCGCAAGTAGCTTTTGGTGCTCCCCGACAAACTTTTGACGGTCAGTGTACATGGGCACTATTTAGGCAATGCTAAAATTTGGCTATGAACACAGCGCATCCAGCTATTGTTGTAGTTAGCCCCGATGGGGATTATCTGATTGTTGTTGAGGTAAAGCTCAATGATAATGGTTCTCGCCGTCAAGATACTATTGGGCAACTGAAGCACCTTATGGCTTCTGTTGGTTGTTCAGTTGGGTTAGCCATAGCTGGAGAACATATTTTTCTGCTTCGTGACTCTTTAGAAAAGTCACATGGTGAGTCAATTCATGTGGTTGGTGAGGCAAGGCTTCCAGACTACTTGCTTCCCTCTTCAGATTCTACCGATGAGCAATGGAGAGGAGTACGCGCTCTTGAGTTTGAGTCGCGAGTTCAACGATGGCTTGAGAAATTAAAGCAGACTTCTAATTTGGAAACTTTGCCAAGAGACTTAAAAGAGCTTTTGGGGGAGCCTGTTATGAGCCTTCTTCGACTTGGCGAAATTAGAGCTGCTGGTCCAAGGTGGAGTAGGGTTGCCAGTTGATACCGGAAGTAGTCTTAGTTGAGACAAACTGGGTTGTAGATGTTGCTGCACCTGCTCATTTGCAAAGTCCACAGGCTGTATCGTTGCTTCAACGAGCCGATGCTGGTGAATTTAAGCTATTTGTTCCAGCAATATGCTTGGCAGAAGCCCGCGAAACTGTACCTCGAAGGTTCACACCTCGCTCTCGGTCAGAAGACTTACGTAAGTTTGTTAGGTGGGCAAGGGATGAAGGTCGTATCAGTCTTGAAGATGCGCAGGCAGCATTTCGAGTATTTGATCAATTTGATGGCTTAGTCGCCAACGAACTAACAAAGGTTCCAGAACGATTAGAGGCTTTAGCGTCGCATCCTGGACTGAGCGTTTTTCCGCTCTCAGAGCCAATGTTGGAGCGTCAAATATCTATTGGGCAATGGATCTTTCTTTGAAGCCTTATGACCTAGCGGTTTTGGCTGCTGTATTAGTTAAATCTGAAGAGTTGCAGCAAGAGGGCTATTCATGGGTTGGCTTTTGTGAATTGGACTCTGATCTTCAGCCCTGGGATAAACTTGGTGCTCGAAGGCCTATTCTCAGCGACCTCTATAATGATGCTCGGATATGGGTATATGGTGACTTCTTAATTGAGGAAATTGAGAAACTCCCCAATGCATGGACTACATCAATTTAGCGGTTTCTGCCTAACAGTGGAATTGTGCGATGGCAAACAAACACAAAGCCAGGAATGCTCGGCAGTTCTGGGAGAGAGGCAAACCAAGCCAGTGCTGGCCCATAACCCCGCTGAATGTCGATCATGATATCAGTAAGCTAGACTTCATAAATCATAATGGCTCAATACGGATTTTGGGGAGCTAGTTCAACAAGGTCTCCAATAGGTTGCCCAGCAGTGCCTTTCCTCGCTTACGGGCATTGTGTACGAACTCAAAGAACCCCAGATAAAGCGGCAGTTTCTCCT
>NZ_JADEXE010000173.1 GCF_015207265.1 Nodosilinea sp. LEGE 07298 | reverse complement strand
TCTTTCACCCGCGCCTATCATCTGGCCTTTGACATTGACCCGGCGGAGTTTGATGGCGCTCTGGCAGTGCTGGAAGCGAATGGGGTTGCGATCGCCCACGGCCCCGTCACCCGCCCCACCGGACGCGGCGTGTACTTCTACGACCCCGACGGCTTCATGGTCGAAATTCGCTGCAACCCTGTTGAGGCATAAAGTATAGAACTTGCTCACTGCTCAGGCAATCGCAAAAAGCCCCAGGCTGAATGGTTACAACCTGGGGCCATTGGTTAACCGAACGTCGGCTTATCGTACCAGGGCGGGCTTCTCCACTTGGTAAGTGCTGAGAATGCGCTCAGCCATTTGAGCCGGGGTCAGGCCCAACGCCGCCTTCGACTGGTCATGGGTCGCGTGGTCAACCAGCACATCGGGCACACCGATTCGTAGCACCGAGGCCTGTACCTGGGCATCCAAGATCGACTCAGCCACCGCTGAGCCAAAGCCACCCATTAGGCAGCCTTCTTCTAGGGTCACCACTTTGCCGATCTGCTTAGCCAGGGGCAGAATGAGCGCCTCATCCAGGGGTTTGGCGAAGCGGGCGTTGACGACGGTGGCCTCAATGCCGTGCTCGCTGAGAATTTCGGCGGTCTGCATAGCGGGGTAAACCATGGAGCCGTAGCCCAGCAGCAGCACGTCGTCGCCCTGGCGCAGCACTTCCGCTTCCCCAATCGGCAGAGGCTCCCAGCCCTCTTCCATCAGGGGGGCACCGTAGCCGCTGCCTCGGGGGTAGCGCATGGCGATCGCGCCCTTGGTGTAGTTAATGCCGGTCACCAGCATGCGCTGTAACTCAGCTTCATCCTTAGGGGCCATCAGCACAATGTTGGGAATGCAGCGCATGTAGGCGATGTCGTAGAGACCCTGGTGGGTCGGCCCGTCGGCCCCGACAATGCCCGCCCGATCGAGACAAAAGAACACCGGCAGCTTTTGAATGCACACGTCGTGAACAATCTGGTCAAAGCCGCGCTGTAAGAACGTGGAGTAGATGGCCGCCACGGGGCGCATGCCCTCACAGGCCAAACCAGCGGCCAGGGTAACGGCGTGCTGCTCGGCAATACCGACATCGATGTACTGCTTGGGCAGCGCCTGCTGCAGCTTGTCTAGGCCAGTACCAGTAGCCATAGCGGCAGTGATGCCGACGATCTTGGGGTTATCTTCAGCTAGCTTGATCAGGGTTTCGGCAAACACCTTGGAGTAGCTGGGGGGCTTGGGCTTAGTGGAAGGAATACCCTTGCCGGTGGAGAGGTTAAAGGGCGACTGAGCGTGGTAGCCGACCTGGTCTTTTTCGGCGATCGCATAACCTTTACCCTTGGTGGTAGCGACGTGTACCAGCACTGGACCCGTGTGCTTGTGGGCCTCTTTGAAGGTGGCGATCAGCTCTTGCAAGTTGTGGCCATCCACCGGCCCCATATAGGTAAAGCCCAGTTCTTCAAACACGGCCCCCACCTTGGGCACCGCTAACCGCTTCATGCCTTCCTTAACCCGGTCGAGCTCAGGCGAGAGTGACTCGCCCACGAAGGGCAGATGCTTAAACTGCTCTTCGAGGTTGTCGGTGAGAAACTGCACCGGCGGGCTAAGGCGCATTTTGTTCAAGTAGCGCGGAATCGCCCCGACGTTGGGCGAAATCGACATTTCGTTGTCGTTGAGCACCACCAGCAGGTTGGTGTTGGGCAGATGCCCGGCGTGATTAATGGCTTCCAGCGCCATCCCCCCGGTCAGCGCACCGTCGCCAATGATGGCGGCTACCTTGTAGTCATCGCCACTGAGATCGCGAGCCAAGGCCATACCCAGGGCCGCCGAAATACTGGTGGAGGCGTGACCGGCCCCAAAGTGGTCAAACTTATTCTCGGTGCGCTTGAGGTAGCCCGCTACCCCATCTTTTTGGCGCAGGGTATGAAAGTCGTGGTAGCGACCGGTAATCAGCTTGTGCGGGTAGGCCTGGTGGCCCACATCCCAGGTGACTTTGTCGCGATCGAGGTCAAGGGTTTGATACAGAGCCAGGGTCAGCTCCACTACACCTAACCCTGGGCCTAGGTGGCCGCCGCTAGTCGCCACAGTCTCCAGGTGCTTTTCGCGAATTTGCCGGGCGACATCTTCGAGCTGGCGAATGGATAGACCGTGGAGTTGATTGGGGTGAGTTACGTCACTCAGGTGCATACTGCCTTAACCTCTGTGTCACGAAATTGAGTTTTTCCTGCTACTCTTCACTGTAGAAGATTCAACGGCCAGAAACATTGAGGAGGGTGGGCATTGATCAACGCCCATGCTGCCCAGGCTAAATTGAGAGAGCTAATCCTCTGTAACTAATTGACTAACAGACTGTAACCACTAATTACGCCCGTTAACCAACCGATATAACCTTTAACGTTCTGTTATGGTTCATTTTCTAGCTTCTCCTACCCGTCGCCAGTGCTTTGCGATACCGTTTGCCCTAGTGGCGGGGTTGGCCACGCCCATGGTGCTGCTCTCAGCCTCAAGGGCTGTCGCCAACGATTATGCAGCCTGCGCCAACACTCTAATTGGTGCTGGTCTAGATGGCTCGGCGGCGGCCAGTGCCTGCGGCAAAGCACTCAATCCTACCGATCTCTCTAGCTGCACCCTCGATGTTAGCCGAGTTGCCGAGGTAGATATTGAGCCAGCTCTACTGGCCTGCCAGAGCGATCGCCGTCCGAAAGAATTAGCCACCTGCGTGAGCGACATTCACCAAAATTTAGAGGTCGCCAACTCCGCCGCCGTGGTCAATAGCTGCCGCCTCAGCGTGCTGCCCCTGCGCTATTCCGACTGTGTGGTGGGCGTGGCTACCGCCGCAGATCTAGCTGTGACCGACTCGCTGCTACAGTGCAGTGCCGCTGGCTATATTCCGACCGATGTGGCTCCTACCTTTATCTTTGCTCGCTAGCGCCCGTGCTCTAAAGCGGTGATGTAGTCAGGAATCGCTTCCTGACCCACCTGGCAGGCGGCTTTGTCGACGGCCAACAGGTCGTCACCATAAATGACCTGACCAATGGGCAGGCGATCGCCGCGATCGGGCTGCCAGTCGCGGCTAATAAATTTATGGGTGCAGTCGACGACGCCACCGACAAAGTAGTGGCCTAGGGTGTGGTAGACATCCTGTAAGACCAGCGGCACCGAGGGGCGGTGGAGTTGGCCACGGGAGCTGGTGCTGCGAGCTTTATACTTCGCTCTAGGAAAGAGGCCGTAGAGGTTTTTGAGGGAGGCCGAAATCAGCGGTACACCCTTGAGCTGAGTGCGTTTAAAGGCACTGACTGACAGGCAGCAATCTACTTCCTGCAGCAGCTTGGGTGCCCACATCGTTTTGAACCGCACCGGGTTCGGGGAGTGGTTTGGGTATTCTGCCAGTTCCAGGTCGTCGGCGTTAAGCAGCTGAATGCCCTCTGACAAGAGCTGATAGACGCCCAACTTAGCCATGATGGTATCGAAGGCAACCTTAGAGCAGACCCCTTCAACAATCAAAATTTCCGCATTGGGGCTCTGGGCCTGCAAGCCCCGAATAACTGCGCTGAGTACCGACATGCTAACCGTGACCGGTGGCCCCACCGGGTAGCCAAGATTGGGTTTGACCAGAATGCGGGGGGCTTGATGGGCAGCGGCAGGTGGCTGGTACTGAAAGCGATCGCTGGGGACTGTCACCACCGGGACTGAAACGGACATAAGAGTTCAGCTAAAGAACGTCGCGCTAGCTAATAAACTGCACCACAATGATGCCGACGGCCCAAACAAAGAAAATCCAGGGAATTAAGCTCGTCATCGTAATCATCTCCAAAAAATCCTTTTGGCAATAAAAAATCCTCTCGTCTTACTGTAGTAGTCTGGTTAAACCATTCCGAGGGCAGAAAACCGAACCGACAGCGATAGGCGATTTCCCTCGCGTTGCCGTTGTTCCGCACCGCAGGCTGAGCGGAGTCGAAGCCTGAGCGGAGTCGAAGCCTGAGCGGAGTCGAAGCCAATAACAAGGAGCAGCAAAAAACCTGGCTGGTGGGGTTTACTCTCCTGGCTTGCGTCGCGTATAGTAGTAGACTGTGTCTGTGATAATAAGGTCTTACGGCTTAGAGAAACCAAATGGCTAAGAAAAGCATGATTGCGCGGGAGCGCAAGCGGGAAAAGATGGTGGCAAAGTACGCCCAAAAGCGTGAGGCGCTTCTGGAAGAGTTTAGCAATGCCAGCAACCAGCAGGAGAAGGTGGCCATTCACCGCAAAATTCAGCAGCTTCCCCGCAACAGCGCGCCGACTCGCCTGCACAATCGCTGCTGGATGACCGGTCGCCCCCGTGGCTACTACCGCGACTTCGGCCTCTGCCGCAACAAGCTGCGCGAGATGGCTCACCAGGGTCTATTGCCCGGCGTGGTGAAGTCGAGCTGGTAGATTCGAGTATATTTCGTATACATCTTGCGTGTGTAGTTCACGCATACATAGCGTAGGCGACCCGTTCAATGAACGGGTCGCCTACGCTATTTTGAGCCTTGATATCGCGCGATGTCGTGGCGCAGTCCCTATATAATTTCAAGCATATAGATCTAAAAACCCTACGGATTAATTGCACCATCCCCGGACGGGATAGCTGTCTCACCGAGTCGCGAGGCCAACGTTTTGGCAAAACCTCTAGACTTGCTCCCCCACATAGACTGGGGCGAGGCTCCCGATGTTTCAGTTTTCTTTGGCCGCGAGGCAGAGATTGCCACCCTATCGCGGTGGGTGGTAGACGATAACTGTCGCCTGGTGGCGGTACTGGGCATGGGCGGCATGGGTAAAACTACCCTGGCGGCCAAACTGGTGGAAATCTTAATCGAGTCGCCGCAGTGCCCGTTTGAGCAGGTTGTCTGGCGATCGCTGCGCCATGCTCCGGCCCTAAATGAATTGCTAGACGAGCTGGTGGTGTTGGTCTCAAACCAGCAAGACAGCTGTGGCACGCTCAAGCGGCTGCTCTACTGGCTGCGGCAGACCCGGTGTTTGCTGCTGTTTGACAATATGGAAACGATATTGCACGAGGGGGAGCAGGCGGGCTATTTTCGGGCGGGCTATGAAGACTATGGCGACCTGCTGCAGCTAGTGGCCGAAACCCGCCACCAAAGCTGTGTGGTACTGACGAGTCGAGAAAAACCCGCCGTGGTGGGAACGCTGGAGGGCGATGGGTTGCCGGTGCGATCGCAGCTGCTGGCGGGTTCTCTAGAAGCGGCCCTGGCCCTAAGCGAGGCCAAAGGTCTGATTGGCTCTAGCCAGGAAAAGCGGCAGCTGGCTGATCTCTACGGGAACAGCCCCCTAGCCTTAAAAATTGTCGCCACCTCAATTCAAAGCCTGTTCGATGGCGAAATAGCCCTGTTTCTGGCTGAAAATACTCTGCTTTTTAATGGTCTACAGCATCTGCTAGACCAGCAATTTCGGCGACTGTCGGAGCTAGAGCAGCGAGTGATGTACTGGCTCGCCATCAATCGCGACTGGACCGCGATCGCAGAGCTAGCCGCCGATCTGCAGCCTGCGGTCTCCCACCATCAGGTGCTAGAAGTCTTAGAGTCGCTACACTGCCGTAGCCTGATTGAGACCCAGGCCGGGCACTACACGCAGCAGCCGGTGGTGATGGAGTATGTCAGCGGTCGGCTGATTGAGCAGATCAGCCGTGAGTTGACCAGCACTGACCTAGGGCTGTTTCTCCGCCACGCTTTAATTAAAACCACCGTCAATGACTACCTTCGAGACAGTCAAAGACGGTTAATTTTGCAGCCGATCGCCAGTCAGTTTAGCCAAACCTTTAGCTCTGAAGCCGCCCTAGAGCAGCAAATTTTGCGGCTGTTGGTGGTGCTGCGCCGCAGCGAAATTCAGCTATCGGGCTACGGCGGCGGTAATTTGATTAACCTCTGCGGCCAGCTTGGGGTCGATCTATCGGGCTACGACTTTTCTAACCTGACCATTCGCCACCCCTACCTGCCCAATGCCCTGCTGCACCGGGTTAGTTTTGCCCATGCCCATTTGGCCAACGCCGTGTTTACCCAGACGTTTAGCAGCATTTTATCGGTGGCGTTTAGCCCAGACCGGACGCTGTTGGCCGCTGGAGACAGCAACGGTGAGCTGCGGGTATGGCGGCTGGCCGACTATCAGTCTTTACTGACGGTACAGGGGCACACTGACTGGGCCGGGGCGGTAGCCTTTAACCCCGATGGACGACAGCTGGCCAGCGGCGGCGATGACGCCATGGTTCATCTTTGGGATATTGCCACGGGCCAATCTGTGCAGACCTTTGCAGAGCACAATAACTATGTGCAGGCGATCGCCTTTCATCCCCAGGGGCAGCTGGCCAGCGGCAGCCACGACGGCACGATCAAGCTGTGGAATGCGGACACGGGCCAAGCCGCGCAGACGCTGACGGGGCATGGGGCTCCGGTGCGGGCGGTGGCCTTTAGCCCGGATGGCAAACTCCTGGCCAGCGGCAGCTCTGACTGTATGGTCAAGCTTTGGAACTACGCCACGGGGCAGTGTGTGGGCACGCTGCGGGGGCACAGCGATCGCATTTGGGCCTTGGCCTGGCACCCTGATGGGAAAACCCTGGCCAGCGGCAGCTCTGACACCACCATTCGCCTATGGGATGTGCCCAGCCAAAGCTGCTACCAGACCCTAACCGGCCACACTCACCTGGTGCTGGCCCTCGACTTTAGCGCCGATGGTCGGCTGCTAGGCAGCAGCGGGGCGGGGCAGACGATCAAACTCTGGGAAGTCGCTTCGGGGACCTGTCTGCGGACGATGACCGAGCACCGCGACTGGGTTTGGGCGTTGGCCTTTGACCACCACCAGCTGGCCAGCGGCGGTGACGACCAGACCCTCAAGTTTTGGGATGTGCAAACCGGCCAGTGCCTGAAGACCCTGCGCGGCTTTACCAATCAAATTTTCTCGGTAGCCTTTCATCCCCAGCAGCCCTGGCTGGTCAGCGGCAGCCTAGACGGCATGGCGCGAATCTGGCACTGGCAAACCGGAAAAACCCTGGCCACCCTACCGGGCCACAGCCTGTGGGTGCGCGCCACTCGGTTTAGCCCCGACGGCCACATTTTGGCGAGCGGCAGCACCGACAAAACGATTCGGCTGTGGGCTGTGGGTTCGCTGCCCCAGCGAGAGCAGCCCAGCCGAATTTTGCACGGCCACACCGATTCGGTGCGATCGCTGGCCTGGGAACCGACCGGTCAGCGGCTGGCCAGCGGCAGTGCCGACTGCACGATTCGCCTTTGGCTGGTCAGCACTGGCCAGTGCCTACGAGTGTTGACGGGCCATACTCACAAAATTCGCTCGGTGGCCTGGAATCCGGTGCGATCGCAGCTGGCCAGTGCCGGAGATGATGAAACGATTCGGCTGTGGGATACCGAGACTGGCGAGCAGCTGCGGCAGCTACAGGGTCATGACAAGTGGCTGCTAACTGTGGCCTGGCACCCCGGTGGTCGGCTGCTGGCCAGCGGCAGTGCCGACCAGACCGTGCGGCTGTGGGATAGCGACAGTGGTGAGCTGTTGCAGGTGTTTAGGGGCCACAGCAGCCAGGTGCAATCGGTGGTGTTTAACCCGGTAGAGCCGGTAATCGCCAGCGCCAGCGGCGACTCTACGATCAAACTGTGGAATATCGAAACCGGGGCCTTGCTGCGCACCCTGAGCGGTCACAGCAACCAGGTACAGACCGTCGCCTTTAGCCCCGATGGCGGCGTTCTAGCCAGCGGTAGCAACGACGGCACAATCAAACTCTGGCACTGGGCCACTGGCGACGAGGTGCGATCGCTACAACCAGAGCGCCCCTACGAAGGCCTGAACATTGAAGGCATTCAAGGGTTGACCGCAGGGCAGCTAGCGGTGCTAAGGGATTTGGGAGCCGTGGAGCAGGTCCTGCCGCCGGAACCGATCGCTCAACCGGCTCTGGCAGAACCCCAGGAGGCAACCGCAGTCGAGCCGTCCAGCCCCTTCGGCAGCTACGACCCCACCTTGAGCTGGAGGAGGCCAGGGCCAGAGCCATCAGCGGACTGGGCAGACCTGAGCGGGCATCAGTCAGCGAATTCTCCCCCTGGCCGATCCCCCCCTGACTCATCACCAGGCCTCCAGATTCAGCTTTTTGGTGGCTTCAGCCTGCGCTACGGGGGGGAAGCGATCGCCGGTTTTACTAATGAGCGATCGCAGGCGCTGCTGGTCTATCTGGTGCTGCACCGCCAAGAGCCCCACTCGCGCCAGCAGATGGCCTGCTGCCTCTATCCCGATGGGTTTGATTCTCAGGCTCGTTCGGCTCTGCGCAAAGATCTCTACAATCTGCGGCAGGCCTTGCCGCATGCCGAACAGTTTCTGCACATTCAGGCCCAGGTGGTGCAGTGGAACCTGGAGGCTGACGTTAGCCTCGATGTGGCAGAGTTTGAAGCTGCCCTCGATCGCGCCGATGCCGCCCCTGATGAGGATATCGCGGCCCAGCCAGGCCCCTTAGAACAGGCTATAGATGGCTACCCCGGTCAGCTGCTGCCGCTGCTCGACTATGAGTGGCTGGGGCCAATTCGAGACCGCCTGCATCAGCGCTATTTAGACGCCCTAGAGCGCTTGGTTGACGTGCTCCAGCAGCAACAGCAGTACCGTCAGGCCATTCGCTACGGCCAGCTGCTGCTGCTGCAAGAGCCCCTGCGGGAATCGATCTACCAAACCCTGATGCAGCTACACGGCCAGAACGGCGATCGCGCCACCGCCATTCAGATTTATCACCAGTGCATGCAGGTCTTGCAGGATGAACTGGGCATTGACCCCAGTGCCGAAACCCAGCAGATATACCAGTCTCTGCTGGAGTAGATCGGTTCTGGAACGCTGGAGGAACGCTTCGGTAACGCCCCGCTGGTTAGGGTAAACCCAACCTGATAGCGGAGATGCGCCATGACTGCACAGACTTTCGACTCACCCCAAACTGAGGCTGCCCCCACAGATGCCACCGAAGCCTTTGCCGAGAGGCTGTTGACCATACTCAACCAGGGTGCTCTGACCCTGATGACCTCCATTGGCCACCGCACCGAACTGTTCGACACCATGGCCGACTTGCCACCGTCGAACAGCCAGCAGATTGCTGCCGCCGCCGGGCTCAACGAGCGCTACGTGCGCGAATGGCTAGGGGCGATGGTAACCGGAGGATTCATCACCTACGACGCCGAGCACGACACCTACGTTCTGCCGAGCGCACATGCTGCCGTGCTGACCCGCGCCGCCAGCCCCGATAATATTGCCGCGTTTGCTCAGTACATTCCACTGCTGGGCGCGGTAGAAGACCCGATTATCGACTGTTTTTACAATGGCGGCGGCGTGCCCTATGCCCAATTCAAGCGCTTCCACGCGGTGATGGCTGAAGACAGCGGCCAAACCGTGGTTTCGGCCCTGACTGAACATGTCTTGCCCCTGGTGCCTGGCCTGGTAGACGCCCTGGAACGCGGCATCACGGTGCTCGATGTAGGCTGCGGCAGCGGTCGCGCCCTCAACCTGATGGCCAAACTTTTCCCGCGCAGCCAGTTTCGGGGCATTGATATTGCCGAGAGCGCGATCGCAACGGCCCGTCAAGAAAGTGAGTATCGCCGTCTCAGCAATATTCGATTTGACGTGCAAGATGCCACCCGCTTTGAGACGGTCGAACAGTACGACCTGATTACCACCTTCGATGCCATCCACGACCAGCCCCATCCCGATGTGGTGCTGCGCAACATTTACCAGACGCTGAAACCGGAGGGGGTTTATCTCATGCAGGATATTCGCGCCAGCAGCAACGTGGCGGGCAACCTCGATCATCCGGTAGCACCGCTGCTTTACACCATCTCTTGTATGCACTGCATGACCGTGTCGCTGGCCGAGGGCGGCCTGGGGCTGGGGGCAATGTGGGGCGAGGAAACCGCGATCGCCATGCTCAAAGCGGCGGGCTTTGCCCAGCTAGACATTAAGCAGCTCGCCCACGACTTTCAAAACAGCTACTACATCGTTCGCAAATAGGTCCAAGGACTTCGCCATGTGTGCTATCTGCGCCACCATCCAGCGCTGGCCGCAACAGAACGCCCCAGCGCTGTCAACTACCGATCAGTTTTCTCGCAGGATTTTGTTGAACCCAGCGGCAGCCTCAAACGCTGTTTCGGCGGATGCGGCAAACGATTCTGCTTTATTCACTTCAGGAGCTTATGATGAACGCCATTCTGTCTTTGACTCACAAAATCAAGACTCACAACATTAAACTAATATCCACCGCCGGGCTCGCCCTGGCGTTGACGCTCTCCAGCCCGGCGATTTTACCCTCGATCGCTCAGACAACTACTACCTCTGCCGAAGCTGCCATAGTCACCGAAATGCAGGCTCCCCTGCTGGATAACCTGGGCAGCTACAGTTTCCCAATTTCGACCCCCAACGACCTGGCTCAGCGCTATTTCAACCAGGGCATCATCTTGGCCTACGGCTTTAACCATGCCGAAGCCCTGCGCTCTCTGCAGGCCGCTGCCCAGCTCGACCCTACCTGCGCCATGTGCCACTGGGGCATGGCCTATGTACTCGGCCCCAACATCAATGCCGCGATGGAAGCGGGGGCTGTGCCCACCGCCTACGAGGCGATTCAAACCGCGATCGCCCTCAGTCCCCACGCCTCTAAGCGAGAGCAGGCTTACATTCAGGCCCTGGCCCAGCGCTACAGTGCCGAACCGATCGCCGATCGATCGCCGCTAGATTTGGCCTATGCCGAAGCGATGGGTGCCCTGGCCCGTCAGTACCCTGACGACACCGATGCGGCAGCCCTTTATGCCGAAGCCCTGATGGACACCATGCCCTGGGACTATTGGAACGAGGACGGCACCGCCAAGCCCGAAACTGCGATCGTCCTGAACACCCTGGAGTCGGTAATTGAGCGCCGCCCCGATCATCCTATGGCGCTGCACCTGTACATTCACGCCGTTGAAAAAGAGCGGCCTGAGCTGGGTATTGCCAGCGCCGATCGCCTGCGAGATCTGGTACCGGGGGCCGGGCACCTGGTGCACATGCCGGGCCACATCTATATTCGGGTGGGGCGCTACCACGACGCGGTGGTGGCCAACCTTAAGGCCATTGCCGCCGACGAAAGCTACGTTACCCAGTGCCATGCCCAGGGGCTGTACCCGGTGGGCTATATGCCCCACAACCACCACTTTCTGTGGTTTGCAGCGGTAATGGCCGGTCAGCGAGACATTGCGATCGCAGCCGCCCACCACACGGCCATGGTTGACCCAAACCTGATGCGGGAACCGGGCTATGGCACCCTGCAGCACTATTTCTCGATTCCGCTCTACACCCTGATCAAGTTTGAAGCCTGGGATCAGATCTTGGCCCAGCCTGCCCCCGGTGCCGATCTGGCTTACCCCACGGCGATCTGGCACTACGCCCGAGGCCTGGCGCTGGCTCACCAGGGGCAGATTGCCCAGGCCCAGCAGGAACTGGAAGAGATGAATGCGATCGCAGACTCTCCAGCCCTCGACGGCGTCACCATTTGGGATATCAACACCACTAGCCACCTGATGGACATCGCCAGCGCGGTGCTCAGTGGTGAGATTGCGGCCCAAAGCGGGGAGCTGGCGGCTGCGATCGCCCACCTCCAGCGCGGCGTAGAGCTAGAGGATAGCCTCAACTACGACGAGCCTTCCTCCTGGTACAGCCCTGTGCGCCAAAGACTGGGAGCCGTGCTGCTAAAGGCTAATCGCCCTGCCGAAGCAGAGACTGTTTTCCGGGCAGACCTGGCCATTTACCCCGACAACGGCTGGTCGTTATTTGGCCTCACCCAGGCTCTCCAGGCCCAAGGCAAAACCGCCGCTGCCCAAACAACTCAGACAAAGCTTGATGTGGTCTGGCAGTACGCCGACTATGACCTGGCCTCGGCCTATGCTTTGGCCGAGCAGTAGCGTTTGAGCGTAACCGGGCCAGGGGTATCGGCAATAACCCCTAGCCCGGTTATGAATACAGCCCCTAAAAGCCGTTTTCATGGGTGGAGGGGCTAATTTCAGTATTTATAACCATCCTGACTCCGCTTGCCCCTTCCCGTAGGTTAGGAGCATAGGTCTGGAAGGAGTACGAGGATGATGCGCTCATTCAAAGTTTGGTTGCCCTTAGGCGCATTCGCCTTTGGCGGGGCTTTGTCCCTTGCTCTCGCCCCCGCCAAACTCCAGGCGGCAGAGCTAACTGTGCCTGAGCTGTCGTCGGTGCCGCCGATTGTGCAGCGCGACGGCTTTGAGGCGGGGCAAACTTGGAGCCAGCGTTTATTCTTTAACAAAAACGGTGAACGGGCCAGCTTTACGGGCCAGCGGCTGAGCAACTTTCAGACTCAGCCGGGTGATCCCGACCGTCCGCGCCCCAGTGGTGAGGCGATCGAAGAAAATACTGAAGGCCTCAACATGGTGCTGCTGATTCAGGTGCCGCTCAAGCAGCGGGCTCCCATGCGGCAATCGAATCTTGACAGCATGATCATGGGCCAGGCAGCGGCCCCGGCTATGGAGAGCGGTCGTGCCCCCAGCGATGTCGAGGCCGCAGTGATTGGCCACGGTGCGGTGGAGGGGCCGTTTACCGAAATCGACGGCCTCGACATCGAGCGCGACCCCGACTACCCGATTCGGGTCGCGGTGCAGTTTTACAAAGCCACCAGCAACGGCGTGGTCTCAGAGGCCGATATGGCCGATATTCGCCAGCAGATCGATCGCGTCTATGCCGATGCCGACTACGTGGGCAGCCTAGTCGTCGATGGCCCCAGCGATGGTCAAGGACCGGCCAGAGGCCAACGCCCCACCGAGCACGACGGCCCTAAGCATGAGCCTGTGACTGGTGGCAGCGCTTCTGGCGGTTCCAGCGCGGCGGCGATGACGGTTAAGCAAGGCTCTCGGAAAATAGCGATCGCTATAATCAGCCGCTAGCGCTCAATGGTGAACCCATCAAAGTGAGTTGATTCGGTATGGGGTTCAGCCTCTACCTGGGTAACTCGGGCACCTACGGGTCCTTGATTAGCCCAATCTAGTAGGGAGTTTAGCTGCTCGCTGGTGCCTACGGCCACAATTTCAACGGTGCCATCGGGTTGGTTGCGCACAAAACCCTTAACGCCTAGCTGTTGGGCTATCTGACGGGTGTGATAGCGAAATCCAACCCCCTGCACGACGCCATGCACTACCGCTCGAATGTGTTCCATTGGTCTCTGGTTGATAGTAGTTTGTCAAACCCAAGCTGACAGATTGGTAGGGTTTGTGGTTCAAGGTTTACGGTTTAAGGCCTGCCGTATACCGTAAACCTTGAACCCTGTTATTAGCACCTGTCACCATAAGCTTGGCTAAATAGTAGGTTCGTTGAGTATTTGATCTGATCTATGGATGCCGCCACCGCTGGCCCAATCTACTCGGGTGCGTAGATCGCCTGCACAAAGCGATCGCGCCCGGCCAGATCGAGCCAGATGTGAATGTCACGGTAGCCACCCTGAGCTTCCAGCAGTTCCCGGACGATCTCGCCCTGGCCTGCCATCGTTTCGACCAGCCACAGCCCCCCTGCCACCAGGTAGTTGGGGGCCTGGGTAACGAGAATACGCAGGGCTGTGAGGCCATCGTCGCCGCCATCAAGGGCGGCGGTGGGTTCGTGGTTAACCTCTGGCTGGAGGGCGGGCAGCAGCGCTGAGGGAATGTAGGGCGGGTTTGAAACCACGGCGCTGATTTGGCCACGGTAGGTCTCTATCGGTTCAAACCAGGAGCCGTGGTAGAAGGTAATGCGTTGGCCCCCATGGGCCGGGCTTTGCCCATCGCGTAGGCCCACCCTAGTCGCGTTTTCGACGGCGATCGCCAATGCCTCAGCGCTCAAATCGACGGCTAAAATGCTGGCGGCAGAAAAGGTTTGGGCCAGCCCCAGGGCGATCGCGCCGCTGCCGGTGCCCATATCCACCCAAACGCCTGCCGCTAGCTGATCCCCGATTGGGCTGTTGGCGATCGCCGCTGCCGCCAAGTCGATCATCAATTCTGTCTCGGGTCGGGGGATCAGTACCGCTGGGGAGACGGCCAGGGTGAGGTCGCGCCAGGGGGTTTCACCGACCAAGTACTGCACTGGCACTCGCTGGGTGAGCCGCTGCTGCCAGCGTCGATCTAGCTCGGCTAGGGGGTAGCGCATAGCGACCTGCGATCGCCCCTGCACCGTGCCGAGCTTCAGGGCTAGCCCGTCGACATCGGCGACCGCTAGCAGCAGCCAGTCTACTTCCCGCGCCTCGACTCCTGCGGTCTGGGCGGCTTGGCGAGCGCTTTCGCGCCAGGCCCAGAGTTCGTGCCCGGTGACTGAGTGATCGTCTGTCATGGCTCTAATCGTCTGATGGAGGCCTGGGCTGTGATGGCGGGAGATTGGGGGTTCAGAGCCAGATTTGCTGCTGGGGGCTTTTCGATCGCCCCCAGACCCCCTCGACCAGGGTCGTGCCGCCGCCCTGGACCCAACGGAAGGGAGTGATTGATCATCGGTTTAAACCTATGTTCTGCAAATGGGTCAGTAATCAGCGAAGCCCCCTCACCTTTTCTCACTTC
>NZ_JADEXE010000172.1 GCF_015207265.1 Nodosilinea sp. LEGE 07298 | reverse complement strand
TTTCAGCCCTGGGGGGTGCCCTGGTGCTGGCGGCCGCCGATTTGGTGGCGCGCGCTGGCCCGGTGGAGCTACCGGTGGGGGTGGTGACGGCCTTTTTGGGTGCGCCCGTGTTTATCTGGCTGCTGTACCGCCGCAATACCCTGGCAGGAGGACGCTGAAATGCCTTTAGAATCCCGCAATCTGTCCGGTGGCTACGATCAGCGCCCCATCGTGCAGGCTGTCAATCTGGCGGTGGAGCCGGGGGAATGGCTGTGCCTGGTGGGGGCTAACGGCTCGGGCAAGTCTACCCTGCTGCGGCTGCTCAGCCGGGTGCTCAAACCCCAAGGTGGCAGCGTTGTGCTGGCGGATCGCGACCTACACAGTCTGTCGCCCACGGCGGTGGCCCAAAAGCTAGCCCTGTTGCCCCAGCAGCAAACTCTACCCGAGGGGTTGACCGTGCAGCAGTTGGTTAGCCTGGGGCGATCGCCCCACCAGCCCTGGTGGCAGTGGGATCTCGACGCCGAGGGCCAGCACCAGGTGGCCCAGGCGCTGGAGTGGACGGAGATTGAACCCTACCGCGATCGCCCCGTGGCCGAGTTGTCTGGCGGCGAACGCCAGCGGGCCTTTTTCGCCCTGGCCCTGGCCCAAAACCCCCAGGTGCTGCTGCTCGATGAACCGACCACGTTTTTAGATATTCACTACCAGCTTCAGCTGCTGGAACTGCTGAAGCGGTTGAACCGAGAGCGATCGCTCTCGATCATCACCGTGCTGCACGACATTAACTTGGCGGCCAGGTACTGCGATCGCATGGCGATGCTGCACCAGGGTTTTCTCTGGGCAATCGGCCCGCCCGCTGAAGTGCTGACGCCTGAGAACCTGCGACAGGTGTTTCAGGTGGAGGTGGAGATTTTTGCTACCCCCTTCGGTCAGCAGGTGTTTCCTGTCGCCGCTAGCGATCGGAGTGCAGAGACCAGTTTTCTTAGCGATCGCCCGCCGTCTTTAGCTCAGCCCTAGACCCAAAAACCCGGTTTCTGGCTCCTGCTTTTTTGGGCTAACCCACAACCTTTGTTTTCCCGTGAGGAGTGTAGAGATGCTTAAGCAATTTTTATTGAGAATTTTTCTTGTCTGCAGCACACCACTGTTGCTAGTGCTGCCCTGGGATGTAGCCCATGCAGCGTCTGTAGACCCTAATGAGGGGCGGGAATCTGGTGAACTATCTCACCTAGCTGATGACGATTCTTCCTATCAGTCTCCGGCCCAACCCCTGGCTGAGCATGAGCCGGTTGCCGCCGTTGAGCCTGGCCCCACGCCCCCGCTGCTCTCAGAGATCGAACCCCTCACCACCACCAGCGCCGCCCTACGACCTACCCCTGAAACCCAATACCCAACACCCGACACCCTAGCCCAAACACCTGAAACCCTAGCCCAAACCGCCGACGATCTACCCGAGGTCGAATTCACCTCTGGCGGTACGCTGCGCATTACCGTCACAGGCACCCGCACCCCCCGCGCTGTGGACGCGCTGCCCGCCACCGTCACCGTATTTGAGCTGGAAGATTTTGAGTTCTACCAAATTCAGGGGCTCGACGACCTGCTGCGCTACGAGCCGGGGGTGTCGGCGGCGGGGGCGCTCCAGCGCTACGGCACCCAGGACGTGACCATTCGCGGCATTGGGGGCAATCGCATTCTGTTTCAGCTTGATGGCATTCGCCTGCCCGACCAGTTTTCCTTTGGCAATGCGCCACCGCGCGGCTTTCGGGTAGGGCGGGGTGACTACGTTGACTTTGCCACCCTACAAGCGGTGGAAGTGCTGCGTGGCCCCGCCTCCACCCTCTACGGCAGCGATGCCCTCGGCGGGGTAATCAGCTTTCGATCGCTGCAACCTAGCGACCTACTGGGGCCAGACGATACCGTGGCCGGGGATGTGTTTAGCACCTACAGCAGTGCCGTGGGCGGCCTGGAATCGGCAGCGCGCATTGCCCTTAGAAATGAGGATCTAGAGAGCGTGTTTGTGCTGAGCCGCCGCGACGGGCGCGAGCTGAGCAACTTTGCTCCATCCCGGTTTACCGACAGCATCGACATTGGCGATACCAACCTCTACGGCAACGTGGTCTATTTCCCCGACGAGGTCAGCTCCCTCAGCCTGATTTTCGAAGATGTGAACCGTCGCACCGCCTACGGGCTGGCCCCCGGCAACGTCGACCCTCTGGCCCTAAGTTCTAGCGGCGAAAACCAAATCGATCGCACCCGCCTCAGCCTGTCCTATGAGTTTGACGACCTTGACAGCGAGTCATTCTTGCAATTTGCTCGGGGGCAGATCTACTACCAGGTGGCCAACACGACCGAAGTGGTGCAAGAGGTGCGGCCCACAGGCACCGGGCCGGGGTTTGCCGGTTCCCCCGTGCGCCGCAACAGCAACAACCAGTTCATCACCAACACCTACGGCGGCGAGGTGCAGTTGCGCAGCGACTTTGCCACCGGTAACGTCGATCACCGCCTCACCTACGGGGTAGATGTGTCACAGACCTTTAACTCCAGGCCGCGCGATCGCATCCAGACCAACCTGGTCACTGGAGCCGTCACCAACGTCTTTGGCACTGGGGCCGACTCGATCTTTCCGATCAAAGACTTTGCCGACGCCGATACCCTGCGCCTGGGCCTATATTTGCAGGACGAAATTGCGATCGGGCCGCTGAACGTGATCGCTGGACTGCGCTTTGACCACTACGACCTGCAAACCATCGACGACGGCATCTTTCGCGGCCAAACGGTGGATCTGACCGCGTCGGCCCTGTCGCCCCGGCTGGCGGTGCTGTACGATGTTACCCCCGAAATTTCCTTCTACAGCCAGTATGCGCGGGGCTTTCGGGCACCGCTCTACAGCGAGATCACGGGCAGTTTCACCAACCTGGCCGGGGCCTTCTTTAAGTATGAAACCCTCTCTAACCCCAATCTCCAGCCCGAGTCGAGCAACAGCTTTGAAGTGGGGGTGCGGGGCACCTTTCCCCAGTGGAATGCCCGCCTCACTGGCTTTTACAACACCTATAACAACTTCATCGCCACCGAACAGCAGGTGGGCACCCGCTGCCTGATCGCCGCTGCCTTTTGCTCGCCAACCCAGAGAGTCAGCCAGTTTCAGGCGATCAACATTGGCCGTGCTCGCATCTACGGCGTCGAATTTGGCGGTGAATATCGCTTTAGCCCCAGCCCCAGCGGCTTTAGCCTGCTGGCCAGCCTCGCCTTGGCCCAGGGCGATGACTTGAGCACAAATCAACCCCTCAACACGGTGGACCCCTTCAGCGCCGTGGCGGGCCTGCGCTACCAGGCCCCCGAGAACCAGTGGCGGGCCGAGCTGCTGGGCACCTTTGTCGGTCGCGCCCGAGTGCCCGAGGGCAATACCAACTTTGTGCCCGACGCCTACGCTCTAGTAGATTTGATCGGGGCGTACAACGTCACCCCCGCTCTGGGGATCAATCTCGGGCTCTACAACCTGCTGAATACCGAGTACTACCAGTATTCTGAAGTGCGCGATCGCCCCAACAACGAAGCCATTTCCCAGTTCAGTCAGGCCGGCACGAATGTGCGCTTGGGGTTAAACTATCGATTTTGATCAGGGCAGCCCTTGGAAACTGTGGTGCATTGCGGCGCAGGATTGGCCACCAAAGTCCTAACCCTAACTGCATAGGCACCCTACTTTACCCATTCCAAAGACAACTTCCGCCGTGACTTAACACAGTCCTGCAAGTACAAATTGATTAGGCTTTGGTAGGGAATTCCAGCCTCCTTGGCCAGATCCTTGAAATAGTCCACCACCTCTTCTTCATTCCGGCGATACACATGACACACCAATAACCATCGCGATAGTTCACTCGTTCCTAAAATCAGGTACCGATCTTCCTTGAATGAGCTATCAGGGTCAAAAATTACACGGGCATTTTCATCACAAAAAACCGTGGTGGCTTCATCAAAGCTAATCCCATGCTTGGCAAGATTGGCATCCGCTTTTCGCTCGTCTCATTCAAAGCCTAGCTCATCCATCCCAACAGTACCGACAGTGTAACTACAACGTAGTTGACAGCCAACTGCGTTGCTTTGGCAATCCACAGCATCTTACCCACCCACTTATCCATCCATGAAACTCCCCCTTCTTCTCCCTCTCATTCTCCTCCCCCTCGCCGCCTGTAGCAGCCAAGCCGATCCCGTGAGGGCGGGCTCAGCCGAGGCGACCGAGAACCGCATCGTCTCCCTCACCTCCCTCAGTGCTGACCTGGTGCAGACCCTCGATGACGATGCCCTGGTGGGCATTCCTGGCAATGCACTGCTGCGGGATGATGCTCGGTTTGAGGGCTTACCCGCCGTCAGCGAAGGACGCACCGAACCTGACCTAGAGCAAATTGTGGCCCTGGAGCCCACCCTGGTGATTGGCGCAGCGGGGTTTCACGATCGCACCCTGCAACGCCTAGAGGAACTGGGCACCCCTACCCTCACCACCGAGGTAAACAGCTGGGCCGATCTGCGGGCACTGACAGAGTCCCTTGCGGCCACAGTTGAGGCTAACCCCAAACCCCTGCTCGATCGCTATAACGCTTGCCTGGCAGAAGCCCCAGATACTAGCCTCACTACCCTGGTACTGGTGAGCCGCCAGCCCCTACTGGCCCCTAATAAAACCAGCTGGGCCGGAGACTTCCTCGCACAATTTAATATAGAGAACGTCGCCGCCGATCTCCAAGGCGAAAGCCCGTTCGAGGGTTACATCACTCTGCCAGAAGAAAAAGTGTTGGACACCAACCCCGAGGCTCTATTGATTGTCGATGCAGGCGAAGACCTGCTCAATCAGCTTAAGGGGGAACCCTTCTGGAGCCAGCTCAAGGCCACCCAGCAAAATCAGGTGCACAGCTTTGACTATTTTGGGCTTGTAAACCCCGGTAGCCTGGCCAGCATTGAGCAAACCTGCCATCAATTGGGGAATCTGTTTGAATAGCGAGTTGAGGTTCCTACAAATAAAGGTGTTGGGTTTGGATAGCGGGTGTTAGGGGTTGGGCGGAGGGTTTGCGGTACAACTCGATAGTCCAAGGCTCGTTTTGACCAGAGCCGGAACGATGCGATCGCTCGCCAACCTACCCTTAAACAGGTTCCACGCCACCGGCCCTAGTTGCAGCGCTGTTGCTCCACCTATCATAAACAGATTGCCCCCCGACCAGCGCCGGTGCCCATCCAGCACCGGCAGGCCGTTGACCACTTCAATGAAATAGATCGCCCGCACATCCGCTAGCAGGGGCCAGTGCTCACCATTGATAGGCCCGTAGCCAGCCAGAGGCGATCGATGGGCAGGGGGCCGCTGGTCAAGCCGCTGCCCACAATCAACATGCGATCGCCTGCCCAATTAGGAGAGGTAATCGGCAGCTCAACTGGGCTTGTAGCCAACATCACTACCCCTACCGAGAGAATTTATACCCACCCCATCAAAAATTGCTTCACTATGCACTAGTAAGCGCAAAAACAGCACGGTAAGGAACTAAACCGCTTGAAAGAACGCTCCTTCGAGTTTTACAGCATCGCCCTGTGGGGAATAATTCTCTGTCGCTATTTTCTAGTGGCGGGAATTACCTACTGGGTTTTTTATTCGCCTGTTGGCCGAGCGTTTAGCCGTCCCAAACGGCAGTCACCATCCTGGCCTACGATTTGGCACGACATCAAGCTTTCTGCGATCGCGGCGGCAGTGTTTGCCCTGGCCGCCGCCTTTGTTCTCTCCGCCTACCACGACGGCGCAACCCGTCTCTACGTCAATCCGCAAGACTATGGGCTGTGGTACTTAGGGGCCAGTTATGCCGCCGCGCTGGTGCTGCAAGATACCTACTTTTATTTCACCCACCGACTGTTTCATCACCCCAAACTGTTTGCCTGGCTACACCAGGGGCACCACCGATCGCGCTATCCCACCCCCTGGACATCCTTTGCCTTTGACCCCCTAGAAGCCGTCGTTCAGGCTATCTTTTTGGTCGGCATTGTCTTTGTGCTGCCGCTGCACATTGTCACCGTGCTTGCTGTGATGATCACCATGACCCTGTGGGCCGTACTCAATCACCTAGGCCCCGATCGCCTGCCGACGGTTTTTCCGCACCACTGGCTAGGGCGATGGGTGATTGGCCCGGCCCACCACTCTGTGCACCACCTCAGATATACCCTGCACTACGGGCTGTACTTCACCTTTTGGGATCGGCTGCTGGGTACCCAAGACCCCAGTTATGTGCAAACGCTGCGTAACTACCCGCCCAACAATGCCGACAACGCTTAACCGAGGCCTGTGTTTTGGCTTGAAGTCAGAGGCGCAAAGGAAGCGCCGAGATGGGCTACGCACAGGGCTTGAGTTTCGATTTGTAATATCGGCAAGTGCCCGAGATTTTTTGGAGAGAACTGGGCACATTCACTAAGAGGGATTTGGTTTCAGCAGAGCATATCTCCAAACAGCCGTTTCCTCTCCTGTTGTCTAGTTCACTTTTCGGAACGGATCCACGTATGTTTCAAGCCCGACCTATCTTCGTTCAGATTTATCATTTAAGTCTGTTGGCACATTCCAGGCTTTGATTTGCTGAGCTACAAACTTTTTACTTCGATTACTCAAACAACAAGAACTTCATCATTCCTCAAGTTGCTTTGTAGTACTCTAAAAAACTAGCTCTACACTAAATCGGCTTAATTCACTTCAATTTTTTAGTAGCCTTAACGCACCGCAAACGAGGCAAAGCCTGCTAACTAATTCTGTCAAGCCGTTTGACTTTCTTTGGGAGAAATTGAATTTTCCCCCAAGGAAATTTTTTGCCTGCATTCGTTTTTGATTTGCAGTGTTGTTATATCAGCTTCATTAGCTGTTGGTTTTCCAACGCCTTGATTGCTCGTTTAACACCAGCAAAAATCAAAATTTTACCCATCTCATTAGGAGTACACTATGCTTCGTATTGCTCAGTCCGTTGTTTTTATTGACGCCAATGTTAGCGACGTTCAACACCTTGTAGATGGTGTATTGCCTGGTGTGGCTGTCCAGGTGTTGGTTCCCGATACTAATGGTATTGCCCAAATTACCGATTACCTCAAGGTTTATCCTGCCAGCACCGTCCATCTCATTTCCCACGGGGCCCCAGGTGTTTTGTTCTTGGGTAACGCGCAGCTCGATCTAACTAACCTAGAGACCCACACCCAAGCGCTAAAGTCGTGGTTCTCGGGTCAAAACTCAGCCTCTACCCTGCTGCTCTATGGCTGCAACATCGCCGCCGGAGATGCGGGAGAAGAGTTTATTGAGACACTGCACACCCTCACGGGAGCATCCATTGGTGCCAGCACGACCAAAGTAGGCAACCCCAGCCAAGGGGGAAGCTGGAACTTGAATAGGCAGGTGGCTACCCCTACTAATACTGCTGTCTTTGATACCGCAGCTATGGTAGCCTACAACGGTGTTTTTGCCGTAACAGTTTCTGGGCTAGATAGCTTCACGTTTACAGAGGGCACAGGCCCGATTGTCATTGATAACAGCATTAACTTTGCAAGTACAGTCAACTACAACGACGGTAGTTTGCGCTTTGACCTAACCAACGGCACCAGCGCTGACCAACTTGCCCTTACCAGTTCTGCCACGCCTAATGCAGCTGGGGCAATTTCGGTCGTGGGTGTAGATGTTTATCTGGGCAACGGCAGCGGCCGTGATCGCATCGGCTCTATCGACGCCGTGCTCGACGGCACAAACGGCAAAGACTTAGTAATCAACTTTGCTAGCCCGCTGACTAACTCTGGTTTTGAAACCAACGACCTAACCGGTTGGACGGCCTTTAATCAAAACTACAGTTCTGTTCAAAATCTTAATGGGCAGACCATTCCTTATACCTTTGGTGGTGGCTCTGTTACCGGGACTGGCACCATTGTTTTAGGAACTAACCCAAGCGCATCGTATAGCGTTGTTGTTCAATCCTCGGTCGTCAGTACCGGGAACTATGCTCTGCAATTAGTCAGCAATGGTAATATCAGCGGTCCATCTGGTAATGATAGCCCTACTGGTAACGGCTCGTTACATGGCCCCTATGTGCGCAGCAACACCTTCCAAGCGTTTACTGGCGACAGCATTACCTTAGATTGGGCGGCTCAGAATGGTAGCGATGCCTATGAGGTGTTCGGCTTCTTGGTAGGTGCTGGTGGCGATAGCATCTTTGGCACCGGAGATGATACCCGTAGTCGCTTGTTTGCACAAAGAGGTGATACTCAGGCCTTTAATGAGGCTAGTGCCGTTATCAGTACCACTGGTGCTTACCAGTTCGAGTTTGTGGGTGGCTCCTACGATAAGACTGGTGGTCTGGCCCTAGGTGCTAGTTTGTACATCGATAATGTGCGGCTGGTTTCAAGCACAGCGGTAAATGATGCTGTGATAGCTGCCATTGCCCAGCAAATTACCTTTGAGAACACGTCCACAGCACCCGATACTACTACCCGTAACCTGCAAGTTATCGCTATTAACGCCAATGGCGAGAGTGGTTCTGCCTCGTCTTCGGGTACGGTTGTTAGCGTAAACAGCTTACCCACGGGCGGCGTGACCATCAGCGGTACAGCAGAGCAGGGTTCACTGCTCACCGCCACCTCTACTCTGGGAGACCTTGATGGCTTAGGTACCTTAAACTACCAGTGGCAGCAATCTAGCGATGGCATTACCTGGGCAGCTATTGCTGGGGCTACTGCCAGTACCTTTACCCTTACTCAAGATCAGGTTGGCCAATTGGTGCGATCGCAGGTAAGCTACACCGACCTCGGCGGTACCGCTGAATCAGTCTTCAGCAATGCCACGGCCAGTGCCGTTACCAACGTCAACGATTCGCCTACTGGTAGCGTCACCATTGACGGCACCGTCGCCCAGGGTCAAATCTTGACCGCAAACACCTCTACCCTGGTCGATCTCGATGGCCTAGGTACCCTGAGCTACCAGTGGCAGCAGTCTAGTGATGGCAGCACCTGGAGCAATATTGACGGCGCAACCGGCGTCAACTTTAGCCCCCGCAACGGCCAGGTCAATCAGTTCTTGCAGGTAGCGGTCAGCTACGTGGATGGCCAGGGCACCGCCGAGTCGTTGACAAGCGCGCCCACCAGCGAAAGCGTCGAGAAGTTTAACGCTACCTCTGACTTCAACGGTGACGGTTCTGTCGATATCTTCTGGCGGCATCAAAACGTTGGTGAGTCAGTGTTCTGGTTGATGGATAATATCAACTTTGCTGGGGGTGATGTTCTTTCCCCAGTCATATCTGACGTCAATTGGGACATTAAGGCCTTAGGTGACCTCAATGGCGATGGCAATCCTGACCTAGTCTGGCAGAACAAAGTTACCAACCAGGCCGCCGTTTGGCTCATGGATGGGGTTAACCTTGAGACTGGTGCTCTTCTGCCTAATGATGCTGCTTCTGGCTGGAAGGTAGTTGAATCTGGCGACTTTAACAACAACGGCAAAGATGACATTCTCTGGCGCAACGCCAACACCGGTGAGCTTGCAGTCTGGTTTATGGATGGCACTAACTTTGTCTCGGGAGAGTTTATTACTCTCAATGCAGGTCTCGATTGGGAGGTAGGGGCCGTAGGCGACTTCACCCAAGATGGCAAGGTCGACATTTTCTGGGAAAATCGCATCACCGGGGCCAATGCCTTCTGGGAAATGGATGGAACTAACTTTGTTGATGCGCGCACAACCACCTCCGCTGAGACCGTCTGGCAAGCTAAAGGATCCGCTGACTTTAACCAGGATGGCAGCTTAGATCTTCTGTGGCATAACCCATCCACTGGCGAAAATGCGCTGTGGTTAATGGATGGCACAGACTTAGTAGAAGGCGTTACTACGCTGCCCACTACCGAAGTTAGCTGGAACCCCGTTGTATAGCTGCAATGTATGTAGCTGAGCTAGGGTGACTGATTACTCTAGCTTTTGCCATCAAAGTCGAGCAATTTTAAGCCCATGGCCTTAGTTAACGCCATGGGCTTTAGCCTTTTTATTAATTAACATTGCGAGATCGGTTAAAACATTCTGCACAACTCTCTGGCGCGCTGGCTACACGCCAGCGCGCCGTCCCAATTTTTGCCAGTGCCAGTGAGGTGTCCTAAGCGCAATGGCCATCGCTACAACTGCCTTTGCCAAAATCGTGTAGACCAAAAAATAGCCACATTTTGTAAGACAGGTTGAGTTCTGTCTGTGCGATCGCAGATACCGCTTGACCCTATCGTATCCTAGGGTTATTACCAGGAGAGCCAATGCGACTAAATGCCGGGTGCGAGCTTTTGTATGAGGCGACCGAGCCTGCACCGCTGATTCTGATGCTGCGGCCGCGCAGTGGGGCCGCGCAGCAGGTGATTTCCGCCGACTACCAGCTCAACCCTAACGTGCCGATTGCTGACTATACCGATAGCTACGGTAACCTGTGTCAGCGGATTTTAGCCCCTGAGGGCCAGCTGCGAATCAAGAGCACCGTGACGGTGGACACCGCCGATGCGATCGATGTCCAACCCGGAGCGGCGTTTGTGCCGGTACAAGACTTGCCAGATTATACGCTGCAGTTTCTCTTGCCCAGTCGCTACTGCCAGGCCGATGTGCTGGGTGAATTAGCGAGCCAGATTGTCGGCGATATTGAGTCTGCCTACGACCAGGTCGAAGCGATTCGCCACTGGATTCACAGCCACATTGAGTACCGCTACGACACCAGCAATGCGTCTACCTCTGCGGTAGACACCGAAAAAACGCGCGTGGGCGTCTGCCGTGATTTTGTGCACTTAGGCATGGCTCTGTGCCGCAGTCTGACGATTCCAGCCCGGATGGTGGTGGGCTATCTGCACCAGCTCGACCCAATGGACATGCACGCCTGGTTTGAAGCCTTTGTGGGCGATCGCTGGTATACCTTTGACCCCACTCAGTCCATGCCCAGGGGCAACCGCATTACCGTTGCCTACGGTCGAGATGCCGCCGATGTCGCCTTCGCCACTCAGTTTGGTCAGATAGATCTAACTGAAATGAACGTATGGGTAGACGTTTAAATGAGTAATAGCTCTAGGGTGGGTCGATTATCGGGTAATTTCAGCCAACACCCACTAGAATGAAGCTATTCACAGCGACGGCGCTACCCGCTGCGAGGCAGCCAGGATGGATGGCCTAGAGTTTCAAACAAGTTCTACAGCGACCCGTTCAGCCCAGCCCATTACCTAGGTCGTTAGCCCCCAAGCTAAAGCTGGCTAGCTGCAATCAATTTTTGCTAAATCTTTAACCGGTACAGAACTATGGGCAAGGAAAAGAAAAGCAATAAAGAAACTAAAAAACCGAAGACAGACTCTAGCGAGACTAAAAAGAAAAAGAAAGATCCTAAACGCTACGATTAAATTCTCTAAATCTTGAGGCTACAGCATAGCTACGCTTTGGAACGCAGCCTGGCTATGAGTAGATGAGCCTAATTAAACGTAGCCCTAAAGCGCTGGAAATTTTGCTGTACCTTGATCAGAACGCTGATTGTTTGAGGCTATCTACTTATTCTAGGGGTAAACAACTACCCTTTACCCAATCCAGTCTCGACGTGAATTTTTACCTTAGGGCACTATATCCCTTCTGAAAATTTTTCTGTGGCAAGGCAGCCATTATTTTCATTCTTTAACAGGTATTTCCATTTGCTGCTCGCTTCTACCTTTTGATAGGTGATTACAGCTGCGGTGCCTCCTATTCTACGGGGGCAACCATTGTTTTTATGCAGTAGTAGTTTCCTATGATGGCACCAATTGTTCTAGGGCCAGAAATACTTAAATAGCCCCGAAGGCATTACACAGATCAACGCTCTAGGTGATGTAAAAAAAGCCTCATGTTACTATCGTTCAATGCTTTAAGCCATCTTCTGGAAGTTGATGGGTAGGGCTGGTCTGAGGACGCGATCGCCCCTGGTCTAGCTACGACGAACGCACTGTGGTTATTACCCAGCATCGAATTATCTATTAAAAAGGTTTTTGATCAGCAGAATTTTGGATGTATTGACATCACGTTGCGACCATCTTAAACACTGAAGGATCACCCCCAAAGACTATGAAAGCACTTTTGCTCTACCCTAAGTTCCCCCAGTCCTTCTGGTCCTACGATCGCTTTATGCAGCTGGCCGGGCTCAAGGCCACCATTCCACCCCTGGGGATTATTACGGTGGCGGCGCTGTTGCCTGCCGACTGGGAAATTCGCTTTCGCGATCGCAATGTCACCCCCGAAACTGACACCGACTGGGACTGGTGTGACCTGGTGATTATTTCCGCCATGCTGGTGCAAAAGCCAGACTTTCAGGCGCTAATTCAAAAAGCGGTGCGGCTGGGCAAGCGGGTTGCGGTGGGTGGTCCTTACCCCACATCTGTACCTCAAGATGCCCTGGATGCGGGCGCTCAGTTCTTGGTTTTAGACGAAGGCGAAATGACCGTTCCGCAGTTTCTAGAAGCCCTGGAGCGTGGCGAAACCGAGGGTACTTTTCGCTCTCTTGAAAAGCCCGATGTCACCCACAGCCCGCTGCCCCGCTTCGACCTGCTCAAGCGCGATGCCTACCTGATGATGGCCATGCAGTTTTCGCGCGGCTGCCCGTTTAACTGCGAATTTTGCGACATCATTTCGCTCTATGGCCGCAAGCCCCGTACCAAAGAGCCTGAGCAGGCCCTAGCCGAACTGCAAACCCTCTACGATTTGGGCTGGCGCGGCTCGCTGTTTATTGTCGATGACAACTTCATTGGCAACCAGCGCAACGTCAAGCGCTTTTTGCGCGAGTTAATTCCCTGGATGCAGGAGCACCAGTATCCGTTTACCTTTATCACCGAAGCCTCGGTCAACCTGGCCGAAGACGACGAACTGCTGCAGCTGATGAGCGAAGCTGGGTTTTACGCCGTCTTTCTCGGTATTGAAACCCCCGACCAGGACAGCCTGCAGGTAACGCGCAAAATGCAAAATACGCGCAACCCGCTGGTAGACGCCTGCCGCAAAATCAACGAGGCGGGCATGCTGATCTACGCAGGGTTTATTTTGGGCTTCGATGGTGAGCGATCGGGGGCAGGCGATCGCATTCAGGCCTTCGTTGAGCAAACCAGCATTCCCCAACCCATGCTGGGCCTGCTGCAAGCCCTGCCCAACACCGCTCTCTGGGATCGGCTCAAGCAAGAGCAGCGGCTGCTCGATGACGGTAGCCACCCCACTGGCGACCAAAACACCCTGATGAACTTTATCCCCACCCGCCCGGTAGCAGAGCTGGCTCAAGATTATGTGGATGGATTTTGGCAGCTCTATGAGCCGAGCCGCTATCTAAACCGCTGCCTGCAGCAGTGTCTCAAGATACGATCGCCCCAGCACCGTCAGCAGACCATGCAGTTCCCGTTGCGTAAAGGGCTGCCGTTGTTTGCCCAGATTATTTGGCATCAAGGCATTCGCCGCGCCGAGATTCGCCGCCAGTTCTGGCACCAGCTTTGGATTATCCTGAGCCGCAAACCGCAGATGCTGAACATGTATCTGGGCCTGTGCGCGGCTGGAGAGCACTTTTGGGAATATCGGGCCTTAGCCCGTCAGCGCATTAGCGAGCAGCTGGGCTACGATCCCATGCAAACGCCTAGGGTAGAGGCCCCAGCCCTAAGCCTGGTCAGCCAGTGAGAGGGGAGCCGGGCGTTAGTCAGTTGTCTAGGGCGGGGTCAAACACGGCATACTGCGATCGCCCGGCGGCCTTGGCTCGGTACATGGCCAGGTCAGCGTGGTGCAGTATAGCCTCAACGCTGTCGTACTCGCCATCGCTAAAGGCAATGCCAATGCTGGCGCTAGAAAACACCTCGCGGTTATCGATCCACAGGGGTATGGCTAGGCTCTGCTGGATCTGGTTGGCCACCTCAATAGCGATCGCCACTGAGGGAATGTTGTGCAGCAGAATGGCAAACTCGTCGCCCCCCAGCCGAGCCACGGTATCGTAGGAGCGCAGCCCCTCCTTAAGCTTGAGGGCAATGTCGATCAGCAGCTGGTCTCCCACCAGATGGCCCAGGCTGTCATTTACTACCTTAAAGTTGTCAAGGTCAACAAACAGCACCGCAAAGTTATAGGCAGTGCTGCTCTTTTTAAGCGCAACGGCACGGGCGGCCTTTTCCATAAAAACACTGCGGTTGGGTAGGCCCGTTAGACTGTCGTGAATGGCATCGGCCAGCAGCGCTTGCTCCAGACGCTTGCGCTCGGTGATATTGCGAATAATGGCTACACGTTCACCCCGATCGGCGGGCACCAGCCTGACCTCGCAGAAGATCTGCTGGTCCTTTAGGGTCAACACCGACTCAAAACTTTGTAGCGATCGCGCTTTGGTGGCTCGCTGGCTGTAGCTAAACAGATTGATAATAAAGCTGGCATCGAAGCACTCCGTCATCGGTTGGCCTACGGTACAACCGATCAGCCTCAAGTCTGGGTCTATGGATTCTTGGACCTCCAGAATGTTGCCATTGGGATCGAAGCGCAGAATCAGGTCTGGGAAAAACTCAATCAGGCCACAGCTGGACCGCGCCTCTGGGTCACCAATCGTCGGGGGGCAAAAAACCAGGGGAATGGGTGGGGG
>NZ_JADEXE010000171.1 GCF_015207265.1 Nodosilinea sp. LEGE 07298 | reverse complement strand
ACCCTCCCACGTCCTCTGGCGATCGCTGCGCAATGCCCCCTCCCCGGTAGATATTCTGGCGGATCTAATCCAATCGCTGTCGCGGCAGCAGGAGCGAGATTTGCCGACGACGCTGGAGGGGCGGCTGGGGCGACTGTTGCACTACCTGCGCCAGGGGTGCTGTCTGGTGCTGTTGGATAATGCTGAGTCGATTTTGCAGGGCGGCGATCGCACTGGCCGCTACCGACCTGGCTTTGAGGGCTATGGCGAGGTGCTGCGCTGTATAGCCGAGACTGCCCACCAGAGCTGTGTGATTGTCACCTCGCGGGAGAAGCCAAAGGGGCTGGCGGCCTTTGAGGGGGAAACGCTGCCGGTGCGATCGCTCCAGCTTTTTGGCCTAGAGCCGCCCGACAGTCGCGCCCTGTTTAACACCAAGGGTGGCTTTCAGGCCACCGAAGCCCAGTGGCAGGCGCTGGCCGATCGCTACAGCGGCAACCCCCTGGCGCTGAAGATTGTGGCCTCATCCATTCGTGATTTTTTTGACGGCGACATTGCCCAGTTTTTGGCGGTTTCGCAGCAGGGCGGCTTTCTCTTTGACGACATTCGCGACTTGCTCGACCAGCACTTTGAGCGGCTAACCGAGTTAGAAAAAGCCGCTATGTATTGGCTAGCCATTAACCGCGAGCCCTCGGCCACTGCTGACCTTCAGGCCGACCTATTGACCTACGTGCCCCCCCGCGATTTGTGGGAATCGCTGAACTCACTGCAGCGGCGATCGCTGGTGGAGCGCAACGCCGACGGGCTCACCCAGCAGCCGGTGGTGATGGAATATGTGATTAGCCAGCTGATTGACCGCATTGCCGAGGAGGTGGCTGGGCAGACTCCCAAACTATTCATCAGTCACGCGCTGACCAAAGCCGAGGCTAAAGACTATGTGCGCGAAACCCAGGTCAATTTGATTCTTAAGCCCATTGCCGACCAGTTGATCAACCGCTTGGGCAGCGCAGCGGGCATCGCCACCGCTATTCAGAAATTGCTGCATTCGCTAAGGGGCGGCACGCCTCAGTCGATGGGCTACGCCGGGGGCAATAGCCTAAATTTGCTGCTGCAACTGCCGATTGATATCACAGGCTACGACTTTTCAAGGCTGACGGTGTGGCAGGCCTACTTGCAGGATGTGAAGCTGCACGGGGTCAACTTTGCCGGGGCCGACCTGGCCCACTGCGTGTTTACAGAATCGTTGGGCAATGTGCTGGCGGCGGCCTTTAGCCCCAATGGCCAATGGATCGCTACAGGTGATACCGACTGTCGGGTGCGGGTGTGGGATAGCCAAACGGGGCAGCTGTTGCTGATCTGCCGGGGGCACCACAACTGGGTGCGGGCCGTAGCCTACAGCCCAGATGGTCGGCTGATTGCTAGCTGCGGGGCCGACCAGACGATTCGCCTATGGACGGCTGAGGATGGTATCGCGGTAAAAACCCTAACCGGCCACGGCCATGAGGTGTTTGCGATCGCCTTCAGCCCAGATGGTCAAACCCTGGCCAGCGCCGGGGGCGACAACACCGTCAAACTCTGGGATGTGCTGACGGGCACCTGCACTCAAACCCTGGTGGGGCACGGGGACTGGGTGCGATCGCTCGCCTTTGCCCCTCACGCCATCGCCTATCCCGGTACTCTGTTAGCCAGCGGCGGAGCCGACCACCAAATCCACCTCTGGAATGCCGCGACTGGAGAGCACTTACGCACTCTAGAAGGCCACAGCGGCTGGGTGCACTCCCTCGCCTTTAGCCGTGACGGGCAGCTGCTGGACGGCACCCTCAAACTCTGGGACTGCCGCAGCTGGGACTGCCTGGCTACCTACAGCGGCCACAACGGCAGCGTCTACAGCGTTGCCTTTAGCCCCACGGAAGACTGGCTGATCAGCAGCAGCGGCGATCGCACCATTAAGCTCTGGGACTGGCATACCGATACCTGCCTGCAAACCCTCCACGGCCATCAGAACGAGGTGTGCGCGGTGGCGGTACACCCCGACGGTCACCGACTGGTGGGGGTTAGCCTCGACCAATCGGTGAAGCTGTGGGATATCGCCACCGGCCACTGCCTGCGCACCTGGGAGGGCCACACCGACTGGGCGCTGCCGGTGGCCTTTAGCCCGGACGGGCGCTATTTAGCTAGCGGCAGCAACGACAAAACCGTGGTGCTGTGGGATTGGCGCACCGGAAAGCCACTTAGAACCCTGAGCGGCCACGGCGATTTTGTCTACGGTGTGGCCTTTAGCGCCGACGGTCAAATTCTGGCCAGCGGCAGCACCGACTGCACGGCGCGGCTGTGGGAGGTGGCAACGGGGAATTGCATTCAGGTGTTGCAGGGCCATGGGGATTGGATTAATGCGATCGCGTTTCACCCCAGCGCCGCAATTTTGGCCACTGGCAGCGCCGACTGCACGGTCAAACTGTGGGATTGCGCCACGGGCCGCTGCCTGCATACCCTGAGCCAGCACACCGCCAAGGTGCTCGGCGTGGCGTTTAGCCCCAATGGCAGCTTGCTCGCCAGCTGCGGAGCCGACCAGACCATTCGCCTTTGGGAAACGGCTACGGGCAAGCTGCTCAAAACTCTGACGGGCCACGATAGTCGGGTGTGGTCGGTGGCGTTTAGCCCCTGCGGGCGCACTCTGGCTAGCGGCAGCACCGATCAATCGATTCGCCTGTGGTCGGTGGCGACGGGAGATTGCATTCAGGTGCTCAGGGGCCACCGCAACTGGGTGTTTGCGGTGGCGTTTAGCCCAGACGGTACGCGCTTGGCCAGCGCCGCCCACGATCACACCATGCGCATTTGGGATGTGGCGACGGGGGATTGTTTGCAGATTTGCGAGGGGCACCAGCACCTGGTGTCGTCGCTGGCGTTTAGTGCGGATGGGGGTGCCATTGCTACCGGCTCTCAAGACCAGACGGTGCGAATTTGGGATGCGGCGATGGGGGACTGTTTGCGGGTGCTGATTGCGAAGCGGCTTTATGAGGGCATGAATTTGAGCGGGGCTACGGGGCTGACCCCGGCGACGCGGGCGACGTTGCAAATGCTGGGCGCGATCGGGGTTTAACGGTACAGTTCAGCGGGCACAGATCGCCTCTCGAACTTTAAGAAAAAGACCGACTTATTTCGCTGAAACCAAATTTTTGGGCGGTTGATCTGCACTTCAACTCAATTCGATCACTAAGATTTAATCGCGCTCACGCTATTCATTTTTTACAGCAGTTCCCATTACTTTGATTTTGCTATTGAATGGCAATGCTGCTGCCTGGTAAATCGTTCTAGCAGGTCGTTTGCCCTCTGGAAAAAGATCGGCGAACAAGGCGTTTACCTCATTCAGATCAGCAAGGTCAACAAAAGCAATATCGACGAAGACGATTTCATGGGGTGAAAACCCAGCCGCTTTGACAGCAGCAAAAAAGTTAGCAAACGAACGCTCTGCCTCTTCACGCGCAGAACCAGGTACATATTGTCCAGAAATATCAACAGAAACTTGACCGCTGACGTAGCATACATTACCTACGACAACCGCATGGCTGATTGGCATCGACCACTGGGGTAGCCCCTCTCCCTGTGTAATAAATCTTCGCTCACTCACTAGAAAGCTCCTTGCAAACAACTTGAATGTTAGACTGCCACAACAATCGAATCGTTCGATCAGTGTATCTCACCTTTCAAAAGCGTGCTTGCAATTTTGACTAATTTCTCTCCACTTTGCGACTTAATCAATACCATAAACCGCTGTCTAACTGATCACTTCTAATTTGCTTAATCTTGAACACCAAACAGATTACTTTTAAACCACCGTCAACACCTAAAAACAAAGCTGCCCAACGATTTGTTAGCGTGCTCCGCAATCGATCATGACTGTCTAGTAGATGCAGCGAGCTTAAAGCCTAAAGCAATCATCATGCCCCCTGCTGCTCGGTCGATCCAAGACTTGTAGTGCAAGTAGACTCTTCGAGGGACATTGGAGGAAAGAACAAGGGCAACCAAGGTGTACCAGACTGTTTCGATCGTAAAGACGAGACCCGCAACACCGAAATTGAACACAAGTGATGACTCGATCGGTAGAAAAGCGGCAAAAACACTAGCATATACAACAGCAGTTTTAGGGTTACTGATTTGAGTAGTAAGCCCCAACGCAAAAGATTGGATAGCGGTTGTGGACCTTGAAGCTGAGTCAATCGTATCGCTAATGAGCGGTTTTTTTGCACCTACCCAAATACGTAGGCCTAAGTATGCAAGATACAGACCTCCTATAACCCTAAGTGCCCAATAAAGAGATGGAATAGCAAACAGCAGTCCATGCAATCCAAGTAAAGCAGCAATTGCAAAGACTAACCCACCAATGCCCATTCCAAAGGCAGCATATATGCCATCGGGTCGTGACCTAGCAATCGCTGTGCGAGCCACCATAACAAAGCTTGGGCCTGGACTTGCGGCACCTAAGGCGATCGCGGTTCCAATGCCGAATAAAGCTGCTGCTTGTTGCATCGTTTATTCCTCTAATGAAATTAAGTTAATAGGTTGGGTCGAGTTTGCGAAACCCAACACTTAAAGAAACGGCACAACTATTCAGCCAGAATAATTCAGGAACTGGATGAAGATATCATCCCTCAAAACACAATGTTTTAAGAGTAAGGCCCTCTTGATCTTGTTGGGTTTCCTTCGTCAACCCAACTACAGGAGATTTGCGATCGCACTACGAGAAATCTGCAATCGCTCTCAAATAGAAATTAATGTTCTAGAAATATTTAGTTTTTACACCCATTTTTGTCGCACGTAATCTTCTCTTGACTCACTATCCAGTGACTAGGATTTTGTTGAGTGTCAAAACCACATCCTGTTTGCCCCCCTTTGCTTCCCTTATGAATTTCCCCTGTCTGAGTGTTTTTTACAGCCATATTAAATTTCTCCTTTCAGGCTTATTGTCGATACTAACAATGTACACAGCTATATTCTAGACCGCTCAATAACTTTTGTTCTGTCTAACATCCTCGGTTAAGATGATTGGCTCGCAGAGGTAGGTTGGGTGGCATGGAGTGAAACCCAATACTAGACTAGGCTTTGGTAGATCCTGTCGGTGCAGCACAAAACCTACAATACTCTAGGCTTAGTGGCCAGAAAATGGTAAATCAATAGGCAGAGTACGCCTTAATTTTGTTAAAACAGCTTCTTATTCCACCAAGGCTCCTTATTTTCTTCCTTTTTTAGCTCTTTCACTTTCGTCTGCAAAGCTGCTATCAAAGATAATTTATTCTCTTGATAGAGTAGCTTGATCGCGATCTGGAAACAGTTGATTGCTTCTTGGGTCCTTTTTCTTGAAATATTTAAGTAGCCAAGCCTAATATAAGCATCTATATGATTTGCATCTAGTTCAAGAACTTTCTGTAAGTCGACTTCACTCTGGCGGAGGTTGCCAACTTGAGGATAAATGGAACCCCTGTTAAAGTACGCTTGTGTATAATTAGGATCTCTGAGGATAACTTCGCTAAAGTCCAAAATTGCTGCTTCGTAGCTCTTTAAATTTTGGAAACAGATTGCTCTCTGAAAGTAAAAATCAACAATTGAACTTTCATTACAGTGATGCTCGATAAGAAATGAGAGATCCTTCGCAGCGTTCTTATAATCCTTGAGGCATAGAAAAGCATTTGCCCTCTGATAATACCCTGAGAAATCCTGTGAGTTCAAGCCAATGAAACAAGTGAGGTCTTTGACTGAACTCTGATAATCTCCAATCTGCGTTAGAAGACATCCTCTTAGGAAACGAGTCTCTGCATGATTAGGTTCCAAGTGGATGATGTTGTCGTAGTCGGCAATCGCGCTCACATACTCTTCAAGAGCAAGGTAAGCCTTTGCTCTACTAAAGTGAGCAGAAATATTTTTCTCATCAAGCCTAATAACCTGACTGAAATCACCAACCGCTTTGCTAAAATCTTCTAAACTAAGATGCAGGGAGCCTCTGCTACTATACGCAGCCACTAAGTCAGCGTTCAATTCAATAGCTTTTGAATAATCTTTGATGGCTTCAGATACTTTTCCTAAAAAAGCTAGAGTTGTACCCCTAGCCAAATAAATTTGTGAATTATTCTTATTTTTGGATTCTGCGATATTGAAAGAAGCTAAGGCTTTTGAGTATTCTTGATCTTGGAAAAAAGCTAAGCCTTCCTCTACGTAGGATTGCTCATCTTTAAACTTGCTGAGAAACCCTGATACTCCTCCTAAGACTCCGGATGCTGCAACATTTAAGGCACCTCCAGTGAGCTTGGCTGCTCCTAATCCAAGAGCGCCTGTAAGCGCAGCAGTATTTATTAGAACATTACCCGTCACTTTGGCAGTGCCTGCTGCTGCTGAGCCAACAGCCCTTGCGGTTTTCTTAGTTTTTGACTCACCTGCCGCACCAGCAATAGCACCAACGAACAGGGCAGCTCCAAAAGCAGGAGTCGCAGCAATTCCTAAAGCTGAGAGTGCAGCTACTGCCCCTACGCCACCTAAGACAGCTCCAACCTTATTATTTCCAACTCCATCGCCCGAACCATCACCTTTCGAAGTAACCTCACCTATAGTTGCAGAGCCGAGTTCTTCACCAATCTTGCTAAATATATTGCCAATGTCCATACAGCATCTAGGCTATAGCCCACAGAACTAAGTTTACTCGTTTGGATGCTCCCATGCTGAGTATAGCTAACCTCTATGCACTACTCAGTTCTTCTAGTCATTAACTTGAATAGGAAAGGCCTATCCCTCCTTTCAACTAACTGTACTAGCTGTATCCGCAACGGCTTGTGGAAAGTTGAAGCGTTATATAGCTCACCTATAAGTGCAAAATTACTAGCTGCTAGCAGACTAACCCATGACTAGAAGGGAAGTTTTTGCTTAAATCCTTACTGGAGGGTCTTTTGTAGAAAAATTTTTGCCTAAATGCCGAGTATAGGAGCTTACGTAGAGACTTTTAGTATAAATACCTGACGGCTGGGTGTCTTGTAACCTTAAGATTCCTTTTTGACTTTTTTGACTGTGCGAAGTTACTCATCAATGATTGCCTCCTCAGCCAGGATCGCACTACGGTTGACAGGGAGCTTTTGTACCAATACTCTTTTACGTTAAGCCGTTCAGCAGAGCGGTGGTTACGCAGAACTCGAAAATCTTGGCGCTGTCTGAAGGTGGTGAGACACCAACAGACAGCTAACCCCGCAAGTCTGACCGGCAGATTGCGAGGCTAAGGTCCATCGTACCCTAGCCCCCTCAGTTTGCAATTCAAGCGTGGGTGGCTAGGGTTTTCGCGTTCTGTCTTCCTCAACCACAACTGGAGACAGAACCGATGTTTGACTATCTGGAACCCGATACCAGCGACAACCAGGAGACTCAAGGAACCGAGTCCCTGCCGCTCTCATCCGAGATTGGCGGGCAAGGCAAAGGGACTCGGTCCCTGCCGCGCTCCCTCAACCCCGAAAAAGTGCGCCACATGCTCTACGGCAGCCTGGCGGGCATCGATCGCACTATCAAAATCCTCCACGCCCTGGGCTACGCCGACCCTAACGACTGGAGCGACCCCATCCCCGCGCCGCCTGCTGCTGAGACGCGATCGCTTCGACTCCGCTCAGCGACCGGAGAAGAGATGCCAGCGTCGAGCGGAGCCGAGACGTGGATGGCCATTCTCACCAAAACCGTGCTGATTGAGTAAGCCTCTTCGTCACAGGCACCGGGTTCCTTGGCCTGTCGCCTGGTTTTGGGCAACAGCACCAGGAACCCGGTACCTGATCGCCCCTATTCGTAATCTGCGCCCTGCGATCGCCAATGTGGCACAGTAGATCGCCAATGTGGCACAGCAGTTTAATGATCTACACCCTCAGATCGCCAATGTGGCACAGCAGATCGCTAATGTGGCACAGCAGTTTAATGATCTACACCTCCAGATCGCCAATGTGGCACAGCAGATCGCTAATGTGGCACAGTAGATCGCCAATGTGGCATAGCAGTTTGGCATACTGGCATCGCTGTTTAGCATGTTGAGCCTGCTGATCATTAATTGCAAGCCTGCGATCGCTAAAGTGGCACAGCAGTTTGGCAATCGCAGCCCAGACCTTGCTGCACCACCGCATAGTCTGTCGCAATGGTTTGGTGAAATTGCTCTGGTAGCTCATGCCACCCCAGCAGATCAACCCTAAACGGCAGATCGCTCTCATCCAACGCCTCTTGCAGATCAGCGATCGTCCCCTGCTGCTGCGGTGTGGCAAACGCTACCAAATCCAGGTCAGAGTGGGGGCGCGCCGTGCCCCTAACCCGAGAGCCATAGGCCCATACGGTGGTATCTGGCAGGTGTTTTTGTACCAGCGCCAGAATAATTTGGCGCTGCTGAGGCGTCAGGGCAATGGTATTGGCTAGGTCCATGGCTGTCCGCTCATCCTTTGGTACAGGGCAGTGGCGTCGCTCAAAAAAGCTTCCATTAAGGCCAGAGCAGCCTGCGCCTTTTCTCCGCTGTAGTCGTGGGCGGTGCCGATGCGCGCATTGGCGTAGGCCATCCACAGTTCGGCAGTCGAGGCCAACAGACCGTTTTCGTTAGCCAGCCGCAGAATGGGTTTAGGGCTGTTGGGCACCTCAGGCAGGCCCAGTTCTTCGATTAAATAGCGTTTTAGCACCTTCCATAGGGCGTCATAGCAGGTCTCAAAGCGCTGAATCACCGACTCGGCCACGGCTTCTTGAATGAGCGGCGGCTGGGCGGGGTCGAGGGTTTTGTAGTTGGCGTACTGAGCCTCTAGGTGTTTGAGCGCCTTTTGCAGGTTGTCATAGTCAATCATGGTGCTAAGCAATGCTACCCGCGTTGCAGACTGCCGGGCTTAGGTCAATCGTACCGTAGCCCTCCGGTTTGCATGTCAATAGCGGGTGGCTAGGGTTTTCGGTAAGCGTCCCTGCAATTATGCTGGCTGAGCGAAGTCAGAAGCCAAAACCTACCCGAGATGTCCCCTAGCCCCTCTGGGGCGGCTGCGCCAACGACTCCGCTCAGGGGACGTGCTGTTCGCTTGAGTTTGCCTTGCCAATTTGGGAATAACCAAGCAGGATTTGGTCAAACTCAGATTTCTCAGGCGGCTTTTAAGAGAAATTCAGGTAGTGGTCACGGGGGTTTCAGAGAGAGTGGGCACTGTAGAGCACAGTTGCACTGCCCCCAGGAGCTTACTCTATGTCTTCCTCTCACCGGACAAAATCTGACCTTTCCGCCCAGGTGCTCGAAACCGCGCTGGGTAACTACATTCTGCTAGAGGTTTATCGTGATACGGAGCTGCCATCGCACCACCCCACCCCAGACAACTCCGTCCCTCGCCTTGGTCTGTGGTCTACCGCTGCGGCGACGGTGCTCGGCGGGCTGCTGGTCCTGCTGGCAATAGAGGCTACCCCTCGGGCGATCGCATCTTTCTCCACCCATGCCCAAACCACCGTTGCCGAGCTGGGCATCCCCACCAGCTGGCGGTTTTAGCTACTTGCGCTCAAAGTGAGCGATCAGCGGCTGGGGCGCGGTCAGTCGTTGAACAACCGTTTCGCGGGCCTCGGAGCATTCCCGAAGGCCCCCGTGAGCCTCTACAAACAAGCCAATTGCTTCCGCCATCAGCTCTCGCAAGTCTGTGTTGGGTTGGGTCGCCGAAAAATCGAGAAACGCTCGCCCCGTAGTGGCATTGAAGGGGTCTACAAAGGAAAAGTGGTTGGCCCCTTCTAGCAGGAGTAAATAGCTGTCGTCTCTGCCGCCCTGAATGGCTTCATGAAAGGTGCGCTCAATCGGGGTGGTAGCCCGCTCCCAGCTAATGCCGTAGCGATTGCTGCTGTTAGCAATTACCCCATCCTGGGTGCCGCCCATCAGCAGCAGGGGCAGCTGGTCAGGCAGCGGCAAAATCTTGCCCGCTGGGTAGCCCAATTGCATCACCGCTGCGGTGTGGGCACCGTAGGCAAAAGCCGCCCGCACCTGCGGAAAGAATGCGGGGCTGGCGCTTTCGATCGCCACCCTACCACCTGCCGAGTGACCGCCCAAAATGATGTGGTCTAAATCCAGCAAGCCCGCTAAAACCCCTGCGGCATTTAAGCGCTCTAGCTCGTTGAGCAGCGCTGGCAGCGCCGATGCCGTGGGGCCTTGACCGTAGCGATCGGGCATCAGCATTTTGAGATCGACCCCTGGGGTGAGGGCCACCATACCCGGCAGGTTTTCGGCCACCCACGCAAACGTCACCGCTACCAGCCCCCGCTCTACCAGGGCGATCGCCAGCCACTGGTAGAGTTCTGGCCCGCAGTTGATGCCGTTAAACAAAATCACTACTGGGAAAGGGGCCTGATCTGCATTGGCAGACACAATGCCCAGGTTCTGCTCGCGATCGCCCCCAGAGAGCTGGGCCGGGTAGAACACCTTTAGATGCAGCGTGTTGTAGGGGGGCGTTGCGCCATCGACAACGGCAGCGCGAAACAGTGCTCGTACCGTCATGGTTAAGATCTCCAGAACTCATCAACCTGTAAATGCTTCAGCTCTGCTTTGATTTCCTGGAAGTAGTCGCTCTCAGTAATTTGGGCCACCTGCTTTTGCAGCTTAGACTGGTCAATTTCGATGGTGAGTTCCTTCAACTGCTGTTTTAACTGGGTTTCGCGCTGCTGTACGTGGGCGGCCATGAGCTGAAACATGTGGGCCAGCTGGCCCAGTTCATCGTCACGCTGGGCGACGTCATCGAGCGTTGCAGGGTCAAAGGTGTCTGCGTCTACGGCGGTGGCGGCGGCGGTAACCTTATCCACCTGCTCGATGTACTGCTGCATTTCCTGGTTGTGGTGGCGCAGGGTGGCTTCGGCCTGCTTGCGATCGCCAATTTCCGCACAGATTTGTCCATACATCTGCCTAAAGGTGGCAATCACCTCTCCCAGTTCATCCCGCCGCTGGTAGCGCAGCGAGGCAAACTCGGGGGCGCTCTGGTCGTCTGCGATCGCATTCCCCGCCAGGGCCAGGTCGCGGCGCAGGGTAAGAATGGGGGTAATCAGCAACCGACTGAGCAGCACCATCATCGCCAGGGTAATAAAGGCAGCGATTAGCAACACCAGCCCTGAAATTCTAAGGATGTAGAACACCAGCGCCCGCTGGGTGCCGTCGGCGTCGTGGCGCAGCACGATCCAGTGGTTTTCGCTCAGTTCAGGCAGCATACCTTCGCCAATGCCGGTGGTTGTCCAGGCGATGTCGTAGCGGCGGCCCGCTGCTGTGGTGAAGAGCTGGCTGCGATCCTGGCGGGCGTTGGCCGTCGTCAATTCAGGTGGTTCGCCAAAGATTTCGACCAGGTTGCCCTCGCTGTCGTACACCCCGCCGCCTAAAATGCCCTGAAGCATCGGGTCGCTCTGCAACTGCTGAAGGTGCTGGGCCAGTTCTGCCCCCGTAGCAGCAGGGTAAGTGGTGACAATCCAGCGCACCTTGCCGGTGGAGACTTCTTCGATTTGGTCGAGCAGCTCGACTCGGCGGCGCTGCACCGAGGGCACTAGCAAAATCGCCTCGATCGCCACCAGGCTGACAAACATGCCCGCGATAATGCGCTGCGATAGGGGCGATCGGAAGAGACGCAGGGTGTCTTTGAGGGGCTGCATGGAGTAGGTGGATGGGTAGGTGGGGGTGTTTAGTTTTGAGTTGAGGAATTGAATTCAAAATTTAGAACTTAAACCGATGGGGCTTACCAACTATTGGTGCCTTCACTGCCGTTGATCCAAGCGGCGAGATCGCGGGGTGGGGCGGCCGCATTGAAAGGGTGCAGGCCAAAGTCTTGGGAGAGCGTCTGGCAGACCTGAATGCCGCGCACGCTGTTGCCCTTGGCATCGAGGGGGGGCGAAAAGGTGCCGATGCCCAGTTTACCGGGAGCCACGGCGGTAATGCCGCCGCCGACTCCGCTTTTGGCGGGCATGCCCACTCGGTAGGCCCAGTCGCCCGACGAGTCGTACATGCCGCAGGTGAGCATGACGCTGACTACGTCTTGCACGTAGCGCTGGTCGAGGGCGCGATCGCCCGTGACAGGGTTGATGCCGCCGTTGGCCAGCGTCGCCGCCATCAGGCTCAGATCGCGGGCGGTGACCAAAATCGAGCACTGCTGAAAGTAGAGGTCGAGGGTTTCGTCGATGCGATCGCTGACCATGCCAAAGTTGAGCATCAGGTAGGCGATCGCCCGGTTGCGGTTGCCGGTGGCTTTTTCTGACAGAAACACCGGCACATGGATGTCGTGGCTGCGGCCCGTGTAGCGGCTAAACATATCGAGCATGCGCTTGAGGCGCTCGGTGCCGTCTTTACCTTTGATCAGGTCGGCGGTGGCGATCGCACCGGCATTCACCATCGGGTTATAGGGGCGATTGGTCGCCTCATCCAACACGATGGCGTTAAACGCTTCCCCAGTCGGTTCAACCCCCACTTTGCTATTCACATAGTCGCGCCCGTGGTCTTCGAGGGCCAGCCCATAGACAAACGCTTTGGAGATCGACTGAACGGTGAAGGTCTGGTCACAGTCCCCCACCTCAAACACCTGCCCGTCGACGGTGGCGGCGGCAATGCCAAACCAGCTGGGGTCAGCCAGGGCCAGTTCTGGGATGTAGTCGGCTACGGCCCCGTCTGTCAACGGCAAATACTGGCGGTGCAAATCGCTCAGGTAGCTGCGAAAGGGCGAAGTAGTCGCCGTAATCGAGTCGGCAAATGCCTTGAGATTAGAGGAAGGAGTCATAGTATCTACTTCATCACTCGACGGGCCACCGCCTGAAATTCTTGGGTCATGGAGTGCTCGGGGTGCCGCACACAAAATACCCCCTCGCTCGCCAGTTTAATGATGTCTTCTGAGAGGGGAAACAGCCCCGCCACAGGTACCCGGTAGATCTCTTCTACCTTCTGTTTCAGCGCCTCGGGGTCTAGGCAAGCCAGCACTTTGTTCAGCACAATTTGCACATGCTTGACGTTGAGTTGTCGAGCCACATCGAGGGTGACGGCGGCCCCCTGGTAATCTTGCTTGTCGGGCCGCACAATGAGCAGCAAACAGTGGGAAATGGCGATGGTTAGAAAGGTTTCCTTCGACAGCCCTGGATGGGTGTCAATAAACAAATAGTCTAGCTCCAGGGTTTTGACCAGCTGACGAAAACCGTCGTTGAGCCGCCGCACGTCGTAGCCATCTTTGAGAATGCGGGCAATGTCGTCGGCGCTAGAACTGGCGGGCACCAAAAAGAGCTGCCCTCCCTGGGCTAGGTCTAAATTTTGGCTGACATCGTAGGCCCCGTCTTCAATTTCAGCTTCGTTCCACAAATAGCTGTTCAGCGTTTTCGCCATGCGATCGGGCTCTAGCCCAAAAATATTGTGTATTCCCGGTGATGGCAGATCGGTATCGACGACGCCCACCCGGTACCCCTGGTTGGCGACCGTTGTGGCCAAATTTGCCGTCAAGTTAGACTTGCCGGTGCCCCCTCGGTAGGAATGAATTGAAATCACTCTTGGCATGGCCCAGTGTCCCTAGGAATAACCGCAAAGATGCCACTAATCTCACAGGGGAGAATCGCCTAGATCTGTTCCTCGATATGCCACCAGGTCGATGTCATCCGGTTGAGTCCTGTGAGTACATCTGTAGCATTAGCATTACCTCCCCAACCATGAACGATGGGCTTAGTCTCTGGCAAGATCAGTTGCTGATCCACCACTGATCTACTGCGCTGATCCACCGCTGATCTTTCGCGATCGCCGACAGTTTGCCACACTTGAAACGCTAGGAGGCCACCCTGCTACCTCCAACCTCACCGTCAGGAACCGGCCATGTACCCTCCGCAGTCCCCTACCTCTAAGGCACCACCTCCCCTCCTTGAAGATTTAGTCGTCATTAGCGGTGAACCGAAGGGCTACCGATGGTTAGCACCAAAGGTTGCAGCCCAGGCCGAGGTGCTGCTGCTGAGCCCTGCTCAAGATGGGGTGGCGGCGATCGCCCAGCGGCTGACCACCTTACCCCCAGTCCGACGTTTACATTTAGTTACCCCCCACTGCTCCACAGGATTGCGCCTGGGTAGGGTCACCCTGCACTATGACAACCTGCCCGCCCATGCTAAAGCGCTGAGCCAGTGGCGATCGCGCCTGACACCCCGTGCAGAGATTGTCATCTACAACGGTGAGATGGCTCGCACTGAGGCAGGCAAGCTGCTGATCGATGTGCTGCATCACCTGACCGGGGCGGCGATCGCGGCCTGCACCGCATTTCCCAGTGCTGTACTCCCTGCGGGCCGCTGGGAGTTTGACTGTGCTACCCCACCCTCAACACCTTCACTGGCCCTACCCCTGGACCTGGTGCAGCAGTACTTGATTACACACCAAAATCGCGCCAGCAATTTACCCCCGTTAAGAGTCAGTGGCCCATTCAGCGACAGTGATCTAAAACTGACCTAAAACTGATCTTTTATCATCAGCGAATTAAAGACATATTAAAACCATGGCAGCCAAAAAAAGCGGCATTCCATTACTGGCGACGATCAAGAATCTTTGGGTGCATCCCAGTTATGCAATGAGCAATAATACTTAGTCTTGACCAGGTGCATGAACGTTAAGCTTTGAGCAGTTCAGCATAGGAACTTCATTCCCATGGATGCCGCCAAAGAAGCCCGTCTTAAA
>NZ_JADEXE010000617.1 GCF_015207265.1 Nodosilinea sp. LEGE 07298 | reverse complement strand
GAGCCAGGTTGAGCCGACCGTCAAACTCAGTGGAGTTGAGCCGCTCTAGCTCGTCGAGCACAAAGGTAATGTCGAGGGGGCGATCGATAAATTCTTGCAGCTCAAATACGTTGGCGCTCAGGCCCATCTGAAACTCAGATACTTGCTGGGTATCGCTACCAGGGTGCTGCGGCAGCACCACTACAATGCCGTGGGAGGCTAGGTGGCTAGCCCACTGGTGCCGCGACTCGGGGCTAGACGATAACCCGTGGGAAAACACCATCACCGGAGCCTGTCCACGCCACTGGCGAGGGCGCACAACATCGACATAGAGCTGGCGACTGCGCTGGGTATCGGTGAGGTTAAAGCGCTGAATTTGCACCCTTGCCGGGCCGGGGGCGGTTAAATCAGCCAGTTCTGCATAGTCAATCGATGGCGCTTGGGCCGTCTGCTGCTCGGTTAACACGGCTAGCTGGCCCACAGAATCGATGGTGGCGTTGACGATCAGCTCTACGGCGTTAGCTACGGCCAGGGCATCATCCACATTGATTTGCATGTCAACGGGCAGCGATCGCACCACGTTGATGGCCGACAGCCCCTCGGTTGAGGTAGCCGCCTGAATCAGCGCCGCCCGCAGGGCCAGCTTGCCGTTGCCACCCACCCGAGTTTGCAGAATCGCCCCCACCTGCTCCAGCAGTTCTTCACCCAGGTTGCTGTAGAGAAAGCGGGACAGCAGTACACCATCAACCTCCAGGGGGCGATCGAGGTTTTGGCGCAGCTGCTCAACCTCGGCCTCATTGAGATTAACCAGGTTGACGTAAAAGGCCAGGTCGTCGGTGAGCTGCCCCGACTCGATCAGCGTTTCCAGCGAACTCGTGCTCACCGATCGCTCTACCGGGCCGTAGCGAAAGAAAATAGCTTCCGCCGCCTGCACCGGCAGCCCGAGCAGCAGCGTCGTCCCCAAACTTAGCCCGCCCAGGGCCAGTGCCCGCCTCCCCACCCGTTGCCAGGTCATACCATTGCCT
>NZ_JADEXE010000170.1 GCF_015207265.1 Nodosilinea sp. LEGE 07298 | reverse complement strand
CCCTTAAAAAGGGGGGTATGTGATGAGTTTGTGAGTAGCAGGAGAGCAGGCGGTATGAAATCAACATCTCTGGGAGAATCTGTGGTGAAATCCTAAACGTTGCTCTCGCCACGAGCCTAGGGACTGTGCTACGTTTGCCTCAAATGCAAACTGTGTGTCCTGGGGTCATTGGCCGACAGGGCATTTTTTTAGTCTGCCGTCACCATCACGCCGTTGCGAGCTGCGCTGGATGATCTAGGTTGGGCACCAAAGCTGTCGATCAGGAGCGATCGCAGCACGTCGTGCAGCTCGTCGCAGGGAATGCCTTGCTGCACCTTTTCGCCCAGGTGAGCTTCTTTGCCCACTTTGCCGCCCATAAAAATATCTACCCCTTCCACGGTTTTGCCGTCTTTGCGCACCTTGGTGCCCATCAGGCCAATGTCGGCCACCTGGGGCTGTCCGCAGGAGTTGGGGCAGCCCGTCCAGTGAATGCGTACAGGCTGGGCTAGGGTGAGTTCGGCATCTAAGGCCAGAGCCAGAGCTAAGGCTCGCTGCTTGGTTTCGACCAGGGCAAAGTTGCAGAACTGTGAGCCCGTGCAGGAGACCAGCGATCGCGTCAGCGCCGAGGGGGCAATAGAGAATTTCTCCAGCAGCGGCTCTTGCAGCAGCACCGCCAGGCGCGAGTCGGGCACGTTGGGAATAATCACGTTTTGCTCCACCGTCAGGCGCAGCTCGCCGCTGCCGTAGACCTCGGCTAGCCGGGCCAGGTCGAATAGATCGCTGGCCTGTAACCGCCCCACAGGCACGTGCAGCCCCACGTAGTTGAGCCCCACCTGCTTTTGCGGGTAGACGCCAATGTGATCGCGCTTGTCCCAGTCCATTTCGTCTTTGGGGGCCGCCGACAGCAGGGGCTGTCCGTAGGCTGCCTCCACCGCAGCCCGAAATTGATCCATGCCCCATTCGTCGATCAGCCACATCAGTCGGGCTTTCTGACGGTTCACGCGGGGGCCGTGGTCGCGATAGACCTCTAGAATGGCGCGGCACAGCTCGACCACGCTGTCGTCGGGCGGTACCCAGGCATTCAGCGGAATCGCCGCTTCGCAGCGCCGGGCGGAGAAGAAGCCCCCCACCACCACGTTGAAGCCCAGCACGCCCTCGCGGTAGGCGGGCACAAAGGCAATGTCGTTAATTTCGGCGTGAATGGAGTTGTCGCGGCCCCCCTCGATGGCGATGTTGAACTTGCGGGGCAGGTTGGTAAAGGCCGGATTGCCCTCGCCGTTGTTGGTAATCATGTCCTGAACTTTGCGCACCAGCCCCTGGGTGTCGATCAGCTCGTCGGCGTCGAGGCCCGCCACGGGCGACCCGGTAATGTTGCGCACGTTGTCCATGCCCGACTGCACAGAGGTGAGCCCAGCGGCGTGCATGCGGCGAAAAATATCGGGAATATCTTCGAGCAAAATCCCCCGCAGCTGGAGGTTTTGCCGGGTGGTGACATCGGCGCTGCCGTCTTCGCCGTAGCGCTGAATGATCTCGGCCAGGGTGCGCGCCTTGTAGGCCGTGAGCAGCCCGTTGGGCAGGCGCAGGCGCAGCATAAACTTGCCGGGTGTCACCGGGCGAAAGAAAATGCCCAGCCATTTGAGGCGGTGGGTGAGGTCGGTGTCGTCGACGGCTTCCCACCCCATCTGGGCAAACTGCTCTAGCTCGTGCTTAACGAGCAGTCCGTCTTTGGCGGCCTTAAACTTTTCAAACTTGTTGAGTTTAGCGGTGGCCGTTGGGTTGGCCGTGTCGATGGAAGTGGTCACAGGCTACACCGTTATTGCAAGATATTTGAGGCAAGATCTGTCCCCAAAGGGTCTCAAAGAACCCAAGAGGATCTGGGTTTATTGATCAGAAACCAGTGTGGCTAGCCTAGTCTCGCTCTAGGCAGGTGTTTGTATAGACTCATACGTTTTTGGGAATACCATGCAGCCTCCGCAAGGGGTGGCTGCGCGAATCGCATAGCCCACCGTTGGGAAAACTTAGCGCAGCGCCTATGGTTGTAGAAGATGGACCCAGGGCGTTATCAGGAGCATGGCCGTGTCTGCGTTTAATGAGTTTTTCATGCCCAATTCAGCGGCGGCGTCCGATCGCCAAGGAGCCATGGCTCGGACTACGGTAGCGGGGCTGTGCATCGGAGATTTTCACGATCGCTGGGAGCAGGCCCGGCAGGTGGCCCACCTGGGCGAAGCCGCCCTGGCCGACCTGCTGGCCATTCTCGAAGATGAAAACGGCGACTGGGAAGCCCGCTGGTTTGCGGCCCGCGCCCTGGGCGAACTCGACCATCCCCAGGTGATTCCGACCCTGATCGCTACCTTTGCCGCCACCGATGACGACGACCTGCGCCAGGCGGTGGCGGCGGCCCTAACCCAAATTGGCCCGCCTGCGATCGCGGCGTTAGGCGAGCAGCTGGCTCACCCCGCCCTGCGCCCCATGGCGGTGCAGGCCCTGGCCCGGATTCCCCACCCGACCACCCTGCCCCTGCTGATTGAAGCCACTACCGACGAGCGAGCGAGCGTACGGGCAATGGCCCTCGACGCCCTCAGCCCCTTTACCGACCCTACCACCTGGCCCGTGGTGCAGCAGGGGCTGCAAGATTTGGCCCCTGCGGTACGGGCTGCTGCCATTCGCGGCCTGCTGAGCCTGCGCGGCTACCTGAGCACCGACCAAATAGTTGAGGCCCTAACGCCTTTAATCGAAGATGTTGCCCCCGGCGTTGCCCAGCAGGCCGTCTACGCCCTGGGGAGGCTGTCGGGGCCTGCCGCTGCTGCTGCGCTGCTGCGGTTGCTGACGCCCCCTACTTCAGAACCACTCCAGACCGCTGTGGTGCAGGCCCTGATTTGGCAAAACACCGCCGTGGCCCTGACGGGGTTAATCGCCGCCTGGGAAACGTTGGAGCAGACGGCTCGTCTGGCTCTGGTTCAGGGGCTACCGACACTTGTTCCAAATCTACTGCCTCAGGCGGCCCAGGCTCTGCTGAGGTGGCTAGGGGCAACGCCTGCAGGTGCCGAGCACAGCCTGCTGCGCCGCCATCTGGTGCTGGCCCTGGGCCAGGTGGGCCACGGGGGTGCAGAGCCGCTGCTGCGATCGCTGCTCAACGACCCCGACCGGGGAGTGCAGCTCCACGCCGAGGCGGCCCTGCGCCAGCTACAGCGGTAGCAACCTGAGCCTTTCTTTAGCTTGAGGGCATCTCAAAAATTATGGGCTTGCGGCGGCCCTACCCGCTTTGTCAAAGCCTTCTTACATCAAAGCCTTCTTACAGTAGAGGCGCGATCGCTACCGTCGGTTTAGCATGGCTGACAGTAAGTCCCGATCGCAAACCTGCCCAATGGCGTTACCGACGGGGAGTGCAGCCCGTAGGGAGTGAGACCGGCAGCTTCCACAGTGTCAGCCGATATGCCAAGCCCTCGAAGGGAACTGCGAGCAGTGCTCAGGGCTTGCCGACTGCATTAGGAAATAGGATTATGACTCGACTTTTAGGTTTTCACAAAATAGTGGCCAGCGCAGGAGCCCTGGTTACTTTAGGCCTGGGGGCCGTGCCTGCGATCGCGCAACCAGAGTCATACTGCGACGATCCCGGTGCCGTTGAAGCCGCAGACACCACCCGTGACCTGGAGCTGGAGCAATTTGGCGTAGAACTTGCCATTCCCTCAAACTTTAGAGCCATGTTGCTGAACAACGGCACCGTCAAAATTGTCGATCCGGGCACCTACGAATTGCTGGTTTGCGTCGCCAGGGGTGGCAAAGCCCTGGGGCGGGGGTATGCCCAAACCCGAGTACGCACCGTAGAAAACCCCGACAGCCTAGATCTGCGCCAGCTGGTGGAACAAACCATTCGCGAGAATCAGGAAATTTCTCCTTACACCTTTGATGGTCAACAGGGCTATTTGGCTACGCGCGAGTCGAGCGATCAGCCCGTAGGGATTCCAGACAGCTATGCAGCCTTGTGGATCGACACAGATGACGCTCCGGGGGCGGTCGTCATCTCTACAAGCTGTGATTGCTCAGGACAACGCGATCGCCTGCTGTCTTTACTAGAGCGCTCAAAGAGGCTGGATAGTAGCTAAGCTACCCTGCCCTAAACGCAGAGATGCCCATGAGTTGGGGCTTGAGTTGGGTTACGGCTACTTTCGATACCAAGTGCGAGGGTACTATCTGCTAATCAAAGAAAGGGCAGCTCGGCGGCAACTCGCCGCCCGAGGGTTAGTTAGCAGTGGCGTGGGTACGATTCGAGCATGCGTATTGAACAACTCCAGGCATTTTTATCGGTGGCCGAAACCGGTAGTTTTCAGGCGGCGGCCCAGCAGTGCCAGGTAACGCAGTCGACCGTCAGCCGCCAGGTGCAGGCCCTGGAGGCCGAACTCGATGCGCCCCTGTTTCATCGCGGTGCCCAGGCCAAGCTGACGGTGGCTGGAGAGCTGCTGTTGCCCAAGGCCCGCCGCATTTACCAAGATTGGACCCAGGTTTCTAAAGATATTGCCGACCTGATGGCGGGCAAACAGCCGGAGCTGTGCGTGGCGGCGATTCAGTCGGTGTGCGCCACGGTGCTGCCGCCAGTCCTTCAGCAGTTTTGCGCCGAGTACCCCCAGGTGCAGCTGCGGGTGACCGCATTGGGCAGCGATCGCTCCCTCAAGGTGCTGCGCGATGGCCTGGTCGACCTGGCCATTGTGATGGACAACCCCCGCCTCACCACCCAACCCGAAATGGTGGTCACGCCCCTGTTTGACGAACCGATTGAGGTACTGATGGGGGCTGACCACGACCTGGCTCATCAGCCTGCGATCGCCTGGGAGATGCTGTCGCGATTTCCCCAAATTCTCTTTAAAGACGGCTACGGCATGCAGCGGCTAGTGCAGCAGCAGTTTCAAGACCGGGGCGAAACCTTTAATGCCGCCCTCGAACTCAACACCCTCGATGCCTTCCGGGGGGTAGTTCGCCAGGGCAATTTTGTCGCCCTGCTGCCCCAGTCTGCCCTGGCCGACTGCCGCAACGACCCTACCCTGGCGGTGCGCCCCACCGAAGCCCCGGTGCTGAGCCGAACGGTGGTGCTGGTTACCACCCGCGATCGCCTGGTGATTCCGCCGATTCAGCGCTTCCACGCCCTGGTACAGAGTTTAGCCAGCCCCAGCCGACAACGATCTCGGGCCGCCGCCGTATCCTATAGCTAATCCAACCGCCAATTCCATAGAGCATTTGGCCGGACGGGTTATGATTTGCAAACCCATGCCCCCCTGAGGGACAGACCAACTATGAGTAACGAGTTTCGGGAATTGCTCAAGCACGTGGGCAGCGGCAGCCACACCTCCAGGGCATTGACTCGGGCCGAAGCCGAAGCCGCTACCGGCATGATGCTGACCCAAACGGCAACCCCGGCCCAAATCGGCGCGTTTATGATTGCCCACCGGATCAAGCGCCCCACCGCTGAAGAATTGGCGGGCACTCTGGATGCCTATGAGGCCCTGGGGCCAACCCTACCCGCCATTGCAGACGGTCGCCGCGCCCTGGTGCTGAGCTGCCCCTATGACGGGCGATCGCGCACGGCTCCAGTTACCCCCATTACCGCGCTGGTGCTGGCGGCGGCGGGGGTGCCGGTGGTGCTGCACGGCGGCGATCGCATGCCCACCAAAGCCGGTATTCCATTAATTGAACTGTGGGGACAATTAGGCGTTGACCTGCGCCCACACACCCTAGAGCAGGCCCACACCCTGCTCAACCGTACCGGCATTGGCTTTGTCTATCTACCTCAGCACTTTCCTACCGCCCACGGCCTGGTGCCCTACCGCGACCAAATTGGCAAGCGCCCCCCCTTCGCCACGGTCGAGCTGATGTGGTCGCCCTACGCTGGCCCACACACCCTGGTGATGGGGTTTGTGCACCCGCCCACCGAAGACTTTGCCAAGGGCACCTTTGGCCTGCGCGGGCAGACCGACTGGATTAGCGTTAAGGGGCTGGAGGGCAGCTGCGACCTGGCCCGAGGGCGCACGGCGATCGTGGGCGTTAACCGCCAGGGCCGATTCGAGCGCCTGCTGTTGCACCCCCGCGACTATGGCTTCGAGGGCGACGATGTGGAGCTGGGCCGCGAAGCCTCGTTGGGCGATCGGCTGCGATCGGTGCTGGCAGGCCATCCCTCAGAACTACACAAGACCGCCCTGTGGAACGCCGGGTTTTACCTGTGGCAGGGGGGCGCTGCGGTTTCGTTAGCAGCAGGCTTGGCCCAGGCCGAAGACCTGCTGGCCACGGGCCAGGCCTTGACGCAGCTAGAGATACTGCGCCAGCAGACCGCCGAGCTGCGTCAAACCCTTACCTATAGCCACAGCTAGGGTTTCTGACAGTCCGGCTCAAAGGGTTAGGACTAGCGCTCACTATGATCGCTATGCTCTCGGCGCTCTTGACGCTCTTGACGCTGGCGGCGCTTGAGCACCCAAACAACAGCAGCGATCGCCAGCGTAATCAGCACAATTCTGCTGATCGGGCCAACAATGGTCTCCACCCGATCGAACTGGTCGCCTAAAACATAGCCCGCAGCGGCCAGCATCCCCGTCCACAGCACTGTCCCCAGAGCTGAATAGCCCAGATAGGGCAGCAGCGGCATATGGCTCAGCCCCGCTGGCACCGATACGTAGGTGCGAACGCCTGGCACTAGGCGACCGACCCCGACCACCCAGCTGCCGCCGCTGCGCTGAAAGAAGTCAAACGCTTTGTCAATATCTCTGGGCTTGAGCGTCAGCCAGCGACCGTAGCGCCGGACCCAGTCCATCAGCTGCTCGTGGGTAATCAGCCGACCGACCACGTACCAGGCCGAAGCCCCAATCAGCGAGCCCAGGGAACCAGCCAAAATGACTCCGGCCAGGTTCAGCCCGGTGCTGCTGCGGCTGACGAACCCGGCCAGGGGCATTACCAACTCGGACGGAATGGGCGGAAACAAATGCTCCAGCACCATCAGGCCGAAGATGCCGAGGTAGCCGAGAGACTCAATCCAGGTTGTGATCCAGTTGAACATGAGACTGCTTTACCGCTTTGCTTTGCGCTCGAACAATACTTTACCCAGCTGTCCCACAATAAGCGGAATTAAGCTGGCCCCAAACACCAACCCCCAGGATCGCCCCGACAATCCGGTGGTGCCCAGGGCATCGGAGAGGCCCGGCACATAGACCGCCGCCAGCAAAATAAGGGTGCAAATGACCAGGGCACCCCAGACGAAGGGGTTGCGGGTGACTTCGTTGCGCAGCGGGTTGGTGCCGCGACTGCGCATATTGAAGATGTGCCACAGGCGGCTAAACGCCAGCGTCATAAAGGAAATGGTGACGGCCTCGGTACCGTCGAGCTGCCAGACCAGGAGCGCGATCGCAAAGGTGCCCAGGGTAGTAGCTGCGATCAGCAGACCGTACAGCCCGATCGCGATCCAGTGGTCTTGGGTGAGTACGGCCTCGCTGCCCTTGCGCGGCGGGCGCTGCATCATGGTTTCGTCGCCTTCGCCCAGTCCCAGGGCCAGGGCCGGAAACACGTCGTTGACGGCGTTGATGTAGAGAATTTGCAGGGGCAGCAGCGGCAGGGGTGCATTGACGAACGAAGCCAGGGCAACGGCGATAATCTCCCCCGTATTGCCCGAGAGCAGGTACAGGGTGAACTGGCGAATATTGCGAAAAATGGCCCGCCCCTGGGCCACCGCCGCCACAATGCTGGCGAAGGAGTCATCCTGGAGCACCATATCTGCGGCCTCCTGGGCAACCTGGGTGCCGCGCTGGCCCATGGCCACGCCAATGTCGGCTTTTTGCAGGGCCGGGGCATCGTTGACGCCATCGCCAGTCATCGCCACGATCGCTCCGTCGGCCTGGTGCAGCGCAATTAGATTCAGCTTTTGCTCAGGGCTAACGCGGGCAAAAATCGACACCTGCTGCAGCTCCTGGCGGCGCTGGTCAGTGAGGTCGTCGAGCGGGATGAGCGCCTTGCCGGGCAGTGCCTGGGCCTCGCGATCGCCCACCAGCCCCACCGCCAGGCCAATATTACGAGCCGTAATCTGCTGGTCGCCCGTCACCATCACCACCCGAATGCCCGCCTGGTGACAGGCCTTAATCGAGTCTTTGATATCTGGGCGAGGGGGATCTTCTAGCCCGACGACGCCCAGCAGGGTCAGATCGCCGTAGGGGTCGGCTTCGGCGGCATCGACGGTTTTGGTGGCAAAGGCGAGCACCCGCAGCCCGGCTTCAGCGGTAGCGTGCATGCGCTGCTGCCAGCGATCGCGGCTTTCCCCATCCAGCACCTGGGCACCCTGCGCCGTCCAGTGGTCGGTGCAGCGCTCCAGCACCGCTTCGGGAGCCCCCTTGACCGCCACCCAGTAGCCGTCTTTGGTGTTGTGAATAGTCGCCATCATCTTCAGGTCGGGGTCGAAGGCGACTTCGCGCTCCTCGGGCCATTGCGATCGCAGCTCATCTCGGCCCAGGTTGGCCTGCTGGCCCAGATTCAGCAGGGCAATCTCCATCGGGTCGCCAATGGTGCGATCGGGGTCCTCAGCGTTGGGCGGTTCAGCATTATTGCAGAGTACCGCCACCCGCAGCAGCTGCTCTAGCGCCTCGTGCTGCTGCGGGTCAATGGGCTGATCGTCGAGGCTAAAAGGGGTATCGCCGCTGTTGCCGACCTGGACGGAACCCGCCTCCACCACGATTTGGCTGGCGGTCATGCGGTTTTGGGTCAGGGTGCCGGTTTTGTCGGTGCAGATGATGCTGGTCGAGCCCAGGGTTTCGACCGCTGAGAGGCGGTTGATCAAAGCGTTTTGCTTGGCCATGCGCCACATGCCTCGGGCCAGGGCCACCGTGGCCACAATTGGCAGACCCTCGGGCACGGCGGCCACCGAGAGGGCGATCGCCGTTTCGACCATCAGCATCAGGTCTTTACCCTGCACAATGCCGCTGATCGCCACAATTGCCGCGACCACCAGGGTGATCCAAATCAGCCGCCGCCCTAGCTGGTCGAGCCGCTGCTCCAGGGGCGTCTGCTCGCTCCCCGCCTGGGAAGCAAGCGTTGAAATATGGCCCAGTTCGGTCTCCATGCCAGTGGCGGTGACAATGCCTTCGGCTGACCCCAGCCGAATCGCCGTGCCCTTAAACACCCGGTTAGTTTGCTCCGCCAGCGGTAGGTCAGGTTCGACCGGCTGGGTGGTTTTGCTGGCGGGCAGCGACTCCCCGGTCAGGGCCGACTCATCGGCCTGCAGGTTGGAGGCGGTAATCAACCGCAGATCGGCGGGCACCATATCGCCTCCCTCCAATACCACAATGTCGCCGGGCACCAGTTCATCGGCCCCCACCTGCTGCACCTGCCCCTCGCGCCGCACCTTGGCCTGGGTCTGGCTGAGCTGCTGCAAAGACTCCATCGACTTCACCGCTCGTAGCTCGGTGGTAAAGCCAATTACGGCATTGAGCGCGATCGCAATCACCACCGCAATGCCCTCAATCCACTCCTGAAAGGCAAAGGCCAGCACGGCCGCCACCGCCAGCAGCCCAATAATTGGGCTTTTAAACTGGTCTACAAAAATGGCCCCCGCCCCGCGCTGTTTCGCCTCTTCGAGTCGGTTCCAGCCGTACTTTTCTCGCTGGCGGTCTACCTGCCGACTATTTAGCCCCTGGGCGGCATCTACGCCAAAGGCCTCAAGCACCTCCTGCGGTTGGGATTGCACAACCTCAGCAGGCGAAACGGGGCTATTCATGCAAGGTTCCTTAGGAATTAATTAATAATGACTGATCTAAAAGTAGACACCCCAAGGAGTATTAACCTCTACCAATCTGTAGAACATTAGCCTTCAGTAGAGTGATTTCTTCCCTTTGAGCGATGTCACCCTCTATTCCATTCGCTATGTTTATAGCCTTGCCGATAAAAATAGTATTCATTAACCATGCCGAATGGATTTCTGCTCAGCCGCACTCTGCTCAACTTTCAAACCGATTCAGAGGATTTGCTTGCTGAACTGTCTGCTGTCACCCGTACGCCTGATGGTAGTTTATGGCTTGGTTCCGATGAGTTTATCACTCTAGAGCGGCTGACACCCATGGGCGATGGGGTCTATGGCAACCACAAAACATTTCATCTAAAAGATTTTATTGAACTGTTTTATTGAACTGTTTGATCACGAATCTGAAATCGATATTGAGGGGTTGGACTACTGTGAGGGCTATCTTTGGGTAGTGGGTTCCCACAGCTTAAAACGCAACAAAACCAAAGGCAAAAAACAGCACAAAGATATCGAGCGCCTTTCCGAAATTGAAAGTGATCCGAATCGATCGCTGCTGGCACGACTGCCCATCCTCAACGGCGAAATTGTGCCCACCTACGCCCGCTCCAATGATGAAAGTGATATTCTCACGGCGGCCAGCCTCAAGCAGGTCAACAACCACAACCTACTGCTCGAAGCCCTTGCTGAAGACAAGCACCTCGGCCCATTTCTAAAGATGCGGCTGCCCTCTAAAGACAACGGCTTTGATATCGAAGGTATTGCGGTCAATGGGCACCAAATCTTTTTGGGTCTGCGCGGTCCGGTGCTGCGGGGCTGGGCCATCATTCTTGAACTTGAAGTAGAAGACGGTGAACCCGGTGAACTCGTCCTCAAAGACTTGGGCGAGGGGTGCTTTTACCGCAAACACTTTCTCGACCTCAACGGCCAGGGCATTCGCGAGCTGTGCCTGCACGACGGCGATCTGCTGGTGCTGGCTGGCCCTACCATGGAGCTAGAAGGCGCAATGCAGATGTTTCGCCTTGAAGATGTGCTTGAGCACACCAACGACACCCTGTGGAGTCAGGATTCTGGTCAGCTCAAGGTTCTATTTGATCTGCCGTTTACGATTGGCTCTGACCACGCCGAAGGCCTAACGCTGCTGCCCTGTATGGGCTACGATGACGGCCTCATGGTGGTCTACGATTCCCCCGACGAAAACCGGCGTCCCCATTCCAAGGGGGTATTTGCCGACATCTTTCGCCTGCCAGAGAAGGATTGAGGTGGCAGTTCGGCTTCGACTCTGTGCCCCACGACTCTGTGCCCCACGACTCTGTGCCCGTTGTTCTTTGATTGATAAGTTCTTTGGTTGATAAAGTGATGCTGGGTCTAAGACTCTGCTGAGCTGGACGAGTCGGATGAAACCCACACCTGCCAGTAGCTGGCCATGCGGTGATTAAATGCTGCTGGGTCTTCGCAGTAAAGTTTTTGGCCAAGTTCTTTGGCCTGCTGGTGCAACCTGTGCTGGCGATGCTTCATCAGGGGTAGCAGCACCTGCAAATGAACATTGTCAAGCGCGACTTCGGCGGGAGGGTTGAGCAAAAAGTGCCGCAGTGCCGCAATGTCGTGCCCGCCTCCCAAGGCTTCGGCTAGCTGATGGATTTCTGATTCAAAAGCGTTCATCACGGTAGGCCACAGCGGCTTTAGCAGACAGGTACTATGCCACAGGTCTTTGACCCGCTTGCGCCAGTCGTGGAAGGCTTCATCGCCGCCATCTTCGTAGGCTGCATAGAATCGGGCCTGCCCCTGGCCGTAAATTTGCTTCAAGTTTGCAGAGATAGCTTTCCAACCTGTTTTATTGAAGGCAAGCTGGTTGAGCCGCGATCGGCTGTCTTTGAGATCTGAAATAATCGCCGCCATCGGGGTGTCGCCATCGGTCAGGTCCTTAAGCCTAACCTGGTAAAGGTCGCTCAGGCTCTCTTGCAGCTTAGAGAGCCCTTTGGTGTCGAGCGTTAGGCCGTAGGTGTCGAGCAGGTTGTTGAGGGTTTGCTGGTAAACCTCGCTGTCACGGGCCGAGGAGAGCGATCGCCCCAGGTCGCGCAGCAGATTTTTCTCCCGTTCGTAGGTATCTTTGTCAATCGATTTTCGCACCAGGCGCAGTACCGTTCGCCCCTTTTTCAAATGTTTGCGGGCCTTGTGAACTGCCTGCCCAGGGGTTTGCTGAAAATCTTCGCTGAGCTGTTGAATAGCTTTCTCAAGCTGTTCGCTGAGAATGCGACGAATATTAGCGTCAACGGTACTATCGGCAGAAAACTTATAAGCCATAAAACCTAGGATGCAGGGTCCTTTGAGTCAGGATCAAGCTCAAACCTCTGATCATCTCGACGGTCCATTTCGTCTTTGACCGCGACGGGTTCTTCGGCCTGTGTATCAATGCCTGCCGCTGCTGCAATTTCGTCAATATTATTTTGATCGGGGGTGGGGGTAGTACCGCCGATGGCTTCTTCACCTACTACCTTAGCCTGCCCCGCCATCACATCGGGATCGTTCGCCGTGGTCGGGCTGCCCGATGCCATACGGTTGTTGTCGGGTACCTCAGCCCCAATCATGGCGCTATTGTCTTCTCGACCGGTGCGAGCCGCTTCCTCAGCCGCTTGAGCGGGCGACAGATTAGTCACAGGCTGATCGGCGGTCGGAGGCGTTTTATCAATCGCCTGGGACGAAGAAACGTTGGCGGAATCTGTTTTTTTCTGGCTCATTTTTTAGAATTCACGAAAATAGTTTGAGGTCTATGGAGCGGGGCTGCACCGTGCAATCACAACGGTGAAGGTTCAAGATTGTGAACACAGCCATGACGCTACGATACCGAACCAGCAATGCTTGCAAATAGCTATCTGCTTATAGCTGATGCTAATTTGAATAGGTTGGAATTTCTAATATTACTGGCTACCATACCCAAACATAACAGCGACTAAAGTTGAACCTGTCACCCCACCGATAGATTTTTCTGAAACTTCGGGTTCGTCCCTGGTTTACCTCTAGTCCGTCCTAAAATTTAGGCATTAAGACATGGATGTGCCCCGTCGGTCTGAATATACAGCCCAACTGACGGCCCCTCGCCGGGTGCAGGTACCTCTGCCAGTGGAACCGAATACTTTTAGAGGTGCGGCTGGTGCAAACCAATCTACGGTTACCACCCCCTGAACTCTTCAGACCATAAACGCTCCCTCAAGCGTGAGAAGGTATTTATAGCGCCAATCAACGCGATCGCAGCCCAACTTTTCCCAATAAAAAATCAGCCTCTATTTTTCTAGAAAAAGCAGAGGCTGATGTGACAAGAGGTTAGTTATCTAAAGGGGTCGGGTGCCTGCCAGCTTAGAAGCCTAGCCTCTGAACAATGGCGAGGCACCCGACCCCTGAGGTAAAGACCCTTAGGCCCAGCCAGCGCGATCGGTAATGCGCAGAGCTTCGGGGTTGTTGCTGCCAAACACCGAAGCATTGAGAGGATCGGCCTTAAACTCGCCAAAGCTCGCCACCACCGAGTCAACGGCAACACCCTCAACCACGGGGTATTCGTTGTTGCTCTGGGCAAAAATTTCCTGGGCCTCAGGGCTGGCCAGGTACTCCAAAAACTGCACCGCTGCCTCAGCGTTAGGCGCGGTCTTGACCACCCCAGCCCCGCTGATGTTGACGTGGGTACCGCGACCGTCCTGATTGGGGAAGAACACACCAATGGCCTCAGCGATCGCCTGGTCCTCGGCATTGTCCGACTTGGCCAGACGGGCCAGGTAGTAGGTATTGGCGATCGCAATATCGCCCAACCCGGCTGCAACGGCTTTGATTTGGTCGGTATCGCCGCCTTCGGGGTCACGGGCCAAGTTGGCCACCAGCCCCCGTGCCCATTCCTCGGTTTCTTCAGCACCATGGGCGGCAATCATTGAGCCCACCAGTGACTGGCTGTAGATGTTGGTAGAGCTGCGGGTCAAAACCCGGCCGCGCCATTTGGGATCAGCCAGGGCTTCGTAGGTGGAAAGCTCGGCGGGGTCTACGGTGTCTTTGTTGTACATGATCACCCGCGCCCGCTTGGTCAGTCCGTACCACAAGCCATCGGGGTGGCGCAGGTTTTCAGGAATGGCCGCATTCAGCGTGTCCGAGTTCACCGCCTGAAACATCCCTTCTTGCTCAGCTCGCCACAGGCGTCCGGCATCAACGGTCATGAGAATGTCGGCGGGGCTGTTTTGTCCTTCGCTCTTGATTCGCTCGATCAGCTGGTCGGCTTCGGCCTCAACCAGGTTGACGCGAATGCCCGTTGCCTCACGGAAGCCATCGTAAAGCAGATCGTCGGTGTCGTAGTGGCGCGACGAGTATAGGTTAACGGCTCGACCCCGGCCAAAGCCAAACTGAGCGTTAGCGGGGCGCTGGCGAAGTTGGCCCAGGGCGACAGCCGTAGCGGCAGCACCCGCTCCCAAAAATGTACGTCTTCCTAGTTTCATAGGGTGTTACCTCAGAAAATTAAGTCTCAACGGAGCCGCAGGCACCTCAAGTGGAAAGCCCCAGGTCATTGAGAAGTCAGATCGCATTGTACAGCTTATTGCAATCTTTTCTTGATAGAGCCAGAATAAAAGTCAACCCCGTAGCGAATAGTTTCAATACGTCTGCCGTTGATAGCCGACCTCTCGGCCAACCTATCGCCCTGAAAGTAGGGGCTTGAGGCAATGGAAGAATAGCCTTAGAATGGCCTAAGAAGAATAAGTCCTGTTAGCTTAAGCGCATCTGCGATCGCAACCTTTCGACAATGACTCCCAGACTAGCCCCCTCGACCTTTGCTCCACGCCGCACCACTGCTAAGCAGCGAAAAGGCGCGCGCGCATGGCTAGGGCCTCTGTGTGTTGCCGCCTCTCTGGCGGCCCACGGAGTGCTGCTGGTACTGGTGATACCAGACCCCAATGACACGCCGCCCGCAGACGCGATCGCTGAGCAACCCACGGTCCTAGACGATGTAGCGGTTACGGTACTGCCCCAGTCTGCGCTAGAGCCCGAACCCACCCCAGTCG
>NZ_JADEXE010000016.1 GCF_015207265.1 Nodosilinea sp. LEGE 07298 | reverse complement strand
ATACCTTCAGTGTCTTTTCTTATTAGCTTAAATTGGATCCGGTCTCAGTGATGACTCAAGGGGCAGGGAGAACACCTCTCCCGCCTATCTAGCTGTCGTCACCCGCCACGTTCAGTGTCGTCTAATCAATATCCCCTAACACCCGCACCGGCCCCACCAGATAGGCGTGTTCTGGGGGCGGAAAGAGGCGCTCTACCGATTGAGTTCGACCGCCCTTGGTGGTCACCAACAGGTCTGACTTCACCCGAATCGCCCAATCCCACTGTTGTTTGTTCAACCAGCGCATCAACTCACCATGTTCAAACCCTCGGTCGGCCAGCAACGTCACCTGTACCTTCGGCGGTAGGAGGGTTTGGGCACGCTCTAGCACGGGCTTATACTGCTCAAAGCCCACGGTAGCACTGCCATGCTCCAGCACCACCTGGGCCAGGGTAATGGAGCGTCCACCCCAGACAAAGCACACGTCTATCAAACAAAATTGATCCCACAGCATGCTGGTGTCCAGCGTCAGAAGAATCGCCTCTCCTGCAAAGGCTGATAGCGCTTGCCGCAGGAGAGGCTCGTAGTACCGTTCCGCTGTGATCTGCTCGTTATGGAGAAAGTAGCTCAGCCGTCCCATATGGGCGCGGGCACCGCAGTCACGATGCGAGAGATAGGGTATCCATCGCCCTAAACAGGCCTCGCCGGACTGCAACACCGCCGCCACAATTTCCGCAAACCCTTGCAGATGGCGTTGGTCTTTGGGCTGCACCCATTGACTCAATTGGTCTTGCAGTTGACGATACAAGAGGGGTGTTTCCATGAGACTGGCCTTGAGTTGGGGAATTCAAGCCTCTCATGAAATGCCCCTTCCCATCTACCCTGTCTCATTTGGGACTCCTTTCACAACAACCCTTTCAGGACTTTTCTGCACCACCAAGGTGTCCGGACTATTGTAATAAGTTATTCGACTGCTTCGTTTCTAGATTGTGGTAGTAGAGAAAAACATAGTTGAGAAGCCCAGATTCACTCTTTAAGTAATATGTTGTGATCATCAATTCTCTGAGGGTATAAGTGAATCGTGGTTGAAAATCGCTGCTTAAAAATTGTTTTGATTCGACACGGTAAGCCAATGATTGATGACTTAGAGAAAATTACAGGGTCACAGCTAGCAGAATGGGTTCAGCGTTATAATCACGCTCCAATTGATCCTAGTTGCCATCCCCCATTACCTCTTTTAACTACTGTAAGTAGCATTCGTTGCATCGTTACGAGTCCATTAAGACGATCGGTTGAGTCCGCTAAAGTACTTGCCCCTGAGTTGAATCATCACGTTTTATTTGAGGCTCGTGAAGCTGAACTACCTACACCCCGATTTGTAAAAATTAAAATGTCTGCACGAACTTGGTGTGCGTTGAGTCGTCTTGCTTGGTTTATTGGTTGGTCAGCGCAGACTGAATCGTTGGCACAAGCAAATGTGAGAGCAGGAATTGTTGTTCAGAAACTTGAAGCACTTTCTCGACAAGAGGGTTCAATATTGCTGTTAGGGCACGGGATTATGAATTCCTTAATTGCTCAAAGGTTACGTGCTCAGGGTTGGAAATCTTTGCAAGTTTCGGGTAACGGTTACTGGAAATTTAGTGAATATACTTTATATGATCAGTAGCAGTCGGGTGGGCACTGCCCGTCGCCCTAGGGCAAGGTCCACACAAAATGAATGTGGTCGGGCAGCACAACGGCGGCTGCAATATCGAAAGGCATTTCAGCTTTAACAGCGGCTACAGCCTGGCGCAGGCGCTTTACGTTATCGGCTTCTGCAAAGATTGGTCTGCGGTTGAAGGTGACCAGGGTGAGAAAGATTGCCCCGCCGGGAGTGTAGGCGCGTTGATAATTGGGCATTTGGGGGTAGGGGAAGATACTCTAAAGTAGTGTTCCCGATGGGTTGGTGATAGCTGGGTGGGAAGGTGGGCAGTGCCCACCCTACGGTTTGAGCATCAGTCCGCTGTACCGAGCTGAAGCGCGTAGAGATTGGCGTAGATGCCCCCCTCGGCCATTAGCTCAGCGTGGGTGCCCTGCTCAACAATCTCGCCCTGCTGAATCACCAACACCTGGTCGGCCTGGGTAACGGTGCTGAGCCGGTGGGCAATTACAAAGCTAGTGCGGTTTTTCAGCAGGGTGGCGATCGCATCCTGCACCAGCCCCTCAGTCCTGGTGTCAATGCTGCTGGTCGCCTCATCCAGCACCAAAATGCGCGGGTCAATCAGCACCGCGCGGGCAATACTCACCAGCTGCCTTTGGCCCTGGCTCAGCGGCGCGCCCCGTTCGCCCAGCCGAGTGCTGTAGCCCTGAGGCAGCGAGGTTACAAACTCATGCACATTCGCCGCCTGAGCCGCCGCCTCAATCTCGGCCTGGGTAGCATTAGGTGCGCCAAAGGCAATGTTTTCGGCCACGGTGCCGCTGAAAAGCAAGTTGTCTTGCAGCACAATGCCAATCTGTCGGCGCAGGCTGGCCTGGGTGACATCGCGCACATCAATGCCATCGATCTTGACGGCCCCCTCCGACACATCGTAAAACCGCATAATCAGGTTGATAATCGTGCTCTTGCCCGCCCCGGTTGGCCCCACCAAAGCGATCATCTGCCCTGGATGAGCGTAGAGACTGACGTTTTTGAGCACCCGCTGGTTGGGGGTATAGCCAAACCCCACCGACTCAAACCGCACCTCCCCGTCAATGGGCGGCATCTCGGCAGCGTTGGGCGCATCTTGCAGAGTAGCGGGTTCATCCAGCAGCAAAAAAATGCGATCGAGCCCCGCCAGGGCCGACTGGGCCTGGGTATAAAACTGGCTGAGAATCTGAATCGGGCGAAAGAACTGCTGCACGTAGAGCAAAAATGCCGTCACCGTGCCCACGGTCATCACCCCCGTCACCGCCAGGTAGCCGCCGTAGGCCATCACCCCGGCGGTGGCCAGGGTATTGAGAAAGTCGATGGAGGGCAAAAAAGCCGCCGTCACCGCCACCGCCTGCACGTTGGCTTTGCGATTGGCCGCATTCAGGCTGTCGAACTCTTCAATGTTGAGCTGAGTGCGGTTGAAAGCCTGGGCCTCTTTTACACTGCCAATGTCTTCTTCGAGCTTGGCCGACAGGTCGCCGATGGTCTGCCGGGTGACGCGAAACCGCCCCCTAGCCCAGCGCGAGAAAAACCCGGTGGTAAAAATCATCAGCGGCACCACCAGATTGCTCAGCAGGCCCAGCTGCACATTGATCGCCAGCATAGCGATGATAATGCCCACCAAACTAAAGGTCTGGCCCAGCACCTGGGGAATAGTCAGGCCAAAGGCCTGGTTCACCGTGTTTACGTCATTGAGCAGGCGACTCATCAGATCGCCCGCTTCGCTGCGATCGAAAAAGCTGACCGGGAGGCTCTGAATTTTGTCAAAAATATCCTGCCGCAGCTGCCCCAGCAGCTTCTGCACAATGCCGCCCATGCGCCAGATCTGACCCCGAATCGCCCAGATGCCGACAAAGTAAATCACCGTCAGCGCCGCCAGCATCCACAGCAGACCCGACAGATTGCCCGCCAAAATCAGGTTGTCGATCGCCCAGCCAATCAGCAGCGGCCCGATCGCCTGAGTGGTCGCCCCAATGGCAACCAGCAGCAGCGCGATCGGTAGCTCTTGCCGGTAGGGCGCAAAATACCGCAAAAACCGCCCCACCGTCGAGAGCTTGGGCTTGGGTTCTGCTGGTTGTTGGGCGGCTATAGCGAGGGTCATAAGTAGTCGCTCCTCGATTCTGGAGGTCAAAGGTGGCGGTTTTGGAGGCTTTTGCACTTGGCCGGTTAGCCAGGTGAGGCTATCGCTAAAGGTGTCTTCGATGCGGAATTCTATTAGTCTTTAGTTTCGGCAAGGGTACTAGCTTCTTGTAAAACTTGAGTGAGGTCAGGCTTTTCGGCTGAGATAACGGTATCGGTAAGATGTTTGTGGTGGGGAAATGTGGATAAATTAGGAAAATGAGGAGTGCTATCGTAGCGAAAGATCACCTGATTATTCTCATTTTGGAAGTGATAGCGGTAGTCAATCTGTGTGATTTGACCATCCACAACCAGTAGGGCTTCGCTGATGGCCAGCAGATATTTGCCTTTGAACCGCAGCTGTAGCTTGAGATTAGCTCGTTCTGCTGTCAGGATAGTGGCATTGAACTGCTCAACATAGAGGTTAGGCAAAGCGAATAAATGCTGCTCAATACTATCAAAATAGGCGAATAGAGCCCTACGCGACATTTTGCAGCCTGTCTGCGAGTTCTTGACGCAGGGCCAAGTAGTGCTGGTAATTACCAGCCCACTCAATCAAGTCTTCGTCGTCGGAGGTTGCGCCCTGATTGTACTTTGCGAAGAACTCAGAGGACTCCATTTCGTACTGAGTTTCGTAGGTTTGCAGTTGCTTGGCCAGGGCAATCAGCGCATCTAAGGGCGAGGTGTATTCGACAATTTGTTTACGCATTAGCAATCTCCTGATGTGTGAAAAGACGCTTCAATACCGCCAAACGTCTTGGGGTAAGATTAGCTCAGCCATGCCTCCACTGAGCCTTGTAGGATTTCCTTATTATGTCTTCTCAACGGCGGCTGAAGCTATTTCAAACCCTGAGTGCGCTGCCTGCCTCCCAATTTGAGCAATTGCGGTTTACCCTCAACCCGCCACCGGGTCTGGTGCCCGAAGGGATCGCCGCCCAGGGCAACCGAGTGGCAGCGTTGCTGAGCTGGGTGGAGGGGGCGACGGGTTGCGGGCTAGAGCGGCTGAATGAGGTGGTGGAGCAGGTTTGTCCCGGATATTTGGATACGGGAGGTAGGGAAGATGGGGGAGAATCGTCGTGGATGGTGCCCTATGGCCGCAATCCTTATTTCACCGGGCGAGATGAGGTGCTGACGACGCTGTACCAGCAGCTGCATGAGGGGCAGGCGGCAGCAATTTCTCAGACTCAGGCAATTAGCGGGTTAGGCGGCATTGGTAAAACCCAAACAGCAGTGGAATATGCCTACCGCTACCGCGACGACTACCGCTACGTGTTTTGGGTGGGGGCCGATACGGAACTGGAGCTGACCAGTGGCTATGTTGCGATCGCCCAGCGCCTTAACCTGCCCCTAAAGGATGCCGAAAACCAGGATGAAACCGTGCAGTCAGTGCGGGCGTGGCTGGGGCGAGAAGAGGGCTGGCTGCTGATTTTCGACAACGGCGATCGCCCCGAACTGGTGCAGCCGTTTTTGCCCCGCGAGATTAAGGGCCATATTCTGGTCACCTCCCGCGCCCAAGATTTTCAAGACTTGGGCATTGTGCAGGCGATCACGATGGAAACCCTTAACCCAGAAGATGCCGTAGCATTCCTCCTAACCCGCACCGCACGCACCCACCCCGTAGGGGCGAATGGCGTTCGCCCAATGCAAGTAATTGAACCGTTAGCAGACAATCCAGATGGGCAGAGTGCTCTACGCCGAGATGAGATCCCCCCAACCCCCCTTGAAAAGGGGGGCGGTAGACCTGGTGCAACCGCAGGTAACTCGTCCCCCCTTTCGACAAGGGGGGCTAGGGGGGATCAAAACTTCGACAACGAACAATCTACTGAATGGAAAGCCGCCACCAACATCGCCGCCGAACTGGGCTACCTGCCCCTCGCCCTCGAACAGGCCGCCGCCTACATTGTCACCAACCGGGTGTCTTTTGCCGACTACCTCAAGAGCTATCGCAAACAGCGGCTCAAGCGGCTCGAAAAAGCCAAACCTAAGCTGGGCCACTACGCCGACTCCATTGCCACCACCTGGGCCTTAAACCTCAAGGAGGTGCAGAAAACCGCACCCGCCGCTGCGGCATTGTTGAACTACTGCGCCTTTCTTCATCCCGACACGATACCCTTTAACCTGTTTAGCTACGGAGCTGCAGAACTAGGTGAGCCATTAGCGACTGTCCTGGCCGACGCTGCCGACGACCCACTAGAACTTTACGACCTGCTGAGCCCGCTGTGCAGCTATTCTCTAGTGCGAGTGGAGCCGGAGAACCAGAGCTTTAGCCTGCATCGTCTGGTGCAGGAGGTGATACGAGCAGAGTTGGGGGCTGAGGGCTGCCAGAACTGGGTGGAACCGCTGTTTGGGGCAATGGGGCGGCTGATTCCTGCAAAAGAGAAAGACATTGAATATGAAGATTGGCCCACCCTGGCCCCTCTAGTAAACCACGTACAAGATCTGGCTAACCACTGCCAGCAGAGCGATATTGCCTCGACCACTACCGCCGATATGTTTCACGCAATGGGCACTTATCTTATGGGACGAGGGCAATATACCCTGGCTGACCCGCTCTTGCGACAATCACTAAGATTGCGCCAAAGCTTGCTGAGGGACGAGCACGAGGATATTGCTTCTAGTCTCGATAGTCTTGGACAGCTAGAGAACTATCAGGGTCGGTATGAGGAAGCAGAACCCCTCTACCAAGACGCCCTGGCGATGAGAAAACGGCTCTTGGGTGACGAGCATCCCGATGTCGCCCTTAGCCTTAACAACTTGGGTTCGCTTTATTCAGCTCAAGGACTATATAAAGATGCTGAGTTGATTGCTCAGGACTCTCTGGATATCAGAAAACGGTTTTTGGGCAAAGACCATATAGAAACCGTCCAAAGCTTCCATTGGTTAGCTTATCTAAATCAAATGCAGGGACGCTACAACGATGCCGAAATCCTCTATCTGCAAGTTTTAGAAGCACATAAGCGGCTGTTGGGCGACGAGCATCCTAGTGTGGCCAGTAGCCTAAACAATCTAGCCTTTCTCTACAACATTCAAGGACGCACCGACGAGGCAGAACCCTTCTACCAAGAGGCCCTGGCAATGCGCAGACGGCTCCTGGACGACGAGCATCCTAGTGTGGCCAATAGTCTCAACAATCTGGCCTTTCTCTACAGCAATCAAGGCCGCTATGGGGAAGCAGAAATCCTGTTGCTAGAAGCTATAAATTTGCGTCGACAGTTGCTGGGTAATGAGCACCCCAATTTAGCTATCAGCCTTAATAACTTGGCTCGGTGTTATTGCGAAACGGCTAATTACGATCGCGCCGAAGCACTTTGCCAAGAAGCTTTAGAGATTACCCAAGCCGCTTTGCCCGCAGATCACGAGCTAAACGGTCGCTTTTTGGATGATTTCGCCACCCTCCGCGCTGCCCAAGGCCGCACCGAAGAAGCGCGATCGCTCTACCAGCAAGCCCTCGCCATTCTCGAACCCAAGCTGGGGGCCGAGCACCCCTGGACGGTGCGCTGCCGCGAAAATTTGGCCAAGCTGGGCTAGTTGTAGTTGGGTTTCCCTTCGTTGCGCCCAACCGACACGGCTGTCATCAACAACGCCCCACCTGGAGATTTCCCCTACTGCTTGGTTGGGGGTGACTGGCCCGCACTAGCCCCCAGCTGGTGCAGCGCCGCCATGACATCCTCTAGGCGGACGTCTTCACCGCCAGCCATATTCTCTTCAGTGGCAACCTGGAGTTCTCGGGCGTCATATTCCCAGCGCCGCAAGATTTCGACTTTTTGCTCCTGGGTCAGCTCAAGACTATCGCAGACCGCCGCTGGAGTAGCAAAGACGCTCCCTGGGCTGACCATTGCTCTGTCAATATCCATCGGTACCTCTTGAGACAAGTTGCTTCTGTCTCATGCTACCAAGGTCAGCGGAGAGGGCTAGCGGTTGGTTAAAACCACGCCCGCAATCACCAAACTGCCGCCCAGCAGCAGCGATGAGGTGGGGGTTTCTTGTAAAAACAGAGCTGCCAGGGCGATCGCAAACACCGGCACCAGGTTAATAAACACCCCCGCTCGCGCTGGCCCCAGCTGGCGCAGCCCGTCGTAATACCAGCTAAACCCTACCGCCGACCCCAGGACCCCCAGGTAGATCAAGCTACCCCAGGTGGTAGCGGTGGCACGGGCGATCGCGGCTCCCAGCCCCTCTGCGATCGCTGGCCCCAGCAGCAGCAGCGCCCCAGTGCCGCAGGCGTAGGTAGTGGCAGCAAAGGGCGAAAGTTCCGCCATCACCGCCTTACCCAGCAGGGTGTAGCTCATCCAGCTGATCACGCAGCCCAGCATATAGAGTTCGCCCAGGCCCACATCGCCCCGCAAGAGCTTTATTGGATTGCCATCGCTGATCACCACCGCCGCCCCCAGCAGCGAGAGGCCAATGCCCAGCAGCTTGGTGCGGCTGAGGGGGTCTTTAAAGAAGACGGCGGCACCCAGGGCGATCGCCACCGGGTTGAGGGCAATAATCAGCGCCGCTCGCCCCGCCTCAACGGTCTTTAGCCCCGAGAAGAAAAACACGTTGTAGGCAAAAATGCCCGTCAACCCCAGCAGCGCGATCGACAGCCACAGCCGACGGGGCGGTCGGGGCAGGGTGCCCTCGACAGCGTAGGTGAGCCCAAGCAGGGCTAGAGATGCGATCGCAAACCGGCAAAAAGCCGCCGCAAAGGCCCCCATATCCTGCACGACCAGCCGCCCGGCGATAAAGGTGCCGCCCCAGAGCAGCATGGTAATCAGCAGCTTAAGATACGTCATCAGCATGGCGCGATCGGGCTTGCCGACCTCAAAACGGGGTTACAAACAGGGCAAGCTATTCTATTTACCTCATCTTGAATATTATAAATAAGCTCAACTTGCCGACCTCAAAACGGGGTTACAAACAGGGCAAGACCAGCTTACGCCGTCAGGCTCGTCGCGTCGCCTGACGCAACAGTCCAGCCGGTCAAAAGAAAAGCTTTGTATCAAAAAAGGCAGCGAGATTCGCCAATTAGTGCTTACATAAAGGTTTGCTATAGTCAAAACAAAATAGCCTATTTTCACTTATCTAGGCACAGGTTTCAACCCCAAGTTTGCATGATGTTATCGGTTTGCTTCACCTCCGCTTAGTCAAACCACTTGCTCAGTCGGTAAGTTGATCAGGGCCTTACAGGGACTAAATCAAGAGAATAAGCCTACAAAGCAGGGCTGCTATTCACTCTTCCAACAGTATTTAGTTTGTGCCGGTGCTACAAAGTTTTTGTAATGAAGCGACTGTTTTTTAAAGGTGAAGAATATTATTTCTTCCGGTTCTAGTATTATGGGGTCAATTTTGTGCCCTCCAGAGTTTGATTGAGCGTAATTATGAAACGAAGAATCTTTGTGTCGAGTGCAGCTGCCGGAGCCGCAACAACCGTTGCGATCGCATCATGCAGTCAATCGACCACGGGCAGCAGTCCTGCCGTACAAACTGACGAGTCTAAAGCCGTCGAGTGGCGCATGGCCTCCAGCTATACCCCCAGTTTGGACACCGTCTATGGGGGCAGCGAGGTTTTTGTCGAACGGGTGAGCCAACTCACCAATGGCCAGTTTAAAATCACTCTTTCCGCCGCTGGCGAACTCGTGCCGGGGCTAGAAGTACTCGATGCCGTGCAGCAGGGCACTGCCCAGGCTGGGCACACCAACTCCTACTACTACCGGGGCAAAAACGAGGCCCTGGCCTTCGATACAGCGGTACCCTTTGGCTTTAACTACCGTCAGCAAAATGCCTGGCTCTACCAGGGCGGTGGTCTAGAGCTGATCCACGAGCTGCTATCCGACTTCAACATCATCAGCTTCCCCGGCGGCAATTCGGGTACCCAAATGGGCGGCTGGTGGAACAAAGAGATCAACACAGCGGCCGATTTGCAGGGCCTCAACATGCGCATTCCCGGCTTAGGCGGCCTGGTCATGGAACGCTTGGGCGTCAATGTGCAAAACCTGGCCGGGGGCGAAATTTTTCAGGCCCTGCAGCTGGGCACCATTGATGCAGCTGAGTTTGTTGGTCCCTACGACGACGAAAAACTGGGCCTCCACAAAGCCGCCAGCATCTACTACTATCCCGGCTGGTGGGAGCCCGGTTCTCAATACTCCTTCTACTTCAACCTCGATGCCTGGAATGACCTCTCCCCGGCCTATCAGCAAGCCCTCAAAACAGCGGCCAGCGAGGCCCACCTCAATATCATGGCTCGCTACGATGCCCTCAATCCCGGTGCCCTCACCAGCTTGCTAGAACAGGGTACTGATTTGAAGCGCTTCCCCGATGAGATCATGAGCGCCGCTCAAACAACGTCCTTTGATCTGTACGAAGAGCTAGCCGCTGAGAATGCGTCTTACCGCAAGGTATACGACGCCTGGAACACGTTCCGCGAAGGCTCAAACCGCTGGTTCTCATCGGCAGAGCTGGGCTTCAACGAATTTGTCTTTGCCCAAAATGCCTAACCCTGCGATCGACTGACGCCAAATCCTATTTGGCTGCACCCGATGTGTAGAGGCATTGCTGCCCTGCAATGCCTCTACGAGATCCCTGTTTTGAACCGGGGTGTCTCAATGCAGATTTCGTATGACACCCGCGCCGTTACGCAAAAACCCCTGACTGGCCAACCTTGGCCAGTCAGGGGTTTTTGTTCAACCTACATGGTTACAGCGTCATCCGACTAGCTCAGAGGCCAGGTCACAATGCGAGGAAACAGAATTAACAACAACAGCGCCGTCACCTGGATCGCAATAAACGGAATCACACCTTTGTAGATACTGGTCGTTGCGATTTCGGGTGGAGCAATACCACGCAGATAAAAGAGCGAGAAGCCAAAGGGTGGCGTCAAAAACGAGGTTTGTAAATTGACCCCCAGCATCACCCCAAACCAAACTAGATCAAAGCCAAAATCTAAAGCTACTGGTGCCATTAACGGCACAATAATGAACACAATTTCGAAGTAGTCGAGAAAGAAGCCGAGGAAAAACACCAGCAGGTTAACAAACAACAGAAAGCTAACCCTACCCCCCGGCAAATTGGTCAACAGTTGCTCGACCGACTCAGCCCCACCAACGCCTCGAAACACCAGGCTAAATATAGTGGCCCCCAGCAGCAGCACAATCACCATCGTGGTGAGTTCGACCGTCGAGTCGAGCGCCTGAATCAGCATTTTGAGGGTGAGGCGGCGGTTTAGGGCCGCCAGCACGAGCGCACCCAATACCCCCATAGCCCCCGCTTCTGTAGGCGTGGCCACCCCGGCAAAAATGCTGCCCAGCACAATTAAAATTAGCGCCAACGGGGGCAGCATCACCTTAAAAACACGCTTGGCTAAGTCGGCTTTAGAAATATCAATTATTTCAGCTGGCAGGGCCGGAGCCATCTCAGGCTTAAAGATCGAGATAATGACGACGTAAACTAAATAAAACCCCGCCAGCGCCAGACCCGGTACCAACGACCCCAAAAACAGGTCGCCCACAGACACTCCCAGCTGGTCGCCCAGCACAATTAGCACCACGCTGGGAGGAATCACCTGCCCCAGGGTACCCGAGGCGGCAATTACCCCAGTTGCCAACGAGGAGCTATAGCCATAGCGCAGCATAATCGGCAGGGAAATCATGCCCATCGACACCACCGTTGCCCCCACAACCCCAGTGGCGGCGGCCAGCAGCGTGCCGACCAAAATCACCCCGATCGCCAGACCGCCCCGCAGTCGCCCAAACAAAATGCCAAAGGTCTCCAGCAGGTCTTCTGCCAGACCTGATCGCTGCAAAACCGTCCCCATCAAAATAAAGAAGGGAATGGCTAACAGCACATAGTTGCCCATAATGCCGAAAATGCGGTTGGGCAGGGCACTGAACAGAATCCAGTCAAACTGTCCTAGCAGGTTGCCAATAATGGCAAACAAAATTGCCGACCCAGCCAGGGAAAAGGCCACGGGGTAACCCGTAAAAATGAGCGCTAAAGCGCCCACAAACATGAGCGGGCCGAGTATATCGTTGTTCATGACCCCACCTCCTCAGTATTGAGGGGGGACAGTCCGCGCAAAATAGCCACCTGCTTAATCACCTCAGAAATACCTTGAATACCAAGCCAGGCAAAGGCGACAGGAATCATCGTTTTAAGCGGGTACCGGGCTAAACCGGCGGGATCGGAGGACTGTTCTAGCACGCTCCAGGAGTTCAGCACGGCGGGTAGAGAATGGAAAATGACGATCGCGCAAAATGGCAGCAGCAGCAGCAGTGTGCCCAGCAAATCGACCCAGGCCTTTTGTTTAACAGACAGTCGACTATAAAAAATATCGACTCGCACATGGGAGCCTTTTTGCAGCACATAGGCCGCCGCCAAGAGAAATACCAGGCTAAAGAGATACCACTGCACCTCGATGTAGCGGTTAGAGCTCAGGTTCGTACCCATGTAGTGGCTAAGGTACCGGGTAATGGCGTTGTAGGCCCCTACAGCGGTCATAATCAAGGTGAAACCAATGGTGAGCCCACCCAACCACCTGCTAATTTGATCAATCCAACCCGAAACCCGCAGTAAAAACTGCATTCAGTCGCCTCCAGGTACATGCAAGAGTAAAATATCACAAGCCTTTCAAGCAAAGGGCGCGCTGTCAAGCTACTACCTCTGCTTCAACTTATTTTTGGCCAACCATGAGCCTGTTGGCCCCACCTACTGCTGCCCCAGATGGGTCAACGCCGCCGCAAGAAACCGAGTTCTCACAGCGGCGAAAGCTGGATCGATGACGTGTAGTGCATTGGCTGTACGAGGAATACTGCCGGTTGGTCAGGGGACTGAGCTAGCTGAAAGCCATCTACGGGCGATCGCAGTCAAACTGGTGCTGAAATGAATCTTTGGCGGCGGCGATCGCACTTCGCAGGTGCCGATTTGTATTTTTGGCCACGACTTCAGTCATCCGGTTGGCTTGCTCAGGGGTTGCCCCCAGCTGTATCAGTCGCGCCCTGAGCGCACTGTTAAACGCCTTCGCTAGATCCGACTGATGGAAATGCAGCACAGCGGAGCGGGTAGCTTGATCGGTTAGCTCAAAGAGCCCTAAGGCCTTCACCGGAAGGGTGATGGTTTTGGCCTGGGGGGTGCCGTCTTTAGCCGTCAGCCACTGCTCAATTTTGGGATGTTGCCGGGCAAATTCCCGAAAACTTTCTAAGTAGGCGGCCTGACTCACCAGTGCCACCGACTGGGCCAGGGTAGGCTCTTGTTTGGTAGTCTCTGCATAAAACATCAGCAGCCCGGTACCGACAGAAGCAATGGGCAGCGCTGTACCGATGAGCTTGCCCAGAGGCGCATTGATCGCATCCAGCAGCGAGTCGAGGTGGTTTACCAGCGGGGCCAACTTCTGACTACTGGGGCCTTCTGCCGCCAGTACCGCAGCCAGGCCCAGCACCACATCGGCGGCATCGGCGACATCCAGCGCCGTCAGCGCTCGTGAGTCAGTGGTCAGAAAATTCCAGAGGCGGGTGGCCATGGTGGGCAGAGTCTCTAACAGATAAGCTTCGGGCGGTTGGGGAAGCTAAGCGCGATCGCTAGGCATGGTTAATAGCCTAACGGCACCCTACCGTTATTTAGCCATGTCTGGGGCAATCAGACCTGCTTACCCCTAATACTTGGTAGCGACCCCTTTATAAAAATAACCTGCCACCTTGGGTATCTTCTCTGCGTAGTCGGCGTCTACGTCTACCGCATCAAACTGCTGCTCAATCAGCTGGCGCATATTGCGGTTAATGTGGCAGCCTCCGGCCATGCGTTTTTGTAGAGGCGTCAGCAGGTTTTGCCAGATTTGAATACCGGGGTCAGGGCTAAGGCCGTGCTCAACAAAAAAGAAGCGGCCACCGGGCTTGAGCACCCGATAAATTTCGGCCAGGGCCTGATCAATTTGCGGAATGCTGCACAGCGTGAACGTGCTGATTACACTGTCAAAGGTGTCGTCTGCCATGGGCAGCGCCTCACCGCTCAGCATGCGGTGGTCTACCGTAATGGGTGAAGCATCAATGCGCTTTTGGGCCAGATGATGCACCCCAGGGCTGGGGTCCACGGTGACGAGCTGTCGCACATGGTCGGGGTAGTAAGGTAAATTTAACCCGGTGCCAAAGCCGATTTCGAGTACTTCACCCCTCACCTCGGCCAGCACCGCCTGCCGATAGTGCTCCAGGGTAGGGCCAGCCATCGACCAATCGATCAGGTAAGGCAGAATTTTTTCGTTGTAAAGGCCCATCGGGCTACAGCTCCGTCGGTCTAGCGCCATCCATGCTATGGGTTATTCTACACACCGCATCTAAGCACCATGTCTTTCAAACTAATCACTGAACCGTCGATTGAGACCAAAATTCGCTGTATGCGGCAGCGGGTGCGGTGGCAGCATCCCCAGCTGGTTGAGCGCGACATCGACCAAACCCGCCTGGTGATTGACGACAGCGGCGTAGATGACGACACCTTCTCATTTTTGGTGGTGGGCGACAGCGGTACCGGGCGGCACCGCAGCAGCAGCCCCCAGCGGCAGGTGGCCGAGCAGCTGTTAAACCACGCCGACTCGGCCCGGTTTATGCTGCACACGGGCGATGTGGTGTACCTGGTGGGCTCGCGCGACCAGTACCAGTCAAACTTCATTAAGCCCTATCGGGAGTGGGTGGTGGGGGGCGACGACTACCGGCATATGGCCTACGATCGCATGGTCTTTAAGCAGCCCATTCTGCCGGTGCCGGGCAACCACGACTACTACGACCTGCCTGCCCTGGTTGGCCTGGTTTCAGGGATAACCGGGCCGCTGCGCTATGCCCTCCGCTCTTACCTCGATCTAGACGTCAGCTGGCGCGGGTCTCACCGGGGAGATGCCTACGCCAGGGCCTTTTTAGACTACCTAAAGGCGGTGCCGCAGAACGATCTGGGCAAGCATTTAGATACCCACTACACCAGCCCTGTCAGCGATCCGGTCGGGGGCAGTCGCGCCCTCACCTATCGCCCCGGCGAGTTTACCCGGTTACCCAACCGCTACTACACCTTTCGCTACGGTGGCATCGATTTTTTTGCCCTCGACTCCAACACCTTTAACCAGCCCCTGCCGGTGATTCACGACCGGGCCAGCCGCCAGGCGCTACAGCAGCAGTGCCAGCAGCTAGAGGAGGAAAAGGCGGACCTGATGCGGCAAGCCGGTATGGAAGTCTTGAGCCTCGACGGTGAAGACCCCAAGGAAGACATCACCGAAAAGCTCGAATCGATTGACGAGCAGCTGAACGACATTGCCAAGCAGCTTGACAGCTCTCGAATTTCAACCGTAGATGCTGAACAGCTGGAATGGGTGCGCGATCGCCTGATTGCCTCCTGGCAAAACCCAGCCGTGCGGGGGCGCATTTTGTTCTTTCACCATCCGCCCTACGTCACCGAGGCGACCAAGTGGCCCCAGGGCCAAACCCTGGCGGTGCGCCACCACCTGCGCCAGGTGCTCGACGCCGTGGCCGCTGAAGTAGGCGATCTCGCCCAGGGGCGTCCCCTGGTAGATCTGGTGCTCAACGGCCATGCCCACTGCTTCGACTATGTGCGCACAGGCGACACCGGCCACGGCGATGCCCACATACCCTGGGTAATCTGCGGCGGCAGCGGCTACAGCCTGCGGCGGCAGCGCCCAGAAGGCCCCGAGCTGAACGAAACCGTCAATGACATGTCCTACACGGTTGCTACATCGCACCTGTACCTGGGCCGCAACGGCAGCGGCAGCCACCTCAAGCGCCCCTACTCAGGCCTGCGAGTCGAGGTATCCACAGGCAGCCCGCCGAAGCTGACCCTAACCCCGCTGGTAGCGGAGAAGTTTGACGGCCACTGGAAAGGGTTTGATATGGAGGCGTTTGAGGTGTAAATAGGAGGGTTTAGGGTTTAGGGTTTACGGTTTGCGGTTCAGGGTATACGGCTGACCCTAAACCCTAAACCCTAAACCCTAAACCCCTTTCCCCAAGGCCTTCACATCCACCGCGTACCCTGCGACGACCAAATACACGGCTCCAGCGACGGTGCCGACCTGGCGGGTGAGACTGCCGAGGCGATCGCGAAACAAGCGCCCAATCGGGTAGGCGGGCACCACGCCCCAGCCGGTTTCTTCAGAAACGAGAATCACGGTGGCAGGAGTTTGCCTCAGACTTTCAACCAGCGATTGCAGGGTGGCTTGCCAGGTATCGTCGTCCTGCTCCAGCAGGTTGGCCAGCCAGGTGCCGAGGGAGTCGATCAGCAGGCAGTCTTGGGCGGTGGCGGATTGAATAGCGGCGGGGAGGGCGATGGGCACTTCTTGCAGGTGCCAGTGGGCGGGGCGGCGATCGCGGTGCATTTTCACCCGCTTTTGCCAGTCGAGGTCCGCCCGGTCAACGCTGGAGGTTGCGATGTAGATGACAGATTGGCCCGAGTTGACAGCCAAAGCCTCGGCCCACTCGCTTTTGCCCGATCGCGCCGGGCCGGTGACTAGAGAAATGCGGTGGTCTACTGCCAAAACGTTGAACCTGGTTCAGGGAGTAAGGTATGAATTGTTTATGAATTGTTGGCTGAGTATCCCAGATCCCCGGGTTCTTTAAGAACCCGGGGATCTTTGCCAGCCTGGTGCAGAAAAGCGTCAATTTCGTCCACTAACCAGGCTTTTTCGACCTGAGTTAGGGGCGTGCCAAACTTATGCTGATTAACGCCTTCCAGCAGCAGAATCGTCTGTACTGGGCGGTTGTTGTGGGTGTAAGCCGTTTGCAGATCTACCTTGGCCAGGTCGGCGGTATGGCCTTCGTACTGGCGCGTCCACCAGAGCAGGCGACGGATGAGCGAAAAGCGCTGGCGATCGATGCGCAGGTTGACGTGGGCCAGCAGAGCATTCACAACCCCGGCAATCATGCCAAAGCCGACAAACCAAAAGGGGAGGGCAAACAGACCAAACCACAGCGAACCGCCCCCCGTAACAGCTCCAATCGTCCAGGCCAGCACAAAGCCGTTCCAAAATAGACCAAACACACCAATGCCAACGGTTTCACCCCGTAAACCAGGGGGTGGAATAACAATGTCTAGCTGCGTGGGCGATCGCTGTATCTGCACCCGCGTACCCGCCGGAGGGCGAGGGGCGAGGGGCCGAGGCGCGGCGGCAGTAGCCAGCGGGGCGGGCTGAGTCAGAGCCTTCAGCGCCACCTCAGCCGAGGCAAAGCGGTCTTCGACCAGGGGGTCAATCAGCTGGTCGAGCCAGTCAGCAAAGGCGTTTGATACCGATACGTAGGGACGGAAGTTAATCCGCAGCCGCTCCTGGGGCAGGTCGGCGGGCGACTGGTGGGTGAGCAAAAACAGCAGCGTGGCCCCCAAACTGTAGAGATCGGTGGCAGGTACGGCCTGGCCGCGAAACTGCTCGGGGGCCATGTAGCCGTAGGTGCCTACCACGGTGCTGCCCTGGCTGAGGCTGTTGCGGTAGACGGTTTGCACTGCGCCAAAATCGACCAAATAGATATGGCTATCGTCGCGGCGAATAACGTTTTGAGGCTTGATGTCGCGGTGAATGACGGTCGGGCTGAGGCCGTGGAGATAGACCAGCACCCTGAGCACCTCGGCGGCAATGTGGCGAGCTTCGGCTTCATCGACTCGGCCCCCGGCCTTGACCCAGTCGGTCAGGGAGGTGCCGTCGGCCAGGTCTTGGGCTAGATAAAACCAGCGGTTGTCGGCGGTATCGACCTGAAAAAAGTCGATGTACTGCGGGATAGCGGGGTGATTAAGGGTCTTAAGAACGCTGGCTTCACGCTCAAACAGCTCAATTTTCTTCCAGTCTTGCAGGCCGCGTAGGGAGAGTTCTTTGAGGGCAATGGTCTGACCTGTCGCTAGCACTTCGGCGGCATAGGTCGTGCCGCTGCTGCCCTGGCCCAGGGGTTTTAGGATGCGGTAGCGGCCATCGATAATCTCGCGGGTGGCCCGAGCAAAGTCCATGGTGGGAGTTTGGGTTTAAGATGGTCTATGCCTATTATGTCGCTGGCCTGGGTGTGCCGTCGCTGAACGCATTCCCCGACTAGTACTGAACCAAGTGAATTGTGACAAGAGGCAGTGACCCAGGATTTGAGGTGTAAGGTATACGGTGCAGGCAGGCCGTGAACCTGAAATCGTAAACCCTGAACCCCGCTGATCTGTCATATTGGCTTGGCAATCTACTAGACCAGATCAGGCTAGTTGCAGGCCTAGAACCTTTGTTTACCAGGGCTGAGAGAATAATCCTGATGGGTTAGCTTCTCTGGGAGGCCAGGGGCCACTAGACTATTGGCAGTTGTTTAGTCGAGATGCAGTCGTTGACCGATGCGCAAGCTACACCAATTCCCCTCACAGTAGACCGCAGAGAACTGCAAGAACTGGTGCGATCGCAGCTACAGGTACTGCTGGAGCAGGGCAATTTGCCAGGGGCCAAAGCCCTCCTGGTGCCGGTGCAGCCTGCCGATATTGCCGAGGCCATCGAACAGTTGCCCGAGGCCATGCAGGCGATCGCCTTTCGACTGCTGGGCAAAGGCGAGGCGATCGAGGTCTACGAAAACCTCGATACCAGCATTCAGCAGGCCCTAATCGAAGACTTTAAGCGCCAGGACGTGCTCGATATCGTCGACAAAATGTCGCCCGACGACCGAGCCCGATTGTTTGACGAGCTACCCGCCAAATTTGTGCGCAGCCTGCTCGCCCAGCTCAGCCCGCAGGAGCGCGAGGCCACCGCCCAGCTGCTGGGCTACGAGGCCGGTACCGCCGGGCGCATCATGACCCCGGAGTACGTCGCCCTCAAGGAAGGTTGGACGGTGCTGCGCGCCCTCGACTACATTCGTAGCCGCGCCTTCGTCAGCGAAACCATCTATTACCTGTTTGTCACCGACGCCGCCCGCCGCATGACCGGCATTCTCTCGCTGCGGCACCTGGTCACGGGTCAGCCCGAGCAAACCATCGGCGACCTGATGACCCGTGAAGTAATCTCGGTGCGCACCGACACTGACCAGGAAGATGTGGCTCGCCTGGTGCAGCGCTACGACTTTTTGGCGGTGCCGGTGGTCGACACCGAGGACCGCCTGGTGGGCATTATCACCGTCGACGACCTGATCGATGTGATCGAGGCCGAAACCACCGAAGACATCTACACCCTGGGCGGTGTGCAGAGCGGCGGCGACAGCTACTTTCAATCCAATCTGTTTGATGTCGCCCGTAAGCGGGTGGTATGGCTTTCGATTTTGCTGATCACCAATACCGTCACCACCGCCGTCATTCGCAGCCAGGAAGATATTTTGCAGCAGGTGGTGGCCCTGGCGGCCTTCATTCCCCTTTTAATTGGTAGCGGCGGCAACGTAGGGGCGCAGTCGTCTACGGTGGTAATTCGCGGACTCAATACCCAAGAAATTGGCCCCAAGCAAGCGCTTTCGGTGATCCGGCGCGAGGCGATCGCCGGTACCGTACTGGGCCTGATGCTGGGGGCCGTAGTCACCGTGTGGGCTTACCTGCTACAGGGCAACCTACCCGTCGCAATGACCGTAGGCATTAGCCTGGTAGCGATTTCTATTTTGGCCTCTACCGCTGGCGGCACCCTACCCATTTTGTTCGAAACCATGGGGTTTGACCCAGCTCTTATGTCGGCCCCATTTATCACCACCATTGTCGATGTGCTTGGGGTGCTGCTCTACCTTAATCTGGCCCGCTACATGCTGGGGACGGCTTAGGGCAAAGGTGTGAGGTGTGAGGTGCAGGGTTTGAGGTGCAAGGTGTGGGGTGCAAGGTGTCAGGTGTAAGGCTGGTTGACTGACAAAACTCCTGAATTCCTTTCTCTGCCGCACTCTTAAAAAGATACAAAGATGGGTTAGCGTCAGCGTAACCCATCGAAAGGGTCTCTGGCGTTGGGTTTCGCTTCGCTCAACGCCAACCTACGCTACAACTTTTGTCCGTCAATCAGGGTGCAAGGTGTTAGACGAAATTAAATCCTCAACCTTGAACCTTGAACCTCGAACTTTCAACCTTGAACCTTGAACCTCGAACCTTCAACCCAAACCCCCATCTCTCCGCCCATTATGTTAGCCTCGCTACCTATTTGTCTTAGGATAGAAGCATAGTGACCAGTCTCTGGTCCACAATCTGATCATAGGGCTGTACTTTTCACCCGCTTCTCGATACAAATGTTTACAATGTTTGTGTAAGGTAGTTGTACTTTAGATAGTCTGGTTGCCCATACCTCAATCAACGCCTCTAGATCAGCTCACAGCAGGTTCACAAACTAGCTCAACCGCCGTTCCACCTTCGCAGCCTCAGCCATCCCTAGACACCATTTTGGGATTATGGATTTAAACGGTTCGCCCACTCTGAACAACCCGTCGCTTTCGAGCCCTGATCACCCCGAGCCCTCCGTGCTGCAAAAGATCAAGCAAGACCTCAAAAACGATCTGATCGCCGGGCTGCTGGTGATTATTCCGTTGGCTACCACTATCTGGCTGACAATCACGATTTCGGCCTGGGTTGTGCGCCTGTTGACCCGCTTTCCCAAGCAGCTGACCCCCTTTGATGGCCTTAACCCCGTTCTGCTGAATGTCATCAACCTGGTGATTGGCCTATCGGTGCCGCTGCTGGCGATTTTGATAATTGGTCTGATGGCGCGCAATATTGCGGGGCGCTGGCTGCTCGATGTAGGCGAGAAGGTTGTGCAGTCGATTCCGCTGGCCGGGTCAGTGTACAAAACTCTGCAACAGCTGCTGCAAACGGTCTTTCAAGACTCAAATACGCGCTTTCGTCGGGTGGTGCTGGTGGAGTACCCTCGCAAAGGCATTTGGGCGATCGCCTTTGTTACCGGCGCTATGACGGCCGCAGCCGCACCCAGTACTTCAAACATGCTGAGCGTGTTTGTGCCTACCACCCCCAACCCCACCAGCGGCTGGTACGCCATCGTGCCTGAAACCGACGTCGTGAACCTGTCAATTTCGATTGAAGATGCCTTCAAGGTGCTGCTGTCTGGTGGCATCGTTGGCCCCAATCTGGCCTCAGCTGTTCCCCCTGAGCGCATTATGGCGGTTGTCGATGAAGGCGACAGGCCCATCTCGCTAGGCCAGGGAGAGGCCGAGATGGACGCCGAGACCGCCGACTTCCCCCAGCAACTTTCCGTCTTGCCCATGGAAGAAGATTGCTAAGATATAGCCTGGTTCTAGCCCAGATGTCGGCCCTGCAATAGGTCGATCGTTGGCATGAGCGCTAACCCGCGCCAGGCCAGTTTGACCTGGGCCAGAACTCTACACCGCTGCTTCTGGGAGACATTGACTATGCAAGCTCGCCGTATGGCTCGCGAGTTGGCCCTGCTGGGCCTCAGCCAGCTTTCTGAGAAGCCTGGCAAATTAGCCATGGGCGATTTTGAGAAGCTGCTGCTGACCGCGATTCAAACCCTGACTGCCGAAGCTAAAGACGCCCTTGAAACTGCCTCCGATGAGCTGAAGCGGGGCAACCAGCACCTAGTCGATAGCGGCACCCGCGCCAGCGATGTCGAAAAGGGGCGGGCTATGGTCGAAGATGCGATCGCCCTCACCCAGACCGCTATTAATCGGCTGGCCCATGCGGTCGAGTTGCCCGAGTTTATTCGCCTCAGCAACCAGTCTGAGATTGAAGCCTTTGCCCTGGAGCTGCTCAGCAACACCGCCAAGCACCAGCGCGACGTCGATACCGTCCTCGATGAAGCCATGGTGGCCTGGAACCTCAAGCGCCTAGCCCGCATCGATCGCGATATTTTGCGCCTGGCCGTGGTCGAAATGACCTACCTGGGCACCCCCGACCGGGTTGCTATCAACGAGGCGGTAGAGCTAGCCAAGCGCTACAGCGACGACGATGGCTATCGCTTTATCAACGGCGTACTGCGTCGCGTGGTCACCCGAGGTTTGGGGGACGAGGCAGCAAGCAGTGAGGCAACGGTGGATAGTCCAGTGGGCTAGGCCCCGCCCGTGGGGTAAGGCTGTCCCACGGGCAGATTGGCGACCCCTCTGGTTAGGCCCCGAGAACGATACGATTAAAAATAGTAACGACGTCCGCAAGGTAGCTCTGATATGGCTGGGTTCAACTGGTTTCAGCGCAGTTTTGATAAATCTGACAGCGCCGAGGCTGAGGCTAAAGCTCCCGATGCTCAAGCATCTGAGGCCAAAGCGCCTGGGGCTAAAGGAGCTGAAACCGAAAAGGAGTCTAGTCCCGCTAGCCCGCAGCTCTCGTCCGAAGACTACCTGAAGTGGGCCAAGGCCGCCTATCAAAACATTCAAAAGCAGCAGAGTGAAGCAAAGCCCGAGGAAAAGCCCGAAGAGCCATCGCCGGAACCGGCGGCAGCAGTAACTGACATTGACGCCACGGCTGCCGCCCCAGTCATAGAACCTGTAGCCGCAGCCGTGGTTGACCAGGCTGAGGCCAAACCTGCTGACCTTGTAGAAACCTCTGAGGACGAGGCGACTGGCAACGAGGCGATCGCAGCCACTCCAGCCCCCGCCGAACCGGCTGTAGCCGCCCCTGCTGAACCAGAAGTAGCTGAGGACGCGACCGGGGCCGAAGTGCCTGAGCCCGAGGCAACCATACCTGAGACGACAGCACCCGAGCCTGAACCCGCTGCCCCTCGTCCCTTCTGGGCTCAAGCCGAGGCAGAACGCCAGCAGCGCTTAGCCCAGCTTGAAGCGACTGCGATCGTAGAACCCGAGCCCGAGTCAGTCGTCGCTGCCGCTGCTCCGCCCGCACCCGTCCTGCTCGATATTGATCTCGACGAAGCGTTTCTCTGGTCGGCGGAAGTGCTGGCTGCCCAGGGCCGACGACCCGACGATATTTCGGCTGAAGAAATTACCTGGCTCAACAAGCTGCGCCAGGGGCTGAACAAAACCCGCCTCAGCCTGGTCAACCAGCTCAAGGCCATCGTCGGCCAGGGGCCGCTCAACGACGATGCGGTAATGGAAATTGAGGCCCTGCTGCTGCAGGCCGATGTTGGCGTTGCCGCCACCGACAAAGTAATCGAAGCGCTGCAAGCCCGCATGCGCGAGGAGGTGCTGCCGCCCGATCAGGCGATCGCCTACCTGAAATCCATTCTGCGGGACATGCTCGATGCTCCCCTGGGTGATGCCCACAACCTCACCTTTACCCCCGAAAAAGGCAGCTTCAACATCTGGCTAATGACCGGGGTTAACGGTGCGGGTAAAACCACGACCATCGGCAAGCTGGCCCATATCGCCAAAAAGTCGGGCTACAACACCCTGATTGCCGCCGCCGACACCTTCCGCGCCGCCGCTGTAGAACAGGTCAAAACCTGGGGTGCCCGCAGCGATGTCGATGTGATCGCTAACCCCGGCCAAAACACCGACCCGGCGGCGGTGGTTTACGATGCGATCGCCGCCTCCCAGTCCCGCCATATTGAGCTATTGCTGGTCGATACCGCCGGACGCCTGCAAAACAAAAAGAACCTTATGGACGAATTGGCCAAGATTCGCCGCATCGTTGACAAAAAAGCCCCTGACGCCCAGGTCGAAGCCCTGCTCGTGCTCGATGCCACTCTGGGCCAAAACGGTCTGCGCCAGGCCGAAGTCTTCGCCGAAGCCGCCAACCTCAGCGGCGTGGTGCTGACTAAACTCGACGGCACCGCCAAAGGCGGCGTGGCCCTAGCCGTGGTCGAGCAGCTCGGCCTGCCCATTCGCTTTATCGGCGCGGGCGAGGGCATCGAAGACCTGCGGCCCTTCTCCAGCTACGAGTTTGTCGAAGCCCTGCTGAGCGGTTGATACCAATCCCCATGCGGTCCATTTTTAACGGAGTTTTCAACGGAGTAATTACAGCTGGATTGGCTAACGTTTCCGTCGGCACTGTAGAGGTTTGCTCTCAAGAGTTTGGCATCCCGTCAGACACTACTTGCATGATAAGTAGCGTCTGACGCGTTTGTTTGTGAACGCGAACAGCTGCTTCTAGCGTTTCTCGGTCTAAAAATTCTGTCATAATAGACAGCAATTATTAAAATAAGTAACGTGAGGCCAGCTATTAAGGCCGATCGCCCCTGCCCTTGGCTGCAAAGTTGAGGGGTTTTTGTGCTTCTATATCGAGCTTAGACGTAGCGTTTCTCACTGGTGAGACCCCACCTCTGAGCTTGAGCCTGATTCAACTTCCCTGTAGCGGTTTCTATGGCTTTTTCTTCGATTACGCGTACCCTGCAACGCTCGGCTTTGATGGGCGAACTGCTGACCAAGCTCGACCAGCAGGGCAAGTTGGTACTCAACGGCGTGGCCCGATTGCCCAAGGGGTTAGTCTCTTCAGCGCTGGCTCAGGCCCAGCAGCGGCCTTTACTAGCCATTGCCGCCACCCTTGAAGAAGCCGGACGCTGGGCCACCCAGCTCGAAGCCATGGGCTGGGATACGGTGCACTTCTACCCCACCTCAGAAGCGTCGCCCTACGATCCCTTCGACCAGGAATCGGAAATGACCTGGGGCCAGCTTCAGGTTTTGGCAGACTTGCTGGCGCTGCGGGGAGAAGACTCTGCGGCGCGAAAATTGGCGATCGTCGCTACCGAACGTGCCCTGCAACCCCACCTGCCCCCGGTCTCAGCCCTAGAACCCTACTGCCTGCGGCTGGAGCTAAAGCAAGAGATCAACTTCAAAGCACTGGGTCAGCGGTTGGCTACCCTCGGCTATGAGCGAGTGACCGTAGTCGAGACCGAGGGCCAATGGGCGCAGCGGGGCGACATTATTGATGTGTATCCGGTGGCATCGGAGCTGCCTGTACGCCTGGAACTGTTTGGCGATGAGCTAGAGCGGCTGCGGGAATTTGACCCAGCAACCCAGCGATCGCTCGATGCGATCGACCACCTGGTGCTCACCCCTACCCAGTACGGTCCAGTGATTATTGAGCACCTGCGCGAGCAGGGCAAGCTCGATGGGTTACTGTCTGAGGCGGCCCAGGAAGGCTTAGCCAGCGGCATTCTGCCAGAAGGCACCCGCCGCTGGCTGGGGCTGGCGTTCTCGCAACCGGCCTCTCTGCTGGACTATCTGCCGGAGAACAGCTTGATTGCAGTGGATGAGGTCGATCAGTGTCAAGCCCACAGTGATCGCTGGCTAGAGCATGTCGAAGACCACTGGCAGGAGGTCAACAGCGCCAGCCCGGCAGAGGGAGAATTGGCTGTTCAGCTCCCCAAAATCCATCGTTCTTTCCTCGATGCTCTGAGCGATGCCGACATTTTTCCCCGCATCGACCTATCAGAAATCGCTGAGGCCAACAATGGTCTAAACCTGGCCAGCCGCCCGGTGCAGGCTATTCCGCACCAGTTTGGCAAGCTGGCGGAGACGATTCGCAAAGAGTGCGATCGCAAGTATTCCGTCTGGCTGGCCTCGGCTCAGCCCTCGCGCTCGGTGGCGCTGCTGCAAGAGCACGACTGTCCGGCCCAGTTCATTCCCAACCCCAGGGATTTCAATGCGATCGACAAACTGCACACCCAGCACGTACCCGTTGCAGTGAAGTACTCAGGCTTAGCGGAGCTGGAGGGCTTTGTGCTGCCCACCTTCCGCATTGTGGTCGTTACCGATCGCGAATTTTTTGGTCAGCACACCCTGGCAACCGGCGGCTACGTGCGCAAGCGCCGCCGCGCCGCCTCCAAGCAGGTCGACCCCAACAAAATGAAGCCGGGGGATTTTGTCGTTCACCGCAGCCACGGCATCGGCAAATTTATCAAGCTGGAAAGCCTGGTGCTCAACTACGAAACCCGCGACTACCTGGTAATTCAGTACGCTGACGGGCTGCTGCGGGTAGCCGCCGACCAGGTGGGTTCGCTTTCCCGCTACCGAGCCGCCAGCGGTCAGGCCCCAGTGCTGAACAAAATGACCAGCACCGCCTGGGAAAAAACCAAGGGTCGGGCCAAAAAAGCGATCCAAAAAGTGGCGGTGGACCTGCTCAAGCTTTACGCCCAGCGGGCCAAAATGGAGGGCTTTTCCTACCCTGCCGACATGCCCTGGCAGCAGGAGCTGGAAGACTCTTTTCCCTACCAGCCTACCCCCGACCAGCTCAAGGCCGTGCAGGATGTCAAGCGCGACATGGAGAGCGATCGCCCCATGGATCGCCTGGTCTGCGGCGACGTCGGCTTTGGCAAAACCGAAGTGGCGCTGCGGGCTATTTTCAAAGCCGTCACCGCTGGTCAACAGGTGGCCCTGCTGGCCCCCACCACCATTCTCACCCAGCAGCACTACCACACGCTCAAAGAGCGCTTTGCCCCTTACCCCATCCAGGTGGGGCTGCTCAACCGCTTTCGCACTCAGCAGGAGAAAAAAGACATTCTGCAACGGCTAAAAACGGGTGAACTGGACGTTGTGGTGGGTACCCACCAGCTGCTCGGCAAAGGCGTCACCTTTAAGGGCCTGGGCCTGCTGGTGGTAGACGAGGAGCAGCGCTTTGGTGTCAACCAAAAAGAGCGGATCAAATCGCTCAAAACCCAAGTGGATGTGCTCACCCTCAGCGCTACCCCGATTCCGCGTACCCTCTACATGGCCCTCTCCGGCGTGCGCGAAATGAGCCTAATTACCACGCCGCCGCCGTCGCGCCGACCGATCAAAACCCACCTATCGCCTATGGATCCCGAAGCGATCCGCACCGCCATTCGCCAGGAGCTTGACCGGGGTGGCCAGGTGTTTTACGTGGTGCCCAGGGTCGAGGGCATTGAAGAAACCTCCGCCAAAATTCGCGAAATGGTGCCCACGGCGAGGATCGCGATCGCCCACGGCCAGATGGACGAAGGCGAACTGGAATCGACCATGCTCACCTTCAGCAATGGCGACGCCGAAGTGCTGCTCTGCACCACCATCATCGAATCAGGCCTCGATATTCCCCGCGTCAACACGATTTTGATCGAAGACGCTCACCGCTTTGGCCTCTCCCAGCTCTACCAACTCCGGGGCAGAGTAGGTCGGGCAGGCATTCAGGCCCACGCCTGGCTGTTTTACCCCAAAAAATCGCTCACCGACAAAGCCCGCCAGCGCCTGCGGGCCATTCAGGAATTTACCCAACTCGGCTCCGGCTATCAGCTGGCCATGCGCGACATGGAAATTCGCGGCGTCGGCAACCTGCTGGGAGCCGAGCAGTCGGGGCAGATGGATGCGATCGGCTTCGACCTCTACATGGACATGCTCGAAGAAGAAATCGCCGAAATTCGCGGTCAGGATATTCCCAAGGTCGAAGACACCCAGGTCGATCTCAACGTCACCGCCTTTGTGCCCAACGACTACATCCCCGACCTGGAGCAGAAGATGGGGGCCTACCGATCGCTAGCCTCAGCCAGCAGCAAGATAGAACTCGTGCAAATTGCGGCCGATTTAAGCGATCGCTACGGCCCTATCCCCCACGCCACCGAGCAGCTGGTGCGCATGCTCGAACTTAAGCTAGTGGCCAAAGCGGCAGGCTTCTCGCGCATCAAGCCCGAGGGCAAGCAGCACGTGGTGATGGAAACCCCCATGGAAGAACCCGCCTGGAAGAAGATCAGCGAAAAGCTGCCCAGCCACCTGAAGTCGCGCTTTGTTTACAGCGGCGGCAAGGTGGTGGTGCGCGGTCTGGGCGTGCTGAAGCCCGAAAAGCAGCTGGAGAGTCTGACCGAGTGGCTGGGGTATTTGCAGGGTGCGATCGCAGAACCGCTGGCTAGCTAAACTAAAGGAGTCCTACGATGAAATTTGAGTGGGATCCAGCTAAAGCAGATAGCAATCTCAGAAAGCATGGTGTTAGCTTTGAGGAAGCTCAAACTGTCTTTGCCAACTCTCTGGCCGTCATCTTTGATGATCCAGCTCATTCAATGGATGAGCAGCGTGAGATTATCATTGGCCATTCCCAGCAGAATCGGCTGTTGCTAGTTGCCTTCACTGAGCGATCTGGCAAGATTCGAGTCATTAGCGCCCGTTTAACCACCCGACCAGAGCGTGAGGATTATGAACGAAATGCCCTCTGACCCTATATCCAGTCCTGAAGATGATTTACAGCCTGAATATCGGTTTGACTACCAAAAAGCAAAGCCCAATCGTTTTGCAGCTCGCAATCAGGCTGAGAACCTGAGGGTTGTTGTTTTAGATGATGATGTGGCTCGGGTGTTCACGACTCCTGAATCGGTTAATAAAGCCCTAAGAGCCCTTATTGAGGCAATTCCGCAGTCATAGTTCTGGTTGGCTAGGGAGTCGGCAATATGCAGTTGCGCTTTGTCTACAGCGGCGGCAAAGTGGTGCGCAGCCTGGGCATTCTCAAGCCCGAAAATTTGACCGAGTGGCTGGGGTATTTGCAGGGTGCGATCGCAGAGCCAGTGCTGGGGTAGAGACAAAACAATCCAGACTCCAGAGTTTTTGAAAAACTCTGGGGTCTTCTCCTCGGGATGCTCACCTGGTAAAAGCAATACCCTTTAAGGAGCTGTAAAGAAACAAGTTCACGCTTTGATACCGAAAGCCCGTCCCACGTGGAATAGAAGCATTTCAGAACCATGAGCTTAATTTTTTACAGGCCCTAAGGTTCCCCCACGGCGATCGCCTCCGCCTGGTAGCTGACTTCCTCAACTTTCTAATTCATACCAAGCATAAAGCCCAACCTCAGGTCACTGAATCTGTCGACTTCCGCCCCCCATCGAGTGGTTCTCTACTCAGCCATACCGAAACTTGAGAAGGCTCAGACTTTGAAGATTACCTAGAAACCGTTTATGAAACCCGCTCTCAAATCCAGGCTTAGGTACCGAACTGTTGGGTTTACCAGGGGAAACTCTTTTCCAGAGATCGCTTTAGGGGCTGACGGCGGCGCAGTGATCGTTATTGATGTCTCCATTGGCCATACGGGTGTTGCAAAACAGCGCGTTGCTGAAGTCGGTGCGGGCCAGATTTGCGCCCAGTAGGTCGGCATTGGTAAAGTTAGTGCCGTTGACCGAGGCATCTCGAATCAGGGTCTCTCGCAGGTCAGCTCCGGTAAAGTCGGCCCCGTCTAGCTGTGCGCCAATGAGATTGGCGCGGTAAAACTTGCCATCGGTTAGGGTGGTGCGGCTCAGGTTAGCCGACAAAAAGCCGGCCTGGTTAAATACGGCCCCGTCTAGGCGACTGTCGCTGAGATTGCTGTTGGCCCAGTTGCTGTCGCGGGCCTCGGCATTCTCCATATTGATGTTGACGGCATTGACCCTGACCAGGCGGCTGCCCGTGAGGGTGACCTCGCGTAGATTAGCCCCAGCCAGGTCAGACTCTGATAGATCGGACTGGCTGATGACGGCCTGGCTGAGATTGGCCTGGCGCAGATCGGTCTGGGTCATCTGGGCGCGGGGTAGGCGGGTTTGGCGTAGGTTAGCCCGCGCCAGGTTGGCCCCAGTCAGGTCAGCGTCTTCTAAATTAGCTCCGGCCAGCACCCTGTCGCTGAGGTCGCAGCCCACGCAGTTGTGGGTAATTAGAAACTGCCGCAGCTGATCGCTGGCGGCGACGGGCGCAGCTGCCAACCCTAGCAGGGCCGCCAGGGCGATCGCCCGCTGGGGCCAAACCCTAGCCAGCCCAGGCTTTTGAGGCCAACTATCCAAATGTTTCGTTATGCCGTGCGCCATCCCAATATCATCCCTCAAAAAATAGGCCCAAAAGCTAGAGTCAAGTCGATAGATTGCTTCTACAATGTGTCAGCATCTTTGCCTTCAGCGAGGGTTTGAGTCAATTAAGGCTGGCTCTTACCATTCTGACAGTCTAGATTCTACAGCTCGCTCTCGGTAGTTCGACTTCATGGCATCTACACCGGCCTCTTCGCCTTTGAGTTCGCGTCGGCAGCGACCTAAACCGAGCCGTCAGGTTAACCCGTGGGAGTGGTTTTGGCTGACGCTATGGGTAGTACTGCTGGCGGGGTCGGGGATATTTTGCGGCTGGGCGCTGATGTGGCTGACCCGCATTCCGCCCCTGCCCGACTGCGACCAGATTACGCCCTTTCACTCAGAAAGCGACCTGCTGTACTGCGCTGAAGCCCAAGCCCGCACGGGCGAGCCCAACAGCCTGGTGCAGTCGGTGCTGCTGACCGCTAACTGGCCCAAGACCCACTCGCAGTATGACGAGTCGCAGGAGGTTTTGGAGAATGCCTCGGAGCAGATTTTGGTGCTAGCCAACCGCTGGGCTCAGGCGGGCAAGCTCGATGATGCGATCGCGCTGGCGGAAAAAATTCCCCTCGATACGCCCCTGCGCAAGTCGGCCCAGGCGGTCATTTTTGAATGGCGACAAGACTGGGAACAGGGCCGGGCGATCGAAGCCAAGCTTAAACCAGCGCTGGCCGCTAGCGATTGGGCGCTGGCCAAAACCCACCTGCAGGAGTTTAAATCCCTCAAGAGTGACTACTGGCTGACCGCACGCTATGTATTTTGGCAGCAGCAGTTTCTAGTTGAGCAGCAGGCATGGAATCAGCTGTTGCAGGCCCGTACCCTGGCGAGCACTAACCAAATTGAGAATTTGCGCCAGGCGGTGGTGCTGGCGCGCGGCATCGACTTGCGCAGCCAGGTGTGGCAGGCCGCCGAACGGGATATCGACGCCTGGAGTAAGACCGTGCTGGATGTGGCCCTACAGCGCTGGCAGGTGGGCGATCGCGCCGGTGCCCTGGAGCTAGCCAGCGTGGTGCCCCCCAGCCCTGACCTACTGCCCGCCGCCCAAGATCTGCTGGCCCTGAGCCATGCACAGACGCTGGCCCAACAGGCCGCGCCTGAGGGTGTAGCGCCGCGCTACGGCCACATGTTTGGGCTGATGGCCGCCATTAGTGCCGTCAATCAGCTCCCGGCGAACAGTCCTTATGCGGCGGCTGAACTATCGTCAACAGACCAGTGGAGCGAGCAGATTACCGATTTGAGACGGCTAAAGTTTAGTGATATGGTGGCTCGCTTGGGCCAGCGCACCACCTACGAGTGGGCCATACACCAGGCCCAGATGGTGAAGGTTGACCGCCCCAGGCGGATTCAGGGGCAGACCCTGGTGGCCCAGTGGCAGGCCAACCTGCAGCGGATTGCCGACCGGCCCATTTTGGCGGAGGCCCGCAGTTTGGCCAAACCCGGCACGATTGCCGCCCTCGAAACCGCGATCGCCAAGGCGTCAGAGGTCGAACTGGGTCGCGCCCTGCGGGTAGAGGCCCAAACCCTGGTGGCCCAGTGGCAGCAGGAAATTCAGGTAATCGAAGACCGGCCCATTCTCGATGCGGCGGTGGCCCTGGCCGAGCAAGATCAGCTCAAAGAGGCGATCGCCGAAGCGAACAAAATTGAGCCCGGTCGTGCCCTCCACAGCCGCGCCCAGGGGCTGGTGCAGGAGTGGACAGCCTCGATTCAAATTGCCGAAGACAAGCCGATTTTGGATGAGGCTAAGGATCTGGCCTACGGCGGCAGCCTGACGGCGGCGATCAATTTGGCCGGGCAAATTGGGCCGGGTCGGGCGCTCTACAACGAGGCCAGAAATGCGATCGCCCTCTGGAAAGCCGAGCGCGCCTACATCTGGTCGATTTGGGAGGCCGAGGGCCGCCCGGTGCCCGGTGGGGACAGTTCCTCAACGACCGAGTCAGAATGACGATCGCTCCCCTGCGCCTGATGCTGGTAGACGAAGACCCCGTATTTCGGCTGGGTCTACGCATTTGGCTGGAGCAAACCGCCGGGTACAGCATCGTAGCCGAGGCCACCCGAGCCGACGATGCCCTGGCTATTTTGGCTAGCCGCGCCGCGCAGGCGACTAGTGGCGAGGCCATTTCCGAATGGGCCGATACCCAGGCCACCCCAGCCGATCGCCCTCGCCCCGACCTCGACCTGGTAATTGTTGACCTGGGGCTGGGAGCCGGACAACCCGACCAGCTGCCGGGCCTGCGCCTCTGTGCCGATATCAAAGCTCGCTACCCCGCCCTGCCCGTGCTGGTGCTCAGCGCCCAGGCTGAGCCAGTGCTAGAGGCCGCCGCCCGCCAAATGGGGGCGGATGGGTTTGGGGCTCGCAGTATGGCCGTCGCCGATCTGGGCGACCTGATTCAGCAGCTGGCAGGGCCAAGACTCAACCGCCAACCGGCTGGGGAAAGACTGCGCCCTGAGCCAGTGCGATCGCCTGCGGTATCGATGCGAGAGGTGCCTCTGCCTAACCTCAACCCAGCGCCCAGTGCCCTCACCAACCTGCGACTCAGCCTGCGACGATCGTCGGTGCAGCAAATTGAGGCGGTTATGGCCGCGATCGAAGCCGAGCAGCGGCGGGGGCGGGGGTCGCTGCTGAACGAGGCGGTACTGGCCGGGCGCTACCGAGAGCTGCGGGCCGCTCGCTGGCTGATGTGCAGACTGTTCGCCACCCCCAACCTGGCTGACTTAGAGCCAGCCGTGGCCTCGCGTCGCCCTGAGCGAGGGCTAGGGCCAAACTCGGAGGAGATGCTCCCCAGCGTAGATCGACGCATGCCCTCGATTCCACCCCGTTCGATGTCACCGCGTTCGATGTCACAGGAGGGTGTGGCTGGCTCGCCAGAATCGGCCCTAACCGTTGCGACCGCCGAGCGCCTCACCCTCAGCCAGGGCGATCTGGCGAGCCTGGTGTTTGAGCGGGTGTTTAACCAGCTCCAGGGGCTACTCGACAACACCAGCGGGGTACCCCTCGAAACCGATATTTTGCGTAACGACAAAAAGCGAGAGCTGTTTTACCTGGTGCTGCGCAAGGTCGAAGACAGCCTCGACAACCTGCGCCAGGCCGGAGTACTGCCGGGCCAGCTCAGCGAAAAAAGCCCCCTGGTGCTGCAAGACCTGTGGCAGGCCGCCATCACCGACTTTTTTGGCCGCTACTACACTCTCCAGGTCGGTAACCTGGAGCAACCCGTGGTGCCTACGCTGCTGGTCGAGGCCCCGGTGGTGCAGGCCGCCATTCTCGATCGCATTCCCCTGGTGCCCGATCTGCTGGGCCACCTGCTGTTTAACGAATCGCTGGTGGTGGACGGCGGCCTCTACGAGGCCACCAGCCCTGAGGCGATGGCCCGCAGTCAGGCCTTGCTAGAGCACCTGCTGATTCAGCTGGCCAATGCCGTCGTACAGCCGGTGCTCAACCACTTTGCCGATGTGGAACTGCTGAAGAAAAACCTCTACCACCGTCGCCTGATGACCAGTCGCGACATTGAGCGCTTTCGCAATGATCTGTCCTGGCGCTATCGCTGGGACGGGTTGATTAACGAACCCAGGGCCATTTTTGAGAGCCAGTACCGCCTGTTTGGCTTTACCGAGCGCGGCATTCAATCTGAGACCGTGTACTCGCCCCGACGCGACGAGCTAGAGCAGCTGTCGGGGTTACAGCGGGCGGTCACGCTGGCGGTAGAGGCCCGCGATGCGATCGCGCCCCGATTTCGCTCAGCGGTATCGCTGGTGGGCAGCGGCATCGTCTACGTGCTCACCGACGTGATTGGGCGCGGCATTGGCCTGATTGGGCGAGGGATTTTGCGCGGCGTGGGCGGGGCCTGGCGCGACCCCCGCTATCGCCGCGACAGCCAGGATGGCAACCTGCGAGACTAGCTCCTGGCGAGCGATCGCGACCTTAGCCAATGTTTTATCAATGCAACTTCAATGGGCCGGGGCAGCAATCGCCGCCAAGGTTCATCCATAATTCGCTTTTTTTGGGACAATCAGCAGGTAAGAAATACTCGCTAGGGCCTGAGGGGCACCCAGAGAACTGGCCAGGTGGCCCCAGGGCTAATTTTGGCCTGGCTGTCACAGTGCTCTACGGCTGTTCGCGGCTCAGGGTTATCGTTGGTCTGTTGGCCTTTTTACCTACCCACAAGGAGTTGACCCCCGCCTATGAAGTTGAACCTGGCGCTGTTTGCTGAGCCTATTCTGGCGATCGCCAGGCGGCTGCTTTGGTTGAGCACCTGGTTATTGTGGATACCGATGGCGGTGTACATTGTCGCCCTTAACCACAACCACAGCCTGGGGATATTGCAGGGGGCACTGCTGATCGTTTCCCTAATTGGTCTAGTGGTGATTAATGCCGAAACCGCCGTGGTGATCTATAGCTGCCGCCGATCTAACCCCTGGTTTAACCGAGGTCTGCTGCAGCGATTGGGTCGGTTGGGGCGCTCTCGTCGTCGTCCGGCGGCGCTGGCGCAGACCTCCCGAGCCCCGGCGCTACTGCCCACCCAGGTCTCGGTACCCACCATCTCGGAACCCAACACCTCAGTGCCCTTTGTCTCGATCATTGTGGCGGCCTACCTGCCCAACGAGCAAGACATTATCGAAGACACCCTGCTCCACTGGCTGACTCGGGTAACGCCACCGGCCCAGGGGTGGGAAATTATTTTGGCCTACAACAGCCCGGTTCGACTGCCGGTAGAAGCCCGGTTACAGCACCTGGCCCGACGCTACCCGGCCCTGGTGCTGCTGCCTGTCGCTAACAGCCGCTCTAAAGCTGAAAACCTGAATGCCGCCTTACAGACGGCCACCGGAGAAATGACCGGCATTTTTGACGCTGACCACCACCCGGCGGCAGACTGCCTCAGCCGAGCCTGGGCCTGGCTCTATCAGGGGCGCTACGACATGGTGCAGGGGCGCAATATTATTCGCAATGCCCAAGATTGCTGGCTAACCCAGCTGATTGCGGTGGAGTTTGAGTGCATTTATGGCATCAGCCACTACGGGCGATCGCTGCTGGCCGATACCGCCCTGTTTGGCGGCTCCAATGGCTACTGGCGCACCGCCGCCCTGCGCCACTTGGGCTTTCACCCCACCCGCCTAACCGAGGATATTGATGTTACAGTGCGGAGCCTGCTGGAGGGCGCTCGCCTGGTGCACGACCCGGCCATTGTCACCACCGAGCTAGCCCCCGACAATCTGCGCGGGCTGTGGCTACAGCGCCAGCGATGGAGCCAGGGCTGGCTAGAGATCGCAGGCCTACACCTGGGGCCGGTGCTGCGATCGCCCCACCTAGACACCGCCCAAAAGCCCTACTGGGTGCTCATGCTGCTCTTTAGCCAGGGCTTTTATCCGCTGGTGTGGCAGGTAGTGCCCATGTTGCTCAGCATTCACCTCAGCCGCAGCACGCGCGATCTCAACTTTGAGAACCTCAACCTGTTGCTGATGGGGCTACTCACGCTCAGCGTTGTGCTACAGGTAGCGGTAGCAATGGGGCTGCGCCCAGCAGCCTCCACCTATACTCGCCGCCATGGAGTGCTCTACTGCCTGCTGTCGCCCATTTACTTTTGGCTGAAGGCGCTCATTGGCATGGTAGCCGTGGTCAACCATTTCTCCGGCAGTCGGGTCTGGCATGTAACGGCCCGCACCAAACGCAAGCCCAACCGGTGGATGGTAGCCCTGCGAGGGGTGAAGTAAACGTTCCCTGAGCGAAGTCGATGGGACGGCCATTTGCAGAGCACATCCGAATTACATAACCCCGATCCAAACAGGAGGCTCGCGCAGGGGCAAACGGTGTTTGCCCAGCCCAGTCGGGGGTAGCCAAAGCGGATTCAGGATCAGGCATTCTGCCTGACCGTGGGCAGCCGAGACGGCTATCCCACGTTATTGAATCCCTGATTCTAGGTCCGCTTGACGAAGCTCATGATCAGCGAAATCACGAAAATGGCTAGGAAGATATAGAACAAAATTTGGGCAATACCGGCGGCTGTACCTGCTACACCACCAAACCCAAAGAAAGCGGCGATTAAAGCGACAACCAGAAAAATGATCGCGTAGCGTAACATGGAGATTCTCCTAAGGGGGAAGGGCGACTGAACGAGATTGGCTGTCGAGCCAACGAAACGATTATCAAGATTTGAATCCACTGGCGCATCTGCCCGTTGGTCATAGGCACCGTCTTCCCTAGGACAGAATTTTCTTTGCCTGGGTATATAGCCAGAGTCACCTGGGTTAGGACATCCATAAAGCCTGAGAACGTTCAAACGTTTGAACGTTCTCAGGGAAACAGTCCTTACTAGACTGGCTACAGCTATATCGTTGGATTGATAGCTGATACCAAAACCGAATCGCACAACCCCGATTCCAAATTAGGAGGCTTGCGCAGGGGCAAACGGTGTTTGCCTAGCCCAACGGGGGGTAGCCAAGGCGGATTTGGTATGCGATGACGTTAACCAGTACCAGTCAGCCCTAGCTTTGAGCTACCGAGACTGAAAGATGTTTTGCACCATCTGGCGATCGCTCGTTTGCCCGGCCCGATCCAGTTCTTCCACTTCGCTGGTGTCGAGCCGCCAGCCTAGGGCACCGATATTCTGCTCCGCCTGGGCCAGGGTTTTTGCCCCTGGAATCGGAATGGTGCCTTTGCAAACACACCAGTTGAGGGCAACCTGAGCCGAGGTTTTTTGGCGGTGGGTGGCGATCGCAGCCACCGTGTCTAACAAGGGCTGAATCTTCGGCAGCAGCTGGCGAAACAGAAATCCTCGAATCCCCGTTGGGTATGGCCCCTGGGCCGAATATTTACCTGTCAGTAAGCCCAATGCCAAGGGGCTGTATGCAATCAGCCGAATGCCCAGCTCGTCGCAGAGATCCTTCAGGCCCAGCTCGGTCACGGGGTAGGTCGACAGCAGTGAATACTGCACTTGCAGCGTGGCAATGCTCAGCCCCCGATCCTGAAATCGCTGCTGAGCCAGCCGCAGCCGTTTGGGGCCAAAGTTTGACAGACCAATTGCCCTAGCCTGGCCCTGCTCCACCAAATCCATCAGCCCGTCGAGAAAGGGGGCTTCCTGCCAGGGCAGATAGTTGGCCGTCGACCAGTGCATCTGCACCAGATCGATCGGCTGGCCCAACCGCTGGGCTGAGGCGGCTCCAGCCTTCACCACCGAACCAACTGTCAGCCGCCAGGGGTAGGCGGCCAGCTTGGTAGCCAAACAGAGGGATTCTCGATACGGCCCCTGGTAGTCTTTCGCAAACTGCCCCAGCAATGCCTCACTGCGCCCGTTTAATCGCCCGGTGCCGTAGGAGTCGCCGCTGTCGAACAGTGTCACCCCGTGGCTGAGGCAGTGGTTAAACACCTGTTGCAGGTCGGCATCCATACTCGGGTCGTAGCCCCACAGCAGCTGGTTGCCCCAGGCCCAGGTGCCGCAGCCCATCTCGGGCAGGGTGAGGGGCAGCGGGGTATCTAGGGTAGGGGCGGTCATAGGTCGGCCAACAGAAAAGGATCTTTCCTATTATTCCAGGCCGGGTAGCCCCGATAGCCGTTCGACCACCGGGGCTGGCAGCTCGCGCACCAGATGCAGCCGAAAGGGGTCGGCGCTAACGGCCTCAATATAGTGCGATCGCAAGAAGGGTCGATACGCCTCTTGCTGGGCCAGGTACACCTGGCTAAACGCTACCACCAGCGACTTATTTACCCCACGAGTGGCGGCCAGCGCTTCGTCAATGCCCTGCTCAAAGGCATCGTCGAGGTACAAAAAGCGGCTAGCCAGCTTGGTAAAGTCGGGGCCGTGGGAGGTATTTTCGCCCAAGTACAGGTAGCGATCGCGGCCCTGTAGCCAGCTAAAGGCGGCCACCTGCTGCGGCACCACCGGAGCCAGCAGATCGACTTCGCCGCCAAACAGCATCACCGGCACCGCCACCTGGGCCATCCCCTGGGGGCCAAACAGATTAGTTACCGGGGCAAAAGCCATCACGAGCTGAACGCGATCGTCCTTCGTGCCCTGGGCAAAGCGTGCCATTACTGCCGTATCGGTGCGCAGTTCTAGGGCTCGGCACTCTAGCACCATAGCGGCATCGAGCAGCAGGTTGGCGGCGGGGTCGCAGCGCTGGGCCAGGCGATCGAAATCAATGATGGCTCCGCCTGCGGCCAGAGCGGTATAGCCGCCAAAGGAGTGGCCAACCACCGCCACCCGCTCCACATTCAGCCGATTCTCAAAGCGGCTGGCATTGAGCCGCTCCAGCTCGTCGAGCAAAAAGCTCACATCCAAAGGCCGGTCTAAAAAGTCGCGGGCCTTAAAGGTTTCGCGATCGAGCCCGGTGAGCATGGCATTCTTTTGGCTGCTGTTGCTGCCCACGTGCTCGGGTAGCGCCACCGCAAGCCCGTGGGAGGCGGCATGGGTCGCCAAATCAAAAAAGGTGGTGCGGCTGTCGCCCAGGCCGTGGGAGATCACAACGATGGGGATGGGGCCGGGCACAGCCGCCAGATTTTGGGGCAAAAATACGTCAGCAGCGTAGGTGCGACCTCGGTTGGCGTCTGTCAGCATGAGCGACACCCGGCGGCTGCCGTAGGGGCCAGGCTGGGTTAAGTCGGGCAGGGCAGCTAGATCGAGCGCCGGGGGCTGGGCCGCCTCGGCTTCAGACTGCTGTTTAACGGCCTCGACAATCGAGCGGGTAGCTACCGCCTCGGCCCGCACTTGGCCAGCGATGGTCATACCCTGGGCGATATCTAGCCGCAGTCTGCTGGTGGGGAAGTGGCGAATAATATCGAGCAGCGAAATGTCGCCATCCTCAGCCGCCGCCGCCACGATCGCCGCCCGCAGCGCCTGCCCGCCGTTTAGCCCCGCCTCGGTCTGGGCCAGCTGGCCCAAAAATTGCAGACTGCGATCGCCCATCGGGCTGTTAAACCACTGAGAAATCGGCACCACATTCACCGCTCGGCTGCGGCTCAGGGCAGAGCGCAACCCCTGCTGCTGGGTCAGGTCGAGCCGCCGCAAAAAGGGAGCCAGCTGGCGGTCAACGGTGCCCGTTTCGGCAAAGGTGGTCAGCGACTCGACTGGTATTGAGCGGCTAAAGGGGCCAAACTCTAGCTCTACGCTGTCTGCGGCCCGCAGCGGTAGGGCGGTGGCCAAGGCCGCCCCCAGGCCTAGGGCAAGGGCAGAGAATAGCCTCAGCGATCGGTAGCGGAGCAGCATAGGGCAGCAAAGAGCAGGCAGGGTACGCCTGCATTTTCCCCCACAACTGTCTGGATATTATATGAACTGTTGGCTGGCCGCTGGGGTTGCCCTGGAGGTTTGAGCCGGGCATTAAGTTTGCCGCTGCCAACTGCCGCGAATGAGTTTGCGGCAAACATGGTCAAATGGCCCGGCAAACTATCAATGGAGAGCGAATTATCTTTAACTGGCCTACCGCAGTGCCGATCTTTTAGCCTGCAATGCCAAACTGCTGTGCCACATTGGCGATCTGCTGTGCCACATTGGCGATCTGAGGGTGCAGATCATTAAACTGCTGTGCCACATTGGCGATCTGCTGTGCCACATTGCCAAACTGTTGTGCCAGTTTAACGATCGCAGGGTGCAACATGCCAAACTGCTGTGCCAGTTTAACGATCGCAGGGTGCAACATGCCAAACTGCTGTGCCAGTTTGGCGATCGCAGGGCGCAGATTAAGAATGGGGGCGATAAGGTACCAGGTTCTTGTTGTTGCCGCCCAAACCAGGCTATTGGCAAAGGAACCCGGTACCTGTGATCAAGAGACTTACTCAATCAGTACCGTTTTGGTAAGAATAGCCATCCACGTCTCGGCTCCGCTCGACGCTGGCATCTCGACTCCGCTCGATGACCGCGTCTCGACACCAGGCGGCGCGGGGATGGGGTCGCTCCAGTCGTTGGGGTCGGCGTAGCCGAGAGCGTGGAGGATCTTGATGGTGCGATCGATGGCGGCCAAACTGCCGTAGAGCATGTGGCGCACCCGCTCTGGGCGAGGCTGAGGGGTGCTGCGCGAAGACGGCGGAAGATTAGATGCCCCGCTGGCATCGGGTTCGAGATATTCAAACATCGCTTCTGTCTCCAGTTGTGGGTTAGGAAGACAGAACGCGAAAACCCTAGCCACCCACGCTTGAATTGCAAACTGAGGGGGCTAGGGTACGATGGACCTTAGCCTCGCAATCTGCCGGTCAGACTTGCGGGGTTAGCTGTCTGTTGGTGTTCCACCACCTTCAGACAGCGCCAAAATTTTCGAGTTCTGCGTAACCACCGCTCTGCTGAACGGCTTAATGGATGATGATAGTGCTGCTAGCGATCGCCGTCAACCGTAGGGTGAAAAGCAGGCATGAAGGGAGTTCGAGAAATTTTTGCTGACTTGAGAGGACAGTTATACTAAAGTCCTCCGTCTAATACCCCTATAGGAATGATTGGGTGGAAAGTTTTCCTCTAATTTCGAGTTGGGCGGCGGAAACCTAGGCGTCACACAAACCCCTATGTGGACCGAAATCGAGGTGGAGCTATGACTACCCCAAATCAAACCAACCCCCTATCCGACTTCCTCCCCGACTTGCCCAACTATGACCCCGAACCCGCCGACGGCGTGCGCGTGGGCGAAAGCCCCGTACCTGGCCTGACTCTGAAGCGCATCCTGCGTGGGCATACAGGTAGCATTAACCGCATCGCATGGTCGCCGGATGGCCGTTTCCTGGCCTCGCCGTCTTATGATAAAACCATCCGCATCTGGGACGTCGCCCGTGGAAAATGTACAGCTGTACTTGAGGGGCATGAAGATAAGGTCAATAGCGTGGCGTGGTCGCCGGATGGGCGCAGACTAGCTTCAGGTTCTGATGATAAGACTATCCGCATCTGGGATGCTGAGGCTTTGGGAAACCTGATTGTGTTTGAGGGACACCAAGAAGGAATCCAAAACGTGGTGTGGTCGCCGGATGGGGAAAAACTAGCCTTAAGGGGGCGTGACGAGTGCATCTACTACTTAGACTTTGTTTCAAATAGGTTGGTATCATCAGGTCAATTAGGCATTACGAGTAGCTACGGCATGGTATGGTCACCCGACAGCAAAAGCCTTGCCTTAGGTTCTTATAAAGGAGTCCATTTATATGATGAGGCAACTCAGAAAAGTCATCGGCTTGGTGCAGCCATTGAGACGGTAAGTAATGTTGCTTGGGCATCATCTAGGCCATTATTAGCAGCGTCTGGATTTTCTCGAACAATTGCTGTTTGGAATACTGAGACTTCACAATTGATACAGTTCCTCGAAGGTCATACTGAAAGTATCAACGCAATTTCTTTCTCTAAAAACGATTTCTTGTTTGTTTCTAAGTCACGTGACAAGACTGTTCGTATTTGGCGTACCGATACTTGGTCAACTTTGGCAGCTTTCGAGGAAACTCATGACAGTAGTCACGGAGGTCTAGCTTTTCATCCTGCTTTCCACATCCTCGCCACCCTCGGCGAAAAGGACACTGTCATACGCATCTGGGATATTGATCCAGAAGTTCTGCTAGGCCAAACAACCACTGAGTCTGTACGCTATACCTCCGCCCTTAGTGGTGCAGAAAACTTTTTTGAGTCTCATGATGGATGACCTGAACGGTTAAATCAGCGCCTGAAACCCATTGCCCTCGTTCGTTTACCCGATAAACCTCAATATCGCCATCTCGGTGAGAATCCTTAATTTATAGGGGTTTCAGGAGTTTTCTGCACCACTAAGTACCTCCGCCAAACTCGTCCTGGTCGGCGACTCGGGTGTGGGCAAGACTGGTTTGGGCTGGCGGCTGGCCCATGGTCAGTTCAAAGAGCACGCCTCTACTCACGGTCAGCAGTTTTGGGTGGTTGATGATCTTGGTACCACTCGTGCCGACGGCACCAAGTGCGAGGCTGTGCTATGGGATTTAGCCGGGCAACACGTCTACCGCCCTATCCACGCCATCTTCCTGGACGAAGTTGATGCCTCGCTGGTTCTCTTTGACCCCACCAACCGGCAAGATCCGCTCAAAGGGGCAGAGTTCTGGCTGGAGCAGTTGAAAGGCAAAGGTCAACTACCGCCTAGCGTACTAGTCGGGGCTCGCATGGATCGCGGTGGTTCAACCGTCTCCCAAGAGTTTTTGCAGCAGTTTTGCCAGCGCTACGGCATTAGCGGTGGCTACATCAGCACCAGCGCTAAAGGCGGCGACGGCGTAGAGCAACTGCTGGCTACCCTCAAAGACCAAATACCCTGGGATGAGATGACCACAACGGTCACGACCCGCACCTTTAAACGCATCAAAGAGCATGTGCTTTCCCTCAAAGAGCAACTGGCGCTTGAGGAAGAAAGCGGACCTCAAAATCTTCTGGTCAATCCAGCTGAGCTGCGCCGTCAGTTACAAGCCTCCGACACCGACTGGCAGTTCAGCGATGCCGAAATGATGACAGCCGTCGGCCATCTGGCAACCCACGGCTTCGTGAGTATCTTAAAAAGCTCATCGGGCGATCAATATATTTTGCTCATGCCTGCTTTGCTGGTTGATCTAGTCTCGTCGATTGTTTTGCTGGCGGATAAACACCCGCGCGAACTGGGCGCGGTCGACGAAACGGAACTACTGCAGGGGCACTACGCCTTTGACGAACTCGTCAACCTGGATGAGGCAGAGCAACACATCCTGCTCGATGCGGCGGTGCAGCGTTTTTTAGAACACAACGTCTGTTTCCGCGAGACCTTTGACAGCGACACCGTGCTCATTTTCCCCGGACTGATCAAGCAACGGCGTCCCCTGGATGACGACTTCCCGGCAACTGATGACGTCTCTTACGTGGTTCGCGGCCGCATCGAGAACCTCTACTCGATGCTGGTGGTGCTGCTGGGCTATACCCCCAGCTTTGCTCGCATCAACCAGTGGCAAAACCAGGCCCAGTACGAAATGGGGCAGGCCGAAATTTGCGGCTTTCGTATGGTTGAAGATCGCGAAGGCGAGATCGAACTGATTCTCTATTACAGCGAGCAGATGCCTCGTCGCGGACGAGAGGAGTTTCAGGCCTTGTTCGAACGCTTTTTGTACCTGCGCGATGTCGAAGTAACGCGCTATCCGCCAGTGATATGTCCAGAAGAACACCGCTTAGAACGTGCCACAGTCGTCAGCCGCGTCCGCGAGGGCAAAACCTTCGCCTTCTGTGCCGAATGTGGAGCCAAGGTCGATCTGCCCGAGCTTGACAAGCCCGGCATCGGCATTGAGGCAATCGGGTGGCTCCAGCGCGAAGAATCGGTAGCACGTCTGCGCAGCACGTATGAAGCGCATCTGGTGCGTGTCAAAGGCTATCGGCGTGGGTGGGCCGCACCCCGTTGTTATCTTAGCCACGCTCCCGAACAAACGCGCGATGCAGAAAGAATCAAACATGACTTGCAGGACGCAGGTATCTTAATTATCGAAACAACCACGCAGGTAGGAGCGGATGACTATGTTGTGGTGCTGGATACATCTGCCTATCAGCACGTCTATCGCCACCCCACCTCGGCATTTGAAGCAGACGTCAATCTCGTCAAAGCGCGGCTAGGCAACAACAAACGTCGTTTGATTGCCCTCACCCTAGAAAGCAAAGCTGGTGCGCCATCCCCACACAATCTGCAGGGTTGCAGCCCTGGTAATTTCTGCGATGACACCCATTACCGGGTCAGCCTGTTTAATTTGGTGCTAAACCTGTACGCCATTCCCTTTGACCACGCCGGTTTCGCCCCGCTGCGCGAATCTTTGCACCAGCACTGGGAGCAAATGCCAATTAGGACAGTGGAGAGTACCCCGGAAAGTAGAAAACGCTTTGACATTGCGCTCTCTTTCCCAGGTGAGCACCGGCAATTTGTCAAAACTGTAGCTGACACATTGGCGGCGAAGATGGGCCGCCGTGAACGTGTGTTCTACGATGCCTATTACGAAGCAGAGCTGGCCCGCCCTAATTTGGATACTTATTTGCAGAATATCTACCATAAACAAGCCGAACTGGTGGTGGTGTTTATCTGCACTGAATACGAACAGAAGGAATGGTGTGGCTTGGAATGGCGAGCGGTGCGAGACCTGCTGAAGCAGAAAAAGAGTGCCGAGATTATGCTGGTGCGCCTAAATGATGCTGACATTTCAGGCCTGTTTTCTATTGATGGTTATGTCAACGCCGAGGGGCGTGAGCCGGTAGAGGTTGCCGATCTAATTATGCAGCGGCTTGGACAGCTTTGATTAAATGGTTCCAAGAGCGATTGCAGTGCGATCGCAGATCTCCTGTAGGTTAGGTTGACGAAGGAAGCCCAACTTCTCTAATATTTTTCTTGCCCAACAACCTAACCCTAAGCGCACAAATTCCTTCACTCACCATGCGCGATCGCCGCGTCTAACCCCCAGCAGCCATCTACTTATTCACCGTTGTCACCTACAATCGGCAACCTCTATCCATGGATATATCCACAATTGTTCCGATTTTTATTGCGCTAATCGCCATCCTTATAGTCGGCATCCTCATATTTACAATAATAAAAGCAATAGCGAAATGGCAGCACAATAATACGCAACCCGTTTTATCTATGGCATCTCGTGTTGTTACCAAGCGAACACGAGTGAGTGGACATGCTCCACCCGATCGCGTTCGTACTACATCAACATGTTATTACTGCACCTTCGAGGATGAACGTGGTCAGCGACACGAGTTTCGTATTTCTGGTAAAGAGTACGGCCAGCTTGTTGAGGGAGACCAAGGCACATTGACCTATCAAGGAACTCGGTACCGTGGATTTCAGCGGCAAATGAGGTAAGTAGCGCGATCGCAGATCTCCTGTAGGTTGATTTGACGGATGAAAACCTGTTGCCTAAGCTGCCAAATCGTTTAAGCGATCTTTTGCCAAACTCAATTCACGTTCACGATGTAGACCTGAAAGCAACGAGCGATCCAACCATCTGAGATTTTGCGAAGAACAATAACTGCATCAGCAAATGCTAAGGAGAGTTATGTCTCAGCCTTACGGGAAGAAAATAACCGCAATTTCGGCTATTAGCGGTGCACTCTTTTTGCTAATTGGCACAATTTTGCATCCAATGAGTGCTGATCCTAATGTGCCATTGGCCGCTTTTACAGAATACGCCGCAGATCGCAACTGGGTAGCCAGTCATTTGATGCAGCTCCTTGGTGTTGCATTAATTGTCGTTGCACTCATACTCCTTGCCCAAAAGTTAGCAAAAGGACCGGCCCATGTTGCAGCAGTTTTGGGCGCAGTTGGCGCAGTAGTCGGTTTAGCTGTGGCAGCAGGACTACAAGCGGTTGATGGCATAGCGCTTAAAGCAATGGTAACAGCCTGGAGCAACGCGCCAGAACCAGAAAAAGAGATGCTTTTCTACTCAGCGTTTGCGGTTAGGCAAATCGAGATAGGTTTTGCGAGTATTATGAGCTTGCTCTTTGGCATTACGGTGACCATATACGGAGTAGCATTGTTGATAGACTCAGCTTTTCCAAAATGGTTGGGCTTTTTTGCAATTTTGGGGGGTGTGCCGACTGCGATCGCAGGTATTGTAATGGCCTATACAGGATTCTCTGGGTTGGCAATGGCGCTTAACATGCCCTCTAGCTCCTTACTACTTTTCTGGATGATTGTGCTAGGAGTCTATATATGGAGAAAGCCTGCACTTTAGTTCGAGAAGTAAGGAATGACCAAGTGCGATCGCTGAAACTTTTTCTATAACTTGCCCGAGATGTCCCTTTGCCTATCTGGGGCGGCTCCGCAAACGACTCCGCTCAGGGGACGGTTACTAAAGCAATTAAAAGCTAATCAATAAGTGGGTGAGCTGGTTCAAATGTAGGATGGGTTAGCGATAGCGTAACCCATGCGGGCGTTGGGTCTCGTGCCTCAAACCAACCTAAGTAGGGAGTTTGAATTAAACGTAAGATGGGAGGGTTAACTAGAAAGCCCCCTTATGCCCGCCCCATTGCGTATCATTTTGACCGAGGAGGAAGACCGTACCTTAAGTGAACTGCGGCAAGCTCAGACAGTTCCTTATCGGACCCGTGACCGTGCGCATATGCTGCGCTTGAATGCTCAAGGGCTGAACGTGCCTGCTA
>NZ_JADEXE010000169.1 GCF_015207265.1 Nodosilinea sp. LEGE 07298 | reverse complement strand
GTGGATGGATGGATGGGTGACAGCTTTCTAAATTATTGAAAATACTTTCCTACAACTTCATGGCCTCACTTCTGAACGCTTCTGCGCTACCATTGGCGGCGACATGGGGTCGAGAGGTGAGTTATGAAGTCATCCATACTGCTGCTGTGCTTTGGGTTATTGCTCCTGGCCCTGGGTAGCTGTAGCCGCAACACTACTACCGATGCGTCAGCGGAGGCCAACCTGCCCGGCGAGGAGAGTGGGCTCGAAAGTACCTCCGGCGAGGCGATGGGCGAAACTGTAGAAGATGGCGGCTTTCGCTCGACCCCGATTAAACCCGTCCGCACGGCCTACTTGGCTACTCAGGCGACTGGGTCACAGGTCAACTTGCGATCGCAGCCCACCACCCAATCCACCGCCCAGGGCTATGGTCTTGGCGGCGATCAGATTACCCTGCTGCGCCTGGCTGAGGGCGAAGGGGGCTTTAGCTGGTACTACGTCAAGTTTGCTCAGTCGGGGGCGGAGGGCTGGGTGCGCGGCGACTTTGTTGACACGACCGGGCAGGCCGCCAGTGCGGCCCCTGGCTCCGAGATTAGCACTGGTTCCGAGATTAGCACTGGCCCCTGCGGCGACAGCAACCGCCCCGAAGCCTTCTTTGAAACCAAGTCGTTTACGATTCACCTCTGCCAGACCCCCCAGGGCCTGAGCTACATCGGCATTGATAAGGTCAATAACGAAACCCTAGCCACCGCCGACGTGCGCCAAGACCAGGGCACCTACATTGCTATCAACGGCAAGTATCAATACCACATTAGCGATGAGAATCTAGCTGTCTACCAGATCACTAGCGGCAGCTATAACCAGCTTGAGAATGAAGATGTCCTTCGCCACGAGCGCTTTATGTATTGAGACCTGTGGTGATGAATCAGGCAACCCTGATTCATCACCACAGGCTCATCCCTCTACCCCGGCGGAATCTCATCCCGCATAGGCGCTCTATCCGGCAGATTCATATTCACTGGATCCACAGCCTCAGGATTCTCAATGGTGTAAGGGTTCTCAGTCGCGTCTGGGGAGATCGACGGGGCTACACCCGGGGTATTGACTGGGGTAACGCTAGGGGTACCGACTGGGGCCACAGGCTGAGACATTTCAGTATGTACAGTACCGGTCATGCGGCGGATAAGCTCGCTGGCACGGCCATCGTTGGTGGGGCGCTGCACCAGCAGCGCCAGGGTATAGCGCTTGCCGTTAGGGACATCGATGAGGGCAACGTCGCCAAGCAGGCCGCCAATATCGCCGGTTTTGTGGGCCGTGAGCGATGTGTCACTTATCCCGGAGGGAATCAAGCTAATGTTTTCGGTGCGCTGCATGATGCTGAACAGGCGATCGCGCGATCGGGGCGTCAGCAGCCCGCCCTGATCCACCAGGGCCATAATCAGTGCCATATCTTTGGCGCTAGTCGTATTGGTGCCGTCTAAATCAGGCAGGGGATTGCGCAGCAGGGTGTGTTCTAGCCCCCAGTCGGCAAAGGTTTGGTTGAGGGCTTCGATACCGCCCAGGGCCGCGATCATCATATTGGTAGCCGTGTTGTCGCTAGCCACAATCATGCGGGTTGCCACATCCAGGGCCGTATATTCAGTGCCCACCGCCTCACCGCGCAGGGTGCCTGAACCACCCGCCATGTAATCCTCTTGCAGCATGAGCGACTGGTTGAGGGCCATAGTGCCCGCATCGACCTGCTGCAAAAATGCGACTAAGATCGGCACTTTAATGGTGCTGGCCGCTGCCACTGGCTCTACCCCACCCAGGTCAACATACTGACCCGAGTCGAGATCGACAGCAAAGGCAACCGGAGTGAGGCCAGGGGTAAGGGTAGCTAGCTGCTCTAACTCGCCCTTGAGATGAGTAATCTCGCTAGTTAGCCTGAGGTCGGCTATGGTGGTCGCAGCACTGCCCTGCACGAGCGACCCGGCGGCACCGGCTGTCTCACGCGGGGCGGGGGTACTACCAGGAGATGCCACGTTGCTGGGGCTGAGGACTGACAGGAGGGTACCTGCGATCGCCGCCACCCCAACGCCCAAAATAATCAGTCGGATCAAATAGAGCAGGGGCAAGGGCGGGTTAGCCAGCCGCCGTCGGGCTGTGGCCGCCCGCGATCGCCGAGCTGGGGCCGCGCCCTCGGGTAGAGCGCTTGGTTCAGGGGAAGGGGCCGCCTCTGGCACTAGCGTGCGGGCAGCCTGAGCCGCTGCGGTTGCTGGCCCCATCGGGCCGGTCTTCGACCAGCGCCGGGGCTGAGGCCGTAAAGGGGTAACGTTGGCGGGCAATGCCCTCGGAGGCGAGCTACCTTGGCCTGGGGAAACGGCTACTCCACTGGGGTTGAGCGAGCTGGGGTGAATGCTGTGGGGGTGCATTTGCAGCGGCGCGGCACCGGGCTGGGGCGATCGGGGCGGAGCCAATGGTCGCTGGCGACCGCCACCGTCTGGTCTGGCCAATGCCTGTGGGGGCTGGGCTGGGCCACGACGACTGACCCCGTCTGGTCTAGCTGGTGGTTGAGGAGGTGGGGTCGAACCACGGTTAAAGGTTGGCAGCGAAGCATTGCGGGCCGAGGGCCGGGCCACCGCCTCTGGTTCAGGTTCAAGGGGCGCAACGCCAAAGTCAGGAGTGAGCTGCTGGTGCTGTCTCCACTGATTGCGCCGCCGCGCCTCCGGGGAAGGACGCTGCGATCGATCGCCGTCCCAGGCACTATCGACTTCGCCCGGTAGGTGTAGCCCGCCGCGCCCGGCCCCAGGGTTAGGGGGCGGCTCACCACTCCAGGGCGAGTTGGCCTCGGGGCGACCCGAACCCGCTGAAAATGGATTGCGAGAATCGTCGTACTGTGCCATCTAGACTCACTCACACCGTTTTTTGTGCCTTCACCCGTCTGCCGCTGCCACCCTAGTCTTGGCCGGTAGCTTTACCTACGGCCCAGCTTACCTGCCGCAGAATGCCCCTAAGCATAGCCAATTCTTTGCTATCTGGCCCAGATCTGTGCAGTAATCGCCGTAGCTTTGCCATCCGGCTGGCGGCGGTATGGGGGTAAAGATAACCGATTTTCAGCAAAACGATTTCTAAATCGCGATAAAACCCCTCCAGCTGATCGAGGGAGGCCGAATGTCCCGCTACTGCGGCCGTTTCTACAGTCGGAAAGGCGGCCTCTAGCGCTTCTGCTAGAGCATAGCGATGCAGCAGGTAGCTGCAGACCGCTACCGCCTGGGCCAGGTTTAAAGACGGATAGCGATCGCTAGCCGGAATCCGCACCCAGCGCTGGGCGTAGATCAGCTCATCGTTGCTGAGGCCACGGTCTTCGGGGCCAAAAATCAGGGCGGCGGCAAAGCTGGTCTCGGGGGCGGGGGGTAGCAGCCAGGGCAGCGCCACCTCCGGTAGCTCCAGCGGTTGGTCTTGGCGGTGGAGACGGCCTGTGGTTGCGATCGCCCGCTCACACCCCACCAGCGCTTCGGGCAGGTTCGCCACAACCTTTGCCGCTGCCAGCACATCATCCCCGTGCACCGCCATACGCTGCGCCTCTTCGGCCTGTAGGTCGCACTGCGGATTTACCAACACCAGGTGCCGTAGCCCCATATTTTTCATTACGCGGGCTGCTGCACCCACATTTAGCGGCCCCGCCGGTTCAACTAAGACAATGCGGATGCGATCGAGCTGCCAGATCAAACCGGCTCATCCTCAAACCGATACCCCACGCCGGTAACGGTCTTAACAAAGGTGGGCTGCGACGAGTCGGGTTCAACTTTCTTGCGCAGGCGGGCAATGTGGGTATCAACCACGCGCTCATCGCCAAAAAAGTCTTCGCCCCAAAGCTTTTCGATTAGGTGCTGGCGGCTCCACACTCGGCCAGGGTAGCTCATAAAAGTGGCCAGCAGATCAAACTCCAGGGGCGTTAAATCGAGCTGTTCTGAGTCACTGGGGCCGTGCTGGCGGTGGGCAATACGCTGGTCGAGGTCGAGGCTAAAGTGGGCGGTGCGGTAGGTTTGGGCGGGGGCCTCCTGGCTGTGGCGCAGGCTGCGGCGCAGCAGGGCGCGCACTCTGGCCACCAGCTCGCGAGGGCTAAAGGGTTTGACTAGATAGTCGTCGGCCCCGGTTGATAGGCCAATGATGCGATCGATCTCTTCACCCCGCGCCGTCAGCATAAGAATGTAGGGGTCTTTAGCCCCTGGCCCCTGCCGAATGCGGGTGCAGACCTCTAGTCCGTCGAGCTTAGGCAGCATCACGTCGAGAATAATCAGGTCGGGCTGGAGGGTCTGCTGGTAGCGCAGCGCCGTCTCGCCGTCTTCACAGACTTCGCAGGTAAAGCCTTCTTTTTCTAAATAGAGCCGAATTAGCCGGGCAATTTCGGCTTCGTCTTCCACAATTAGAATCAGCACCGCAACCTAGTCACCCCCGAGTCACCCAAGATATCTTGTTTCAGAATATCAACCTTGCACTAGCATACTCACTAAGTGGGTTCCGGCTAGTTCTCCATCAATGTATCGACCATATATGAAAGGCGCGGTGTTAGAAGGTGTGGCAGGGTGTGGGCTAGAGCAGCCCAGCTGGTTCAGTTCGGTGTTCCTGCACGGCTTTTTTTGAGATGGAATACACTCAAGGCGTTTCTGCCCTAGTCGATTTAACCCTAAAGCTGAGCCAGGCTCATGGCAACGTCTGAGCTGCTCTAGCCAATTGGGGCCGCCGAAAACGCTACCTTAAGTTGTTGCGTTAGGCCATTTACACGCTGGAGTATCAGAGTTTGGGGCAATATCCATCGGTACCCTATGACCTCACTATCGTCGCCTACTACCACGGGCTTTAAGCCTCTACAGCAGGCCTTTGCCAGCTATCTCAAGGAGACCAGGCTCTACCCTGGGCTCACCCATCTGGTTTGCTCGGAGCGGGGTGGACGACTGTTGCTGCTGGCCGAGCACTCGGCTCCTGAGGTTGATGACCCCAATGAATTGCTCAAGGAGCTAGAGGTGGCCTTTCGGGATCTGGTGCCCACAGTGGGGCTGCCCGATGCCGACTGGGCCGTAGCGGATGTTATCTCTGTCCGCATTTATCTAAAGCTGAAGTCAGGTGCGCAGCCCTACGCTATTCATACCTTTACTTGGCAACCCGACGATGCGGTAGATGTCGTCTTTCCGGCTAAGCCTGCCGTTGCTGACGGGTTTGCCGATGAATCGGTTGATCAGGTTGACCAACCGGAGACCACCGATCCCGAGGCAGCAGCGGTGGCAAAGTCCTCTCCTATGGATTCCATAGATCCTATGGATCCGAGTGCAAACGGATCAGAGACTCATGGTCGCAGCGTCAATGGCGCTAGGCCTGAGGCTGCAACCGGGCTGGCCTTTAGCGACGCGGCCCTGGCCCTGCCCGATACAGCCGTACAGCCCCCCGATGGGCCGGGGTGGGCGCACCGAGGACAGGTTTGGGCCGGGCAGGGGATGCGATCGCTGCGCTACTACTGGACCTATGGTCTGGCCGCGCTAATTTTGGTGGGCAGCGGGGCTTTTGCCTACGCTCTGTCGCGACCCTGCGTGGTGGGCAGCTGCGATCGCATCGAGCAGGCGGCTGAGTTCTACGACCTGGCCCAGGCTAGCCTGGTCGGTAGCCCCAACGGCAACGATCTGGCCACCGCCCAGGCCGATCTGCAAACCGCCATTGATCTGCTAGAGCCGGTGCCCACCTGGTCATCTCACTATGATGCCGTTCAGGTCGACCTGCAGCGCTACCAGGGCAGCATTGCCTCCCTCAGCGCCATTATTCAGGGTCAGGCGATCGCCAATGAGGCCGCCAACCTGAGCCAAAACCCGCCCCACCCAGTCGAGCGCTGGGTCAAGGTGCACCTACTCTGGCAGCAGGCGATCGACTGGCTGGCCAGCGTTCCTGTCGATAGCCCCGCCTACGACTATAGCCAGCAGAAGCTGTACGAATATCGAGCTAACTACAGCGCCATCGGTCGCCGGATTGTGGCCGAAGAAGAGGCCGAGGCCAACTTTAGTACGGCCATTCAAACCGGCAACCTGGCCCGCCAGCGGATGGAAACGGCCAACTCCTTAGCAGGCTGGCAGCTGGCTACCAAAGAGTGGCAGGCCGCTATCAAGGGCCTATCGCTGATTCCCCAGGGCACCATGGTCTATAACGAAGCCCAGGCCCAGCTCAACGACTACCGCCAGCAGCTCAGCCGAGTGACTAACCGGGCCACGCTTGAAGAGGCTGGGGCTAGCAACTATCACCAGGCTGTTCAGGCCGCCCGATCGGCCGCCGCTTACGAAGCCAAGGGGCAGTGGACCCTGGCGCTACAGCAGTGGCGACAGGCCGTGGGCCGCGCTCAGCAAATTCCCACTGACACTCTTCTGGCGGAAGAAGGCGCGGTACTGCTTGAGACCTACCAACCTGCTTTGGCCAATGCCCAAACCCGCCTGCGTACTGCCGTAGCCCTACAATCCCTAACGACCACGCTGGCCGAGCTGTGCGAATACTCTGCCACCCCCTGCACCGTGCGCGAAGACCCCAGCCAAATTCGAGTCATTCTCTCTAGCCAGTACGCCGAACCCCTGCGCCAGGCGATCACCCCCCCCGCTGCCGACGGCACCTTTGCCTTTACCAACCAGCTCAGCCCCAGCGCCCAACAGCTAATCGAGCAAGTTATTACGACCAGCCACCAAATCGAGCGCCAGGTGGCTGTGTACGACGCCCAAGGCGGCTTTGTGGCTCGGTATCGGCCCGATTTAGGTGGGTTTATTAAGAATTAGGTAGCTGAGAGCACTATCAAATCGCTCGTTAGCAAATCGCTCGTTAGGCCACGGCAGAAGTCGCTATCTCGACCTGATTTTTGCCGCTGTGCTTGGCGGTGTAGAGAGCGGCATCGGCTCGCTGGTAGCTGTAGGACAATGTTTGATTGGGGTCAAAATTGCTAATGCCAAAACTGGCCGAAATAATGGGATAGTCTGGGCCAGGAGCTAGGTCGGAGAGGTAAATTTTTTGGATCTCCTGACGAATCGTTTCGACCTTCTCTCGGGCTTCTTCGGGGGTACAGCCCACCATCAGCAGAACAAACTCGTCGTCGCCGATGCGGGCGGCCAAGTCGATGGCGCGAACTTGGCTGTGTAGAACCTCGGCTACTGACTGGAGCAGCCGATCGCCCACCCCGTGGCCGTAGGTGTCGTTAACAGCTTTGAACCCATCGAGATCGACCAAAATAAGGCTGTGGACTACATTAGGCTGATAGCTCAAGGCGGTCAGGGCAGCCTCTAGCCCTCGACGATTGGCAATTCCGGTCAGCGGGTCATGCTCAGCCACCTTGCGGGTTATGACCAAGTCTCGATGGGTGTTGAGCCACTGGGGCATCAACGCGATGAGCCGCCAGGCCGTGTATAGACTGACGGTAGCGGTAACCAGCGACCACCCCCCTTCGAGCCAGTAGTCGGCGTGCCAAATGTTCCACACGCGCAGGCCGTGGCCGATGCCGCAGCTAAAGATAAAAGCCGCAAACAGCACCAGCACTGGACGCATTTGAGCGTCAATATGCCGCCGATTGAACAGCAGCAGCAGTGGAATTGAGAAGTAGGCCACTAGCACTCCCCCATCGCTCATAGCATGTAGGGAGGTCAGCCAGGGATTCCACAAAAAGCAAGACCCGTGGGGCATTAAAGCAAGCATGGGATGCACACGACAAGGAAACAGCCGCTAGCCCCGCAACGGAGCCTAGCCGGTAGCTAACACCTCGCTACCGCTGCTGAGTAGCGAGGGCACCAAACGTTTTGTTCCAGTACAATCTTTCCCACCCTGACAAAAAAATAGGAGTCGGCAACGGTGTAAAACCTGAAAAGGCAGCAGTTTTCTCAGTACACTCTGAATGACTCTTAGGATGCCCGCCCATGACTTTGCTGCAAACTCCGCTCTACTCTGCCTGCGTTGAGCAAAAGGCACGCATGACCGAGTTTGCCGGGTGGTCTATGCCCGTGCAGTTTGGCGGCATCAAGCAAGAGCACCAGGCGGTACGCGATCGCGCTGGGCTGTTTGATATTTCCCACATGGGTAAGTTTGAGCTGCGGGGGCCAGGGGTAATTGCGGCGCTGCAGCGGCTAGTGCCCTCTAATCTGGAGCGGCTCAAGCAGGGTGAAGCTCAGTACACGGTGCTGCTCAACCCCGAGGGCGGCATTATCGACGATTTGATTGTTTACCTCAAGTCGCCCCCGGCTAGCGCCACCACTAACGCTCGCCTATCAGACATTGAAACGGTCACCCTGATTGTCAACGCCGCCACCACCGACAAAGACAAAACCTGGCTGCTGGATCACTTAGCAGACACCGGCATTGAGCTGGTGGACGAGTCGCGCGATCGCGCCCTGATTTCGATTCAGGGGCCTGCCGCCGCTGCCCTGCTACAGCCTCACACACCCCACAACCTCGACGTGCTGGGGCGCTTTGCCCACCGCGACACGGCCCTGCTGGGCCAGCTAGCCTGGATCGCCCGCACCGGCTATACCGGCGAAGACGGTTTTGAGATCATGACCGACCCCGACACTGCCCTAGCCCTGTGGCAGATGCTGACCGCCGAGGGGGTGATGCCCTGCGGTCTGGGTGCCCGCGACACCCTGCGTTTAGAGGCCGCTATGGCCCTCTACGGTCAAGATATTGACGATACCACCAGCCCCCTAGAGTCGGGCCTGAGCTGGCTGGTGCATCTAGATGAAAAAGGCGATTTTATCGGGCGATCGCCGCTCGAAACCCAAAAAGCCCAGGGCGTCAGCCGCCGCCTAGTTGGCCTCGTTATGGAGGGCCGCCACATTGCCCGCCACGGCTACCCAGTGCTGCACCAGGGCGATCGCGTTGGCACCGTCACCAGTGGCACCCTAGCCCCCACGCTCAATCTCCCCATTGCCCTGGCCTACGTGGCGGCCCCTCTAGCCAAAGTTGGGCAGCCGCTAGAGGTTGAAGTCCGTGGCGAACCCCGCGCCGCCAGGGTGGTAAAGCGACCCTTTTATCGGGCGAAATGAGAGATACGTGGGTGCGTAGACCCACGCATTTCGCCATCCTCTTATCTTTAACTTGCGTCAAACCCGCCGACTCGTGGCACACTGGCACTGAATTTCATCACTTTGCGCAGTAGCTGTGGTACAAATAATTTTTCCTGGGGCGATGTGAGGTTACGCTATGGCATTTGAATATCCTGAAACGCTGAAATATCTCGACAGCCACGAATATGCCCGCGCCGATGAAGACGAAGGCATGGTCACCGTGGGCATTACCGCCTTTGCCATTGATCAGCTGGGCGATATCGTCTTTTTAGAATTGCCCGAAATTGGTGACAGCCTTGAAAAAGGCGAAAAATTTGGCACTGTGGAGTCGGTAAAAGCCGTAGAAGAGCTGAAGTCGCCCGTTTCTGGCGAGGTACTAGAGCGCAACGAAGCCCTAATCGAAGCGCCAGAGCAAATCGGCGACGACCCTTACGGCGACGGCTGGTTGGTTAAAATTAAGGCTAGCGACCTGGAGGAGCTAGACGACACCCTTACCGCCGATGAGTATAAAGACCAGGTGGGTGGCTAGGTACGTTTGGCCAAGTTAGGGCGGCTCAAGGCGGTCTGAGCAGGCCAGACCATTGCGTTTAGTGAAGACATGGCTATACTAAGTCTGACTTTTGCCGCACGCTTGGCCTAGCGGGTTTTTGGAACCTGAGCGCTAGAATTTGGGCGCTAGGAGATGCGGTACACCTCATCAGGAAGCGGGCATGGCTTCAGATCAAGATACCTTTGACCGACCGACGCAGCGGGGGCAGCCCACCGAGCCAGCTCGTTCCACCGCCGTGCCGCCCTTTTCGGCCGCCCCTGGGCCACGGCCACCGCGTTCTACATCGCCCTCTGGACTGCCGCGCTACGATCCCCTCGCCGACCTGCGTCAGCGCGCTGATGGCAACAACCACACCAGCCATCAGTCCAACGCTGACCCCAGCCAGTCTTCGGGCGATCGCCCCGCTGACCTCAATGGCCCTCGTTCACCTCGCCCGCCCCTGGCGCAGCGATTGGCCAAGACCTGGCCAATCTGGTCAGTGGGTATTTTGGTGGCGGTGGTGGGGGTGGGGGCCGTGTCGGCTGTCAGCCTGTTTCGCATTCCCAACTTGCCCAACTGTCGAGCCATTTTCTGGCCTACGGCAGCGGCGACTACACGGCTGCAGTGTGCCGAGGCCTACGCCGAGCAGGGCACCGTAGAGGGCTATTTAGACGCGATCGCGCTACTAGAATCGCTGCCCTCCGACCACCCGCTGCGGGGCGAGGTCGACCTGCGCATCGAAGCTTGGTCTGAGAGCATTCTCGACCTGGCTGAGACCACCTTTCAATCGGGTGATTTAGCTGAGGCGATCGCGATCGCCCGGCGCATTCCCAACCACACCGCTGCGGCCCAACTTGTGAGTCAGCAGATCGGCGAGTGGAACCAAATTTGGCAAGAGGCTGAAGCACTTTATGATGCCGCCGAGGCCGACCTCAAGGCGCTGGCTTTTCAGGATGCCTTTGCTAAAGCGATTCAGCTGCTCGACGTGGGCAATACCCACTGGGAAACGGTCAAGTACGACGAGCTGACCGCCAAAATTACCGCCGCCCGCGAAGATCTCAATCAGCTGGGCAAAGCCAAAGAACTGGCCCGCCAGCGCACCCTCAAGGCTATGCAGGAGGCGATCAAGCTGGCCCAGGGCATCGAGAGCCAGAGCCCGGTCTACAATGAGGCCCAATCAGTCATTCGCGAGCTGGGCCGCGACCTGCTGGCCATGGCCGAAGCCGCCCTCAATCGCCAGGATGCCACGGCGGCAGGGCAGATGCTAGAGGCCATTCCAGACTCTTTGGGCATGGGAGCCGAGATTGCCGACATGCGCACCTTTATCGACGCCAGCCAGCTCTCGTGGCAGGGCGGCATTACCGGGCTAGAGGGGGCGATCGTGCGGCTGCAGAGCGTCAGCGCCGATCGCCCCCTCTACGGCAAAGCCCAGGCCCTCATGGGGCGTTGGCAAGATGAGGTGAAGGGCCGCACCCAGCTAGAGTGGGCGCGGCAGGTGGCGCTGCCCGGCACCGTGGTCGACCTCCAGGCTGCCATCATCGAAGCCCAGCAAATTTCGCGCAGTAACGCCGCCTGGGAAGACGCCGCCGCCCAGATTGGTCGCTGGCGCGGCCAGATTCAAACCGCTGAAGATCGCCCCATTCTCAGCCAGGCAGAGGCCCAGGCCCAGACTGGGGACTTAGCGAGTGCGATCGCCACGGCCCGCCAAATTGGCCCAGGTCGCACTCTCTCCGACGAAGCTCAGGAAAACATTAGCCAGTGGCGAACCAGCCTACAGCGGGCCGAAGATGGCCCCCTCTTGGCCCAGGCTCGCCAGCTTGCGGCTCAGGGCCGCCTCAGCGAAGCGGTGGCGGTCGCCTCTCGCATTGGCGCGGGTCGGGCGCTCTCGGGCGAAGCTCAGAGCAGTATCCAAACCTGGCGAGGGCAGCTGCAGGGTCAACAGCAGCTGCAGGCGGCCTACCAAACCGCCCAGGCGGGCACCGTCAGCGCGCTGGCCGAAGCGGTGCGGTTGGCCCAGCAAGTGCCCGAGGGCAGCCCCCAGCGAGCAGAGGCGATTCAGGCCCTCACCCGCTGGAGCTGGGACATACTGCGGCTGGCCGAAACTGAAGCCGTGGTTAACCCCAGCCGTGCGATCGCGATCGCCGCAGCTGTGCCCGCCCAAACCGAGGCCTACGCGCAGGCCCAGCTGCGCCTGCGTGAGTGGCGCGCCGCTCAAGAGGCTCCGGGCGCACGCTCAATGCCCTAGACTCAGCCCAAGTGCACAGTAGACGCTAAGATTGAGAACTATCTATTCGGTGAGAATTCTCCTCCCAGAACCGATCCAACTGGTCCATACTCCACTAAGATTTTCCTAAGCATTCGTGGTTGTTTAACGCTATCCATGCACGGCTCAATGTCTGATTCGGAGAAAATTCCAGAGATTCTCAAGCTGATTGACATTCTCGATGGGCTAGAGGCATTAATCGAGAGCGCCCCTAACGAAGACGTGGAAGACATTCTAGAAGAGGCGTGGTTGCAGATTAGTGACACCTTCCCCGACGACTTTAAGGCCGCTACCCAGCACGATGCCGGGGCGGAGGGGTTGCGCCGCTATCTCAAGGTCAAAGGCTTTTTTGAAAATCCGTCTGAGCGCTCGATTGGCGCAGCGGAGCTAGAAGAGTACTATCGCAGCTATATCGCTGCTGAAGAAGATGAAGAGCCGACCGACTTCTTCTTTCCAGAGTAAGTCCCAGAGCAAGTCCTAGAGTAAGTCTAAGGAGCGCCTGCGGCGTAGGGCTAGCGGGGGGCCGATAGACGGGTAGGCACAGAGGCTAACAGGGTTTCAACGTCGGCGGCGGACAGGGGTTTGGCAAACCAGTAGCCCTGGGCCAGTTCGCAGCCCAGGCCGTGCAGGTGCTCAAACTGGGCCTGGGTTTCGACTCCTTCGGCGATCGCCGCTAGGCCCAAGCGGTTGCTGAGGGTAATGATTGTTTCGACTATGTCGGAGTTGCGGCGGCTGGCCTCCATGGCCATTACGAAAGAGCGATCGATTTTGAGGGCATCGACGGGCAGCTGGTGCAGGTAGCTAAGCGATGAGTAGCCAGTACCAAAGTCGTCAATGGTGACGGTAAACCCGTGGGGCTTGAGCTGCTGCAAAATGGCAACCATGGCCTGAATGTCTTCGATCAGGGTGCTTTCGGTAATTTCGAGGTTGAGGTGGTGGCCCCGCAGCCCGGTTTGAGCCAGAATGCTGATTAAATCGCTAAGCAGGTCTTGGCGCAGCAGGTCTTTGACCGAAAAATTAATGCTCACCGTGAGGTCGGCTCGGTGGGGGTAGCGCTGGTGCCAGAGGGCCAGCTGCTGGGCGGCCTGGGTCAATACCCAGCGATCGAGGGGTACAATCAGCCCGGTTTCTTCGGCAAGGGGAATAAAGCTGTCGGGAGTGATAAAGCCGCGATCGGGATGCTGCCACCGGACCAAAGCCTCAAAGCCAGAGATTTCTCGGGTTTCGAGCTGAAAAATGGGCTGATAGTAAAGCACCAGCTCCCCCTGGCCGATGGCGTGGCGCAGTTCCTGTTCGAGCTGGAGGCGCTGCAGGGCTTGCAGGTGCATCGATTCGTTGAATACAACGTAGCGGCCCCGACCCTGGGCCTTGGCCCGGTACATGGCAATGTCGGCATCGCGCAGGGGTTCGGGAGGGCTTTGGTAGTCGCAGGCCCCCATCACAATGCCCACGCTGGCGTTGAGAAACACGTTGCGCCCATCTATGGCCAGGGGCTCTTGCATCGCCTGAAGCAAGCGCTCGGCAATGCGCACCGGCTCTTGCAGGGTGCTGACGTCTTCGAGCAGCAGGACAAACTCATCCCCCCCCAAGCGGGCCGCTAAGTCAGTGACGCGAATCAGCGATCGCAGCTTTTGAGCTACGACCACCAGCACCTCATCGCCGGCCAGGTGGCCCAGACTGTCGTTGATCACCTTGAAGTGATCTAAATCGAGAAAGAGGACCGCAAACTGCTGCTGGCGGCGATGGCAGCGCTGAATGGCCAGATCGAGCCGCTGCATAAAAAGGTTGCGGTTGGGCAGTTGGGTCAGGGCATCGTGAAGGCTATTAAACAGCATTTGGTCAGCCACTTGGCGGTGCTTGGCCTCGGCCAGGTGGCGTTCGGTAATGTCGGTATAGGTACCGCTCATGCGTAGGGGGCGGTAGATATCATCCCACTCGACAACCTTGCCCCGATCGAGCACCCATACCCAGTGGCCCTGGCGGTGGCGCAGGCGAAACTCGCATTCGTAGCTGGCCGTTTCGCCCTCAAAGTGGCGCTTTAGAGCAATCTTTTTGCGGTTCCAGTCGTCGGGGTGTACAAACCGCTGCCAAGTATCAATGCGGGCTGGCCCTATGTCGCCAGAGCTATAGCCCATCATTGCCGCGCAGCGATCGCTGGTCCACACCGCCCCAGTCTGCACCTGCCAGTCCCAAATGCCAATGCCAGAGCCCTCAATCGCCAAATCTAGCAGTTCTTTGGTGCGCTCTAGCTCAGTCAGAGCGGCGCGGCGATCGCGGCGGCTTTGGGCTTCTCGCACCTCTCGCCGCACCGCCTCTACCAGCCGCGAGAGGTTGTCTTTCATGACATAGTCGTGGGCACCGGCCCGCATCATTTCTACAGCGGTAGCCTCGCCCACGGTGCCTGATACAACAATAAACGGCAAATCATAGGAGCTTTGATTCAAAATTTCGAGGGCAGCCGGGGCCGTAAACTGAGGCAGCTGATAGTCAGAAAATACTACATCCCAGTCATCAGAATCGAGGGCGACGCGAAAGTCATTGGCTGTTTGCACCTGCACCCAAGTGGGGGCAAATCCGGCCCGGCGTAGCTCCCGCAGCAGCAGCAGCCGATCGTCGTCGGAGTCTTCTATGATTAGCGCCCGCAGAGGTTCAGAGGCAGTCATGGCAGGGTCGGTGGCAGCTCACTTATCAATGCCCAATAGAGGCCGAGCTGGCGCACGGCCTCGGTAAATTCGTCGATGTTGACGGGCTTGCGCACGTAGCTATTTGCCCCCAAGCTGTAGCTTTCAATAATATCGCGGTCTTCGCTGGATGAGGTAAGCACCACCACAGGCAGCTGCCGGGTGCGATCGCTAGCCCGAATCTGGCGCAGTACTTCTAGGCCATCGACCTTGGGCAGCTTGAGGTCGAGCAGCACCACGCAGGGCAGATGGCTAGGGCCAAACACCTGCTGCAGAGCTTCTTCGCCGTTGCGAGCGACGATCACCGGGTTGGCCAGGTGACCCCGGCGCAGGGCGCGCCGGGTGAGGTGCTCGTCATCGGGGTTGTCTTCTACCAGCAAAATCGGGCGCATTGCGGTCATAGTGCCCCCTCTGTTCCAGAGAAAAGCTGGGGCAGAGTGAAGTAAAAGGCCGCGCCTTGATCTACGACG
>NZ_JADEXE010000616.1 GCF_015207265.1 Nodosilinea sp. LEGE 07298 | reverse complement strand
CCCCTGCCGTTCCCCCCCACCGAGCCTTTAGGGCGTCCGGGCAGTTAATCTAACCTTCACGTCAAGACGATTTTTTCTACCCCCTATCCACCCCTTTAGGCTACTTGTAGGTCATTTGGGCAAGCTAACGGTACGATGCCGTTTTTGAGGATATGCCCATGGGGGGACTGATACTGTTGGTAGCCGTGCTGCTAATTGCGGCGGTCTTTTTTGTCAATCTCTACAACCGCCTGGTGACCGGACGCAACCGCTACCAGAATGCCTATTCTCAAATTGATATACAGCTGCGGCGACGCTACGACCTGATCCCTAACTTGGTAGAAAGCGTCAAGGGCTACATGACCCACGAAAAAGAGACCCTGGCAGCGGTGATTAACGCCCGGAATAGCGCTATGAGTGCCAGTCGACAGGCGGCCCAGGCTCCCGGCGACCCCCGCGCTATGCAACAACTGGCGGCGGCGGAAGGAGCGCTTGATAGCACCCTGGGGCGGTTCTTTGCCCTCTCGGAAGCCTACCCCGACCTCAAAGCCAACCAGAATATGGCTCAGCTAATTGAGGAACTGCGCTCGACCGAAAACCGGATTGCCTTTGCCCGTCAGGCCTTCAACGATGCCGTCACTCTCTACAACACTCAGCGGGAGGTATTTCCGGGCAACCTGGTAGCGGGCAGCTTCAACTTTAACCCTGCTCAGCTCCTGGAAGAGAGTGATCCAGAAGTCAAGGCCGTGCCTCGGGTTTCCTTTAGCTAGCCATGAATTTTTTTGAGCACCAAGACCAGGCCCGTCGCAACACCACCAAGCTGCTGGTGCTGTTTGGGCTATCGATCGCCGTCATGATTCTGGCGTTCTACGGAGTCGCGATCGCCATTCTCGCCACCGAGACCAGTGGCCCCATCACGCTCTGGCGACCTGGGGTGTTGTTTTGGGTGACCACCGGTACTGTGGCTTTTATGGTGATGGGCAGCTCGACCAAAATGGCTCAGCTTAGCCAGGGTGGGCACAGCGTCGCTCAGGGGC
>NZ_JADEXE010000168.1 GCF_015207265.1 Nodosilinea sp. LEGE 07298 | reverse complement strand
ATACCTTCAGTGTCTTTTCTTATTAGCTTAAATTGGATCCGGTCTCAGTGATGACTCAAGGGGCAGGGAGAACACCTCTCCCGCCTATCTAGCTGTCGTCACCCGCCACGTTCAGTGTCGTCTAATAGAAGATCGGGCCTTTTGCTTTCCAGAAGGGAACTGATGGTGTGGATGAACTCATAGGTCAACCGTTTACTGTCTCATTTGGGTTTGGCGGCGACGACATGCTTGTGTCAGGCTCGGCCATCGACAGTTTTGATATTCTGATTGGCGGGGCTGGCAACGATTCCTACCGTATTACGGCTAATCAGACTGCTGTGATTCTCGATGGCGGGAATAGTCCTAATGACGTCCTCGATCTGGAAGGGGCCTCAGCCGAGAATGTTTTAGTTTCCACAATCGATGACGGGCGCCATTTGGTGTTCGATGTGCTTCAAAGTAACAGTCGCGTTGTTCTCCTTGACTGGCGTGATGAAGTTAATCGCATTAATACATTCCGTGCTGGTGAAACCGCTTGGTCGTATCAAGAAGTGGTTGAGCAGGTTAACGCTTCCGGGTCCCAGGATTTTTCCTGGTCTCAGCTTGGGGGGCCCTTTGACGATACACTTGCTCAGCTCGGTCTGAATTCCTCTCCAGCTGTCGATACCCTGATTCAAGCTTATCTTGACATTAATACGGCTGGCGCAATCGCTTGATACTTCGCGGGTGTGGTCTAACCGGAACTATCCCAAGCCCCTGGGTCTGGGTAGCAAGAATCCGCTGGTACTATGCCTTGAGGCGATGCGAGAGGTTTGTGCCCAGTCGCCTTGAGCGAGTTAACTGCAGGGTGGTGTTGAATAGTTGCCTCCCGGCGCAACTAGGCAGGCTGGACTAGAGCCCAAAACAAAACCCCCAGCGATCGCCAGGGGCAGATGTGAAATTCCATTTACGCCAAACAGCTTACCCCTGCTACCGCCCCCACCGACGAGGGCACCATGAGCTAGCAGCGGGCAGGAGTCCTGAATCGTAGATGCACCCTGAGAACTAATCCCCACCGGCACCGCTGGCCCGTGGGGGTTTTGTTTGTTTTCTGCGAGATCGCGCTACAGCAGGCTCACATTGCTACACCCAGGGTTCGCGCTGAGGCAGCACAGTGCGCTCGCGCCGGTGGCCGACATCTGCAGGTGGTGTTTGTGGTTGGAGCCGCCGTAGAGCCAGCGTTAGGGGATGGTCATTGTCTATTTCTGAATAGAGACAAAATCCCCAAACACCCAGCCCTGAAAGCCAGAGGTGGGGAATTGAACGTGATACCACTTTGAACAGTCCGGTTGGATCGCCTCGCCCATGACGGCGATTGACTCCCCGACCAAGCCATAGCTACCGATGTGGACTGAGGTAGAGGGCTGGGTCCGTACATTGACCCGGCTACCCTCCTTTTGCCCCGTAATGCGGGCGGCTAACCATTCCCCATAGGCAATCGTAGCGGGGGAACATTGCCCTGCTGGTGCCGCTGCTGGGGCTGGGCTGAGCTCGGGGGTTGGTGCCTCAGGCTGAGTTACCAACGCTTTGATATTGACGGGGGTATCCTGCATCGGGGCCACCGCAATACCGCCATCACCCGTAGGGCGAACGGTGCAGCTGCTGCTAACGAGGGAGATCGCGGCCAAGGCCAAAAGGGGACGACACATAGGAACTCCTATTGCTTGAGTAGTTCTGCTTCTTCGGCTCGCCGGTTGACTAACCCCGGCAGGGTTTTCATGTGCCCATTGACCTTGCCTTTGTCCCACTGCTTTAGAGCCTCGGCGGCTCCCTCAACGTCGCCTGCATTAAAGCGCTGCACAGCGGTGGACTGCGCCCCAGCGGGGCCAACGTTGTAGATAAAGCTAGTCCATGCCGTTTCTTGGGCGGGGGTCATAGGACGGGCGATCGCACCCTTAGCGATCGCGTTGAACTTAGCCAAATCATGGCGTTTATACTCAGCGGCCTGAGCCTCGGTGAGGCAGGAGTTACCCAGAGCCACGGCGCGGCCATCGGGGTAACGGGTGGTGCCGTAGCCAATGGTGGCAACTCCAACGGGGTCGAGGTAGGGGCACGGGCGAAACCCTTCCCACTGGGCTACAAATTGGGCTAAGTCTTTGCCCGCGCCAGCGCTGCCCAAGTAGGGCGATAGGTCAGCACCGGCGGGCGGTGCACCGGTTAGGGTGGCTTCGAGCACCCCTTTTTTGGGCTGCACCTTTGACCCACCGATCTTCTGTTCCCAGTGCAGGTGAGCCCCGGTACCGCTGCCACTGTTGCCCGTGCGGGCGTAGACCTCACCAGGGCCGTAGGTGCCGTTTCTACAGCTGCTGAGGTGCAGCGCTTGGTAGAACTCGGGGCCAATCCAGATAGAGGCCACCTGCCCCCCACCGCCACTATCCCACCAGCAGCTGACCTTGGTGCCAGCCACAAACGCTTTGAGCGGGGTGCCGGTGGGGGTACCCAGATCTACGCCTTTGTGGTCGCTGCTACAGCCGGGGCACGGTGGGGGGCGTTTGCCAAAGTTGGAGGTGACCGGAAAACCGGCCACAGTCATGCCCACCTTTACGGGTTCATCGCTGAGCCCGGTACTAACCCCGGTTGGCACCGAACTACCCACCAGGGGAGAAGCTCGGTAAAACAGGGTTTTGCTAGGAATGATCTGCTTACCGAAAAGGCGAACCGCTGGCAGGGCTACATGAAATTCCCCTTTGGCCAACAAGTTGTCGGCCTTTTGGTTTAAGCCAGGGTGAACGATCGCGGCGATCGCTGGTGCAATCAGCAGCCCAGTGAGCAGCCATCGCCCAACCTCATCACTGGGGCGGGGAATCTGGATAGTTAAGCTGTAGGGCTGGCTGACCATCGTTAATCCACTTGAATTTGTATTGCCCTGGGGCGGCCAGATCGAGGGCCAGTACCATCAGGGCCATTAGCACTACGGCGGCTCTCACTGCTCCGGGGCAGGCTGTCGCCGCTGCTCCAGAAAGTCTCGGGTGTTGCGCCCAGCGCGATCGCCCCAGTCGCCCACGTCGGCGCGCCGAATCGGGCGAATGACTGAAGGACCATCGCCAACCGCTAAAGAGATGCCAAAGTTCAAAACCAGGATGGCCGTAGCAAGAGCCCCTACCCCGCCGATGGAGTACAGCAGCAGCTTGACCGGGTGCGTAATGCACCACCACCACAGGTAGTAGCCAGTGGAGATCTCACCGATTACGCCTTTAGCTTTGTCATCCAGCGCTGGGCGACTGCCGTTGCTAGAAACAGGCTGACCGTTGGGGCCTAAAACTGGAGTGTGATGTTTACCCATAATTTCCTCTGGTGTGGATGTGGTGAAAAACCGGTGCGGTGGGGAGACGTGGGGAACGCTGAAACCTTTGTGGCCCCAACATCCCCACGTTCTCCAGCACCGCCCCTACTCAAGCCAGGTGGGCCAAGACGGCCATCCTGGCAAGATCTGGAACTCGGAACCCTCGCCGTCCCGATTCTTGGCCGACCACACCGCTACATTGGCGGCGATCGCGGTCTCGACTAAATTCCTAATGGCCTCGCGGCTGGTGATCTTGTTGGTCTTACCCCAGCTGCCTTTGAGGCGGGCAACCTCAGCCGTGCGCCATCCCTTCTGCCGGCAGAACAGCAGCAGCGATCGCAACTCGGCGATGGGGCGAATGGCCTCCCAATCAGGCAGAACCTCAAGGCCTGGCGCATCGGCCGCGACTGGACCTTGGTAGAGGCGTTCTGCGATCGCCTGCCAGGCTTCGGGATTAAAAGCGGCTTCTACGGTCTGCTGCACCTGCTGGGGAATGACCGGTGCGGGTGGCGCTGGGTCGTTCTCCAGGCCAATGCCCAGATACTCTAGGAGATCGCCAAGCTCGCGCTTGAGCCGACCAGGACTGATCAGCTCGGGCACCACCACCGGACTCATTTCGCTGTCGTTGTAGGGCTTACCAGGCGGCTTAAACCGAGCGGTTCCAGCCCAGCAGGGGTTGCCCCAATCGTCGGTTTTGCCGTCCACCTTGATGACAGCGGCAAACCTGAGTACCGACTCCAGAATGCCGCTGCCCAAGTCTTCACCGCCAGCCGTACCCTTTTTGTCGCCGTGCAGCAGCACGATCATGCCGTGGCCCTGCTTGCGGGTGGTGCGGTTGGCGTGGCTGAGCGTGGGTTGCGCAATGGGCGCTAGTCCGGGATAGCTACCGTCAGACCAGCCGGTAAACTCGTCGCAGATCAGGGTGTGACGGGTTTTGTTGTCCTGGGCGAAAGGTTCAAAGGGCTTCATCGCCTGCATGAGCCCTTCGCGGATCGACCCCTCGGGGTCACGGCTTAAGCCATAGAGCCGCCCCACTAGCCAGGTCGAAAACTGCAGGTTCTCTTTGGCATGGGGGTCAAAGATGGAGACTGGCCAGCCCCACAGGATGAACCGGAGCACGGCGATCGCATTGGCGATCGTGCTTTTGCCGCTGCCGCTGTCGCCGACGATCACCACGGTAGGGGCCATCAGGCATTGCCGGAGCCATTCATTCGCCCCTACCAGGTGCATGATCTTGGTTTTGATCGATGCCATAACCGCATCTTCAGGCACCAGCTCACCTGGGGAACCTTTAGCCCCAATGCCTTTCAGTCCCTTGAGGCCATCGGCGCGGTTGCTGGGGAGTGCTTCAGGGCGTAGGGTGGCGGGGTCACCAGAGGCCAGATAGAGGCCACTGCCGCCTAGGACAAACCCAAAGGCCATCAGCGCTTGCCCCAGCGCCTGGCCGCGCCGGTCGGTCGGAGCTTGATACTCTAGCTGCCCCTGCATCCGCCCCGATACCCAAGCATCCTCATAGACACGGGGGTTGTAGAGCTGAGGATTGGCCCACGCCAAGGCTCCGCCCACCACCAGGGCGGCTAACCCGCTGAGGGTGAGGCCCATACTGAGCATCTGCTGTTGTCGGTTGCCAAGGTAAAGCGCCATAAAACTACTCCATAGACTCCTTAATGAGGTCTGGTGGGGTGGTGCGGGGGTTGATGAGTAGCGGATTGACCGGGCTGCGTGCGGCAGGCTGATACTCTTTTAGGCGCATGATGGCGAATCGTTGACCGGTGAGCCCACGGGTCAGTTCTGAGCCATCAAACCGCACGTACTCTTGCGGGAATACGCCCCTGATGGCGGCGTGGTAGCGCACCAGCCCCTGGGTCAGGGCGTAGGCATCATCGGTCTGCAATGCGTCGTTCATCTGCCGGATGCCGTCCCCGGCGTAGCGCAACAGGATGCACTGCACGGGCTCTAGGGTTTCAACGCACCCACCGAGGTCGATGTCGCCGACCGAATCTTTAGTGTCTAGAGAGGCCGTCGCCACCTCTTTGCGGGCCTCACCTAAAAGCCGCTCGGTTTCCTTGGCGATGGGGTAATCCAGCGTTTTGGCCATCTGATCCTGTAGCCACAGGTCATAGGCTGGCAAAATCTGCACCAGCGCGTTAGCAACCTCTTCAGGTTCTTCGCTGCCCATCATGCCTGCTAGGGTTAATGGGTCGGTGCCCGTGAAGTCGTAAGCGCCTGGAACCCGTGGCGCGGGAGGGGTTTGGCTGCTTCGGTAGGGCAAATAGATAGTCAGGGCGATCCCGCCCAGGGCGGCCGCTGCAAAGGGAATGCCCCACTGCATGCGGGGTGATTGCGATCGATATTTCTGCCACGCTTGCCCCAGTGGGGCGGCTCGAAAAACCATGATGACACCCTGTCAGGTAGGAATTAATGGGCGATTGCTGTGTGGGATTTAGTGAGTGAACAAAACTGCGATCGCGACCCCAACCGTAGCCAGGGCCAGCAGAGCTAGGCGGCGGTATCGGGCGCGTCTGTGACGACGCCCAGTTCCTTTCCCACCGTGTTTTGCAGCTGCTGATGGGTGGCCAGGGCGGCGTTCATCTCTGCGATCGCCATCTCGTGGCCCAGCTGGCGACCCGACTCAGCTGCCATGCCTAGCAGAGCGTTTCTAAAGCTGGCCTGATTGCCCTTAAACGCTCCTATCGCCTGGGTGAGCTGCTGCTGTTGCAGGTGGCGGCTGAGTTCACTGTTAACGCCCCGAGTCGCCAGCGGTGGGGGTGTATAGACCGAGAGGCCACTGCCCAACACATCCACATGCTGAGCAGGTGGCGCGGGCGGTTCTGCAGGAATAAACAGCACAGCGGCAATTTTGTCTTGTTCGGCAGGGCTGAGCAGGGTGGGCAATCCTTTGCCCTGGGGCGTGCCTGAGATACCCAGGGCGGTCATCTTGCGACCGATTTCGGTATGAGATACCCCACAGACCTCAGCAAACTTGCGAATCGATAGTGGTTCACGTTCCACGTCGTTACACCTCTTGTTACAGATCAAATCTTCGTTAAATCAATGCTTTGGGCGATGTGGTGGAACCTGGTTGTTACACCTCTGTTCCGGTCACAATACGTTTCTAGAAATATTGATAGCACGAATTCTAGAAGTTGTGCCAAAATAAAATCTAGAAAGCGGATCGCGCTAGAAATCGTGTGGCACTATTGAGTCAAAATTTATGGATGCTAATGCGATGGCGGGTAACCGCAAGGCAGATCCCGACTATGGGCAAATATCAGGGTTGATACCCAAAACTCTGATAACTGAGTTCAAAGTAGCGCTGGCCCGATCAGGAGTAACTCAGAGCGAGGCCATAGAGCAGGCGATCGCCCTGTGGGTAGCACAGAAAGGGAATGCGTCATGACTCAGAGCGGCGACAAAGCCCACCGGGCCATGGTTGAGGTCAGACCGCTGTCGGTCGATGGTTTTCAGATGCCCGATGGCTCCTATCGGATGAGCCAAGCCCAGACTGCTGAGTACATCGGCAAAACCCCTCAGAACACATCAAATTCTTTGCGTTCAAAGGCTCTCAAAGCCTTACAGGAAAAGGAAGCACGGATCAAAGTTTTGAGACAATCGAGGTCGAATCTTCGTAGCAGCTCAGAGACCTGGGAGTTGAAGGAATGATGACAGACAGGCCAAAAGCGATATCAAAGCTAGTAATGCTCGGATCCGTTATTCCAAGGAGCACATGCAATCTGATGAACACCCTGACGATTTAAAACCACAATAACCCTGCAATCAGGGCGTTCTGGAGCTTGGCGGCAAAGAACGCTCTATCCCCAAAAAAAGATAACCCCGTGTTCCCGGAGCTTGGCGGCAAAGGACACGAGGTTATCAGGGGGAATCCCTTATAGCCGTAGACGCGGCAAGGAAAACCCGTTATGTCAATCAAAGAATGTCAGCGGCGGGCTGGCATTAGCTCCAATATAGTACCTAACCTAGGGGAAACTGCAACCCCCTTAAGGGTAGCAGATGGGATCCGCTTCGACCCCACAGATTTAGTAAACGCTCTACCAGACATCCCTATAGACTGGCCTTTAACCCCAGTTAACGACAAACGCCCCCTGCGACCCAACTGGGCAACAGAAGACCCACTACCCCGTGGTTACCTAGCCCACCAGTTGTTAAACGGCACTGCGATCGCAACCGACCAGGGCGAATACACTCAGCAGTGGGACGGGTTCGGCGTGCGCACTGGAAACAGTCTGGTAAGGATTGACCAGGACGGCCCGGCAGCTAAAGCGCTGCTAGCCGCCATAAGCAGCGGAGACTTACCAGCAACCCCATGCTGTACCTCTGGTAAAGATGAACGGAGGGCACTGTTCTATAAGTTCTCAGAAACTACACAGGCGTTGATTGCGGCAGCTGGCGGCTGGGGCGGGAAGAAAATCATTGCAGGCCCTGGCCAAGAATTGGATTTTGGCTACGACGGGAAAATGCAGGTGCTGCCCCCGTCAGCTCACCCCGAAACTGGAAAGTATTGGTGGCTCACCTCACCTCAAAATGTTGAGGTAGCCCAAGCCCCGACATGGTTAGAAGAGTTAGTCCAGCAATCAATAACAGAGGGAAGAACACCTGTAACATCACAGGAACGCCCCAGCAACACTACTCCTGCCGAATGGCCTCTATTGCCACCGATCGCCCTTACTGGCCCTGGAGAAACTAATGACGCCCTTCGGCAGCTCGCCAACTGGGGCTACAACAAGCTAGGCAAAAGAACGATTGAGGAGCTGGGTTCATACATCACTGACAACGCCCCCAAATTACCAGGGTGGAGTGAGTTTGCCTCTTTCAAATCAAGGCGCGACCTAGCAAAAGACAAGAACGGATGGGGATACCGTTGGGCAAAGTCGTGCATAAAGTATTGGGAATCTCCCAGCGCACAGCACAACCGAACAGCACCCGACACCCAATGGCAGGATTGGCTGCAGCAGGACTCAATAAGCCGGATGCAATGGTGCATTGATAAAGCCAAAGAGTTAGGGGAAAAATTTTTCTCTCAGAACGAACTCTTAAGACAGTTCAACCTGTGGGCAAAAGAGCAGTTTAAAAGAGGCTTTAGCAAAAGTACTTTTCTGAAAGAAAAAGCGAGTTGGTCTCACCTACTGGGAGGGACTGTACCACAGCCAGCGGTAACGGTACAAAACGTTCCTAACATAACTGCCCTGTACCAGCAGGAAAATCAAGGGTTACAGGGTGGTACAGGACTTTCACAGACAGCTGAGCCGGCCCTGGAATTGCCCCTGGCAACAGCAACTAAACCCGCTCAACAATTCCGTAAGGGCGATCGCGTAGTCATTAACGATGGGACTTGGCTGCCCTACTGCGGCAAGGTGGCCACTGTGCAGGCGCGGGTTACGGATGAGAGCGGCAATACTTGCTACCGATTAGACATCGACTACCAGGGTAGGCAGGGCACTAAGGCCCGCAAGTTTGAGGCGTTGCCTTGCTTCCTTGAGCCCATACCGAAATCACCTACCCCTACTGTTTCAGGTAGTCCCCAAGGGGCAGACCGAGGACAACGAGACAACTCCGATACCATCAAAGCTCACTGGACAGCGCTACAGGCCGCTCTAGGCGACAACAATCCGTTTGTAGGTGGGGAGTGGGAGGTTAGCCCGGCTGATATTGGCAAAGCTGCCTTCAAGCGCCTGAGAGACTATCTAACTCACGGAGGTATAGCCAACGATCAGCGCGACCACCCTACCCCTGGGCAAGATCCCCCGGCGGCCACCCTTACCTGATGACTGTAAAAAATACTGATGTAAGTCAGTAAATACTTACTGATATCAGTTTGTGTTTATTGTAATACTGAATCATAATTGGCTGACTCTCACTCGGTAAGTCGATGCCTGTGATCGCGGTCATTAATCAAAAAGGCGGTAGCTCAAAAAGCACAACCGCCGTTCACCTGATAGCGTGGCTGCATAGACAGGGGGCGCAATGCTTGCTTATAGATGCCGATGGCCAGCGCACCTCATCTATATGGCTTGAGTCGCTAGGGCAGAACATCGAGAGCAAAGTGATTCAAGATCCTGATGCCTTGCTCGATGCCCTCCCTAAGTTGGCTGATGAATATCAGTGGATTGTCATCGATGGCCCGGCTAATCTATCCGAGGCCACTAGGGCAGCAATCCTATGGGCTGACCTAGCTGCCGTCCCTTGCCAGCCTACCGGAGTTGACTTGGCCAGCGCTGGCGATACTGTGAGGCTGATAAAGCAAGCCCAGAAGATTCGAGGGGGATTACCTCAAGCTGCTTTATTTCTGGCAAGGGCAGTCAAGGGCACCCGGTTAAAAGGTGAGGCCAGCGAGGTCTTAGGAGCTATCCCAGAGACTAGGCTGCTGAGCACTATCATTCACCAGCGGCAGATAGTAGCCGATGCCTTTGGCCAGGGTGCGACGGTTTTCTCGATGACAGGTAGCCCTGCGGGAATAGCCGCTAGGGAATATGCCGAGCTATTTAAGGAAATGATGGAGCTGCTGAAAGATGCCTGAGAGAAAGAAGCTATCGCAGGATGTGATGAAGGAGTTTCTAAAAAATCCTGATGCTGTGGCAGAGAATCCACCGCCGACAGCAGAGCAACCACAACAGCCAGCCTCTAAAGAGCCATCCGATTTAACGGCCTCAGTTCTGGCAGAGTTCAAGGCGGGTAAATCAGAGCCACGAGTGAGGATGACTGTAGATCTCGTTAAGTCTAGGCACAAACGCTTAAAGGCCGTAGCTCAAGATTTAGAAACCGATATGAGCACCCTAGTCCGCACACTCATCGATAAATTTTTGAATGAGGTTGACAGTCAGTAAGTAAATCAGTAAGCAAGTCAGCACCTACTTACTTAAAGCTACTCACGCTGAATCGACGGCCTTATGAGTGTATATACTTAATTACCTAAATTATGGCCCTGTAGCTGCGGCGATATAAGCCCATCTTATTAATTAACGGTGGAATGCGGGTTTCAGCGTTTTCTAGCGGTGCTCGATTGATAAGTAGAGCGTAATTGGCACCCTTCGCCAATGCCGATATCCTAGAGCCCTTATAAACCGTCGATTTCTACTAGACATAAAATTAGTTACGTCTAGTAGAATGAAGCAAGCGCACTACGGATCCAATGAGCACGAACGGCCAGGCGAAGGTATTGACCCACGATGAAATTGCCCAGCTATTCGCGGCGATGGACTCTCCTAGGGATAAAGCCCTGTTCGGCATCATGCTCTACTGCGGGCTGCGGGTGAGTGAGGCGATCGCACTCCGACCCAGCGACGTCAAAGGCTCGGTGCTGGTGCTACCCGCCAAAGCGACCAAGGGCAAGCTGGCCACCCGACAGATCGACATTCACCCCAGGCTGGCGGCGCTGCTGGCCGCCTACGACAACGGCGGGGCGGAGTACCTGTTTCCGGGGCGACATGGCCGGGGTAAGCTGGCCCGGTCTTCGGCGGATTGGCTGTTGGACCAGGCGCTGGCCTACGCCGGGCTGGAGGGGGTAGGGATTAGCACTCACAGCTTTAGGCGCACGGCCCTGACCAACCTGAGCAATGCTGGGGTGCCCCTGCGGGTGATTCAGGAGATCAGCGGCCACCGCAGCTTGGCTAGCTTGCAGCGGTATCTGGAGGTGTCCCCAGAGCAGAAGAGGGCGGCGATCGCCGCCCTGAGTTACTGAAGCAGCCCCGGTTACGATTCCAGTTGCCTTGTGGGCAAACAGGGCGGCTGGGACAGGCTGTAGTCTGGTGAAGCGATGGCGCTTTAGGGATGTTCTGGGCAAAAATGGATGGGGCATTTTTGTACCGCTGGCTCTGTACCCTTGGGGCAAAAAGGTTTTTCCTATCTGGCGCGATTCTATGTTTGAGCAGACTTTCCGAAATATCGATGATGTCCTTTGGAAGGAAGCCGGTTGCACCACAGAGCTTGACTACACCGAGCAGACCTCCTGGCTTCTATTTCTGAAGTACCTCGACGACCTGGAGTACGAAAAAGCGATCGAAGCTGAACTCCTCGGCAAGCCCTATACCTTCCTGCTCGATGAGCCCTACCGCTGGTCTAGTTGGGCTGCCCCCAAGCTTTCAGACGGTCAGCTCGACCACGACAACGCCCTCATCGGCGACGACCTGATCGACTTTGTGAACAGGCAGCTGTTCCCCTACCTGCAAGGGTTTAAGCAGCGGGCCAGCAGCCCCAACACCATCGAATACAAGATTGGTGAGATTTTTGGGGAGATCAAAAACAGGTTTCAGAGTGGCTACAGCCTGCGGGATGCGCTGGAGTACATCGACGAGCTGCGGTTTGGCTCTCAGGAAGAGAAGCATGAACTCTCGCACCTGTATGAGGCCAAAATCAAAAACATGGGCAACGCGGGGCGCAACGGCGGGGAGTATTACACGCCGCGTCCGCTGATTCGCGCCATGGTGCAGGTGGTGAAGCCCCAACTGGGGGAGACCATTTACGACGGGGCCTGCGGCTCAGCGGGGTTTTTGTGCGAAGCCTATGAATACCTGCGTCGGGGCCAGCTCACCACCCAGCAGCTCGAAGACCTGCAAACCCGCACCTTTACGGGCAAAGAGAAGAAGAGCCTGGCCTATGTCATCAGCATCATGAACATGATTCTGCATGGCATTGATGCGCCGAACATCATTCACATCAACACGCTGACGGAAAACCTCAGCGACATTCAAGACAAGAACCGCTTCAATGTGATCCTGGCGAATCCGCCGTTTGGGGGCAAAGAGCGGAAGGAGGTGCAGCAAAACTTTCCGGTTAAAACGGGGGAAACGGCGTTTCTGTTTTTGCAGCACTTCATCAAGATGCTGAAGCAGGGCGGCAGAGCGGCGGTGGTGATCAAAAATACCTTTCTGTCGAACTCTGACAATGCTGCCCGCGCCATTCGGCGAGAGCTGCTGTCGAGCTGCAACCTGCATACGGTGCTGGATTGCCCTGCCGGTACGTTTATTGGGGCGGGGGTGAAGACGGTGGTGCTGTTTTTTGAGAAGGGCCAGCCGACGGAGAAGATTTGGTATTACCAGCTCGACCCAGGGCGGAATATGGGCAAAACAAATTCGCTAAATGATGACGACCTGAAAGAGTTTGTGGAACTCCAGTCGACATTTGCGGAAACGGCGAAGTCTTGGTTTCTGGATTTGGAGGATATTGACCCCCAAACTTTTGACCTGTCGGTGAAGAACCCCAACGCCCCAGAAGAAGACCCCCTCCGCGACCCGCAGGACATCATGGATGAGATTACGGCGCTAGATGCGGAGAGTGCTGAGATTTTGGCAGGAATTGGGGGGATGCTGTGAGGAAGGATTGGGTAATTAAAGAACTGGGAGATGTTTGCACTCTTCAGAGAGGGTTTGACCTACCTAAAAGACTCAGGCAGCAAGGCGAATACCCTCTCATGAGTTCGAGTGGTTGCATTGATACTCATGTGGAAGCGAAAGTCGCTGGGCCTGGTGTTGTGACTGGACGAAGCGGCAGCATCGGTTCTATTTTCTTCATAGAGGAAGACTTTTGGCCGTTAAATACCGCGCTGTACGTAAAAGACTTTCACGGTAACGATCCTCGATTTGTTTTCTACCTGCTCAATAAATTTGACCTGACCCGTTTTTCAAGTGGAGCTGGTGTGCCAACGTTAAACCGTAACCACGTCCACGGTGAGTTGGTTTACGTTCCTACCCGAGTTGCTGAGCAGAAGCGGATTGTGGCGATATTGGATGAGGCGTTTGAGGGGATTGATGGTGCGATCGCTAACACCGAAAAGAACCTCGCTAACACCCATGAACTCTTTGAAAGCTATTTAAATGTCATCTTCACCCGCAAGGGCGACGACTGGAGGGATTTAACGCTTCAGGAAATTTCAATAAAATTTGGCCGAGGAAAGTCTAAGCATAGACCCAGAGGTGACAAAAAATTGTATGGGGGAAAATATCCCCTCATACAAACTGGCGACATTGGCAACTCGAAACATCGAATCACCGATTATTCACAAACTTATAACGAATCTGGTCTTGCACAGAGTGAGCTTTGGCCTAGAGGGACAGTATGTATTGCAATTGTTGGAGCTAACATTGCTGAAACTGCCATTCTTGGCTTTGATGCCTGTTTCCCAGATAGCGTCATTGGGATCGTAGTAGATAATGACATCGCAAGTAGTGACTATGTTGAGTATCTCTTGCAGTTCTTTAAGTCTGAAATTAAGGCAAAAGGCAAGGGAACTGCTAGGGAAAATATTAACATGGGCACATTTGCCAATCAAAAATTTCCATTTCCTACTTTAGAAACTCAAAAAGTAATTGCATGTCAATTGGATGAGTTATCATGCCAAGCTGGGCGTCTTGAGGATCTCTACCAACAGAAAATCGCTGCCCTCAACGAACTTAAACAATCGATTCTGCAAAAGGCTTTCTCTGGCGACCTAACCGCCAATACTGCCGCCCAAGCCTCAAACGTAGCGCAGGAGGTGGCAGCAGCGTGAGCAATGACCTGACTCAACCCAGCAATCAACTATTTCAAGACATTGGGCAGCTCATTGATGCCGCCAAGCAACGCGCTGCCGTGGCCGTCAACGCCGAACTCACCCTTTTGTACTGGCAAGTGGGCACACGCATCCAAACCGAGGTGTTGCAGGGGCAGCGGGCCGAATATGGCAAGCAAATCGTCCTGTCATTAGCTGAACGGCTCACCCAGGTTTATGGCAAAGGGTGGAGTGAGCGACAACTGCGATTCTGCCTGCTCTTTGCTGAACGTTTCCCCGATTTAGAAATTGTGAACACACTGTGTTCCAAATTGAGCTGGTCTCATCTGCGCATGCTGAGCGGCATGGAAGACCCCCTCAAACGCGACTTTTACATCGAACTGGCCCAGCTCGAAAATTGGAGCGTGCGCCAACTCAAAGAACGCCTTGACTCCATGCTCTACGAGCGCACCGCCCTTTCCCGCAAGCCCGAAGACACCATTCGCCACGACCTGGCTCAGCTCCGCAACGAGCAAAAGATCTCTCCCGACCTGCTGCTGCGCGACCCCTACATCCTCGATTTTCTAAATCTGCAAGACCGCTACACCGAGCGCGATCTCGAAGACGCCATTCTGCGAGAAATCGAGCGGTTCCTGCTGGAGATGGGGGCAGGCTTCACCTTCGTTGCCCGTCAGAAGCGTCTGCAAATCGACGACGACGACTTTTACATCGACCTGCTGTTCTACAACCGCAAACTCAAACGCCTGGTTGCCATCGATCTGAAGCTGGGCAACTTTCGCCCCGAATACAAAAGCCAGATGGAACTCTACCTGCGCTGGCTGCAAAAACACGACCAGGAGCCGGACGAAGAGCCACCCCTCGGCATCATCCTCTGCGCCGGCAAGAAGCAGGAGCAGATTGAACTGCTAGAGCTAGACCGCAGCGGTATTCACGTGGCGGAGTATCTGACGGTCTTGCCGCCCAAGGAGGTGCTGCAAAATAAGCTGCACCAGGCCATTGAGGTCGCACGGGAGCGGATTGGGCCATCACTGCCCCCTACTGACAATGGCCCAACCACTGAGCCATGATGGAAGCGCTTTCTGGGAACTCTGGGCAAAAGTGCTTCAAATCAAATTGAGGGCATCGTGAACGAAGCCGAAACCCGCGCCGAACTCATTGACCCGGCCCTACGGGCCGCTGGCTGGGGCGTGGTAGAGCGCAGCCGAGCGC
>NZ_JADEXE010000615.1 GCF_015207265.1 Nodosilinea sp. LEGE 07298 | reverse complement strand
CGCTGGTGGCCCAGGCTTTTGGGGCGGGGCAAAAGGCTGATGTTGAGGCGATCGCCCGCCAGGGCTTTTGGCTATCGCTGGGACTGAGCCTGCCGCTGATGGGCATTCTCAGCCAGATGGATTGGGTGCTGTTAGCCCTGGGGCAGCCAGAGCCGATCGCCGCGCTGACCGGCCCCTACTTCCAATGGATTCTCTGGGGCGCACTGCCAGCCCTTTGCTTTGCCATGCTGCGGGGCTACGTCTCGGCGCTGGCCCAGGCCCAGATCGTGATTGCGATCGTGCTGGTAGGCACGGCCTTTAACATCGCAGGTAACTACGCTTTGGGCTTTGGCAAATGGGGCTTTCCGGCGCTGGGGCTAGGCGGGCTGGGCCTCGCCAGCGGGCTGAGCTACTGGCTGATGTTTGGCTTGTTTTTGCTCTACACCCTCAAGCACTCCAGTCTAAAAGAGTATCGGTTTTGGCAAGGGTGGTATCGGGTGCAGCCTCGGCTAGTCGGGCGGATGCTGGTGATGGGGGGTGAGCTTGCCATTACGATCGCCCTGGAGTTTAGCCTGTTTGCCGTTGTCACCTTTTTGATGGGCATTCTTGGCCCCGAGGTGCTGGCGGCTCACCAGACTGTGTACCAGACGATTTACCTTATTTTCATGGTGCCCTTGGGCATGTCCTACGCAGCGACGGCGCGGGTAGGGCAGGCCCTGGGACAGCAGGACATAGCCCAGACGCGGCGGGCGGGGATTGTGGCGATCGCGATCGCCGCCGCCTTTATGCTACTGGCCACCCTGGGGCTGCTGCTGTTTCGCCAGTCGATCATTGGCCTCTACCTAGACCTGAGCGATCCGGCTAACGCTCCCGTGGTGGCGCTGGCCATGCCGATGCTTTTGGTGGCAGCCCTGGCGCAGTTGACCGATGGTGTGCAGCGGGTGGCCTCAGGGGCGCTCTACGGCCTGCAAGATACTCGCATGCCTATGGTACTCAGCGGGCTGGCCTTTTGGGGCGTGGGGCTCACAACAGGGTATTTGC
>NZ_JADEXE010000614.1 GCF_015207265.1 Nodosilinea sp. LEGE 07298 | reverse complement strand
TAGAGTTGTTGTGAAACAGTGAGGAATTGATTCAGTTGTTGTTGAGGGCTGGTGATTTTGTATCTTGCCCCTAAGCCGCCTCCAGATAGAAGTTCCACAGCCCGGCAGCCGTGACCATTGAGCGGTCATCAAAGCCTTCAATTCGGTTGCGATAGACCTGATGCGCAATGCCGTAGCGCTTGAGGCCAGCGAACGAAGAAACCGCCGAGTACAGCTGCTCACAAACCACCCGTTCGCTGGCCAAAGCTCGATTGTCTGCTTTCTGCTCGTCGCTGAGCTGTCCCCCTCGCGGCTTTTTGTGGGGCAACTCGACATTGACCACCTCGTTTTGCAGTCCGAAAAAGCCCAGGTCACCCTGGATCGATACCTCATCAGGTATCTACTCTGCCCACCCTTCCTGGTTCAAGATGCCTTTGTCATTGTGACGGCCCGCATAGGCATGACTGAAAATTAGTATCTTACGGTTCGGGGCCACCAGGGCCAGATGCGAGCGTGTATGTCGCTTCTTCTTGCCTGAGTAGTCGTCCCGTTGCTTGTCGTTGTCTTTGGCCCGTTGCACGGGCCGCTCGGTGACGTCAATGATGACCCGCCCGACCTCTGGAAAGGCTTCGACAAACTCACTCATCCTGCTCAGCTTCCGTTTCGGTAGCGCGAGTTGCTGGCCTAATGCAGCTTCGAGTAAGGGCTGTAAGCGATGCGTCCAGCGGTTGGCCTGCGACCGGTCGAGGTCAAACAGCAGACCAGCGAGGTCGAACGTGGGATAGCACTTGAAGTAAAACAGGATGTAAATGAGTTTGTCTTCGACGCTCACAAGTCGAGGCTTGCGCCCACCGCCCACCGCCCGCGCTCTCGGCTGCTGGCTACGACGGGGGATGGGCGCTTCGGCAAGGGCTTGGGCAAACGATGGTTGGAGCGCTGCGAGGGCTTTATGATTCAGACCTGTCAACGCCCGAAGCAATCGGTCATCTCGTTTGACGCGCTCTAGATCCAGCATTGGGCTACCGTCTCAATACCTGTATTGGTATA
>NZ_JADEXE010000167.1 GCF_015207265.1 Nodosilinea sp. LEGE 07298 | reverse complement strand
ACCCCTTCCCCCGTCCCATGGCAAAGTCCCCCACCTCAATCTCCACTAAAATGACCGGCGCGCAGATTCGCCAGACGTTTCTGGAGTTTTACGCGGCGCGGGGGCACGCCATTAAACCGAGCGCGTCGCTGGTGCCCGAAGACCCCACGGTGCTGCTGACGATCGCGGGAATGCTCCAGTTCAAACCCATCTTTTTGGGCCAGCGGGCGGCGGATGTCGATCGCGCCACCACCTCGCAAAAGTGCATTCGCACCAACGACATCGAGAACGTGGGCCGTACGGCGCGCCACCACACCTTTTTTGAGATGCTGGGGAATTTTAGCTTTGGCGACTATTTCAAGGAGCAGGCGATCGCCTGGGCCTGGGAGCTTTCCACCGAGGTATTCAAACTGCCCGCCGAGCGCCTAGTGGTCAGCGTGTTTCGCGAAGACGATGACGCCTTTGCGATCTGGCGCGACCAGGTTGGCATTCCCGCCCACCGCATTCAGCGCATGGATGAGGCCGACAACTTCTGGGCCTCTGGCCCCACCGGCCCCTGCGGCCCCTGCTCGGAGATCTACTACGACTTTCATCCTGAGCTGGGCGACGACAAGATTGACCTCGAAGACGACTCGCGCTTCATCGAGTTCTACAACCTGGTGTTTATGCAGTACAACCGGGATGCCGAGGGCAACCTGACGCCGCTGCAAAACCAAAACATCGACACCGGGCTGGGACTGGAGCGGATGGCCCAGATTTTGCAGCAGGTGCCCAACAACTACGAAACTGATCTGATTTTGCCGATCATCAAGACAGCGGCGGATCTAGCTGGGCTCGACTACACCAAGGCTGATGAGAAAACTAAGGTTTCTCTCAAGGTGATCGGCGACCACGTGCGGGCCGTGGTTCATATGATCGCTGACGGCATTACCGCTTCTAACGTGGGTCGGGGATACATTCTGCGGCGGCTGATTCGTCGGGTGGTGCGCCACGGACGGCTGATCGGCATTGAAGGGGCGTTCATCAGCCAGGTGGCGGAAAGCGCCATTCAGCTAGCCGAAGCCCCCTTCCCCAACACGCGGCAGCGTGAAGCCCAGATCAAAGCCGAGCTTGACCGCGAAGAGGCTCGCTTTCTGGAAACCCTGGAGCGGGGCGAAAAGCTGCTGGCCGACTTGCTCAATCGAGAGAGCCAATCGAACACAAAACAAATTGCCGGGACCGATGCCTTTGTGCTCTACGACACCTACGGCTTCCCGCTAGAGCTAACCCAGGAAGTGGCCGAGGAACAGGGTCTGACGGTGGACGTGGCCGGGTTCGAGACGGCGATGGAAGAACAGCGCCAGCGCTCGAAGGATGCCCACGAAACCATTGACCTGACGGTGCAGGGCAGCCTGGATTCTTTAGCCGAACACATTCACTCGACCGAGTTTTTGGGCTACAAAGACACCAGCAGCACCAGCAAAGTGGAGGCACTGCTGGTCGGCGGCGAGTCGGTAGAGGCGATCGCGGCGGGTCAGGAAGCCCAGGTGGTGCTGAACCAAACCCCGTTCTACGCCGAGTCGGGCGGTCAGGTGGGCGATCGCGGCTACCTGTCGGGCGACGACCTGCTGATTCGCGTCCACGACGTCAAAAAAGACGGCGACTTCTTCGTCCACTTTGGCAAAGTCGAGCGGGGTGCGCTGAAGGTTGGCGACCAGGTATCGGCGCAGATCGATCGCGCCTGCCGCCGCCGCGCCCAGGCCAACCACACCGCCACCCACCTCTTGCAGGCGGCGCTGAAAAAGCTGGTGGACCCCGATATTTCCCAGGCGGGTTCGCTGGTGGCCTTCGATCGCCTGCGGTTTGACTTCAACTGCCCCCGCGCTCTGAGTGCTGACGAAGTGCAGCAGGTCGAAGCGCAGGTGAATACCTGGATTGCCGAAGGGCATCAGGGCGATGTTACGGTCATGGCATTAGAAGAGGCCAAGGCCAAGGGCGCGATCGCCATGTTTGGCGAAAAGTACAGCGCCGAGGTGCGGGTGATCGACTTCCCCGGCGTGTCGATGGAGCTGTGCGGTGGCACCCACGTCAGCAACACCGCTGAGATTGGCCTGTTCAAAATTATCTCTGAGACCGGGGTGGCCTCCGGCACTCGCCGGATTGAGGCCGTCGCTGGCCCTGCCGTGCTGGAGTATTTGAACGTGCGCGACGCCGTGGTGCGCGACCTGAGCGAGCGGTTTAAGGCCAAGCCGGAGGAACTCAGCGATCGCGTCACCACCCTACAAACCGACCTCAAAACCGCTCAGAAGGATCTGGAGGCACTCAAGTCGGAGCTGGCGGTGCTCAAGTCCGATCAGCTGCTCGACAGTGCCGAAGCGGTTGGCTCCCTCAAGATAGTTGTGGCGGAGCTAGAAGGGGTCAGCGCTGACGCCCTCAAGACCGCCGCCGAACGCCTGCTGCAAAAGCTGGGAGCCGGGGCCGTGGTGCTGGGGTCTGTCCCTGAGCCCGACAAGGTGAGCCTGGTGGCGGCCTTTAGCCCTGAGGTGATCGCGCAAAAGCTACAGGCAGGCAAGTTTATCGGCGGCATTGCCAAGATCACGGGCGGTGGCGGTGGTGGGCGACCCAACCTGGCCCAGGCGGGCGGGCGCGATGCCAGCAAGCTGCCGGAAGCGCTAGAGAGCGCCAAGGTGCAGCTGCTAGAAACCTTGGGCTAGGGCTTATCTTAAATCTTGCTGGGTTATTCCCGATTGGGCTGGGCAAATGCCGTTCGCCTCTACCCGTCTACCTGTTTTTAATTGAGATTATTCGTGGGCCGACGAGAGACCCGTTATATTGGCAGGGGCGATCAAATCTTTGTCAGTAAAAAAAGCCCTGATCCCGTAATCTCATATTGAGTGGTTTACAGGTCCGCTAAACCTGGTAGATTGTCTTGGTATCGGCAAAGAGATTGAAGCATTGATATGAAAGTCCTTGTAATTGGCGGCGACGGCTATTGCGGGTGGGCAACTGCCCTGTATCTTTCCAATCGCGGCTACGAAGTCGGGATTCTAGATAGTTTGGTGCGGCGTCACTGGGACGCTCAGCTTCAAATCGAAACGCTGACCCCGATTGCCCCCATCCAAAACCGCTTGCAGCGCTGGAAAGACCTCACCGGCAAGCACATCGACCTCTACGTCGGCGACATCAACGACTACTCCTTTTTAGAGGAGACGATGCTGTCGTTTGAGCCGGGCGCAGTGGTTCACTTTGGCGAACAGCGATCGGCTCCCTTCTCCATGATTGACCGCGAGCATGCGGTGCTGACCCAGGCCAACAACGTGCTGGGCAATCTGAATTTGCTCTACGTGCTGCGTGACCACTTCCCCGAGTGCCACCTGGTTAAGCTCGGCACCATGGGCGAGTACGGCACCCCCAATATCGACATCGAAGAGGGCTACATCACCATTGAGCATAATGGTCGCAAAGACACCCTCCCCTACCCCAAGCAGCCCGGTTCCTTCTACCACCTGAGCAAGGTACACGACTCCCACAATATCCACTTTGCCTGCAAGGTGTGGGGCCTGCGCGCCACCGACCTCAACCAGGGTGTGGTCTACGGCGTGCTGACCGAAGAAACCGGCATGGATGAGCTACTGATCAACCGCCTCGACTACGACGGTGTGTTTGGTACCGCCCTCAACCGCTTCTGCGTGCAGGCAGCGGTGGGTCACCCCCTGACTGTCTACGGCAAGGGCAGCCAAACCCGCGCCTTCCTCGACATTCGCGACACGGTGCGCTGTGTGGAGATTGCGATCGCCAACCCCGGCGATCCTGGCATCTTCCGCGTGTTCAACCAGTTCACCGAAATGTTTAGCGTCGGCGACCTGGCCATGATGGTGAAGAAAGCCGGCAACACCCTGGGCCTGGATGTGGAAATCGACCACATGGACAACCCTCGGGTAGAGGCTGAAGAACACTACTTCAACGCCAAGAATACCAACCTTTTAGAGCTTGGTCTACAGCCCCACATGCTGTCTGACTCCCTGCTCGACAGCCTGCTCAACTTCGCCGTCAAGTATAAAGACCGCGTCGACAAGAGCCAGATTCTGCCCAAGGTTCAGTGGCGGCGCGATTAGTCATTAAATAGGCCAGAATCACGGCGTGATCTTGGCCTATTTACCCATTTATCCTTCCATTTTCAATTATTTTCCTTAGCACCCCTCGATTGTTATGCGAATTGCTCTCTTCACTGAGACCTTTTTGCCGAAAGTTGACGGCATCGTTACCCGTCTCAAGCACACGGTCGACCACCTGCAACGGCAGGGTAATCAGGTTTTAGTGTTCTCCCCCGAGGGCGGCTTAACCGAGTACCGGGGGGCCAAAATTCACGGCGTATCCGGGTTTCCGCTGCCGCTGTATCCAGAGCTAAAGCTGGCCTTGCCTCGGCCTTCGATTGGTGAGGCGCTGGAAGATTTTCAGCCTGATTTGGTGCATGTGGTAAACCCGGCAGTCTTAGGACTGGCGGGCATTTACTATAGCAAGACTCTAGATTTGCCCCTGGTGGCGTCGTACCACACCCACCTGCCCAAATACCTGGAACACTACGGCCTGGGCATGCTCGAAGGGCTGATGTGGGAGCTGATTAAGGCCATGCATAACCAGGCGCAGATCAACCTGGTGACTTCCACCGCTATGCAGGCCGAGCTGTCAGAGCACGGCGTTGAGAATATTGAGGTGTGGCAGCGCGGCGTCGATAATGAGTTGTTTCGGCCCGAGTTGGCCAGTGCCAAAATGCGCGATCGCCTCTCGGAGGGCCACCCCGAAGCCCCGCTGCTGCTCTATATCGGTCGCCTCTCTGCCGAAAAAGAAATTGACCGCATCAAGCCCGTGCTAGAAGCTATTCCCGGAGCGCGATTGGCCCTAGTGGGCGACGGCCCCTACCGCACCGAACTAGAGGCCCACTTTGAGGGCACCTTTACTAACTTCGTCGGTTACTTAGCCGGGGAAGATTTGGCCTCGGCCTATGCCTCCGCCGATGCCTTCGTGTTTCCCTCCCGCACCGAGACCCTAGGACTCGTTTTGCTAGAAGCCATGGCGGCGGGCTGTCCGGTGGTGGCCGCCAACTCCGGCGGCATTCCTGATATTGTTACCGACGGCGTCAACGGGTTTTTGTTTGACCCACTCGACGAAGCAGGGGCAATTGTTGCTACCCGCCGCCTGATTGAAGCCAAGGCCGAGCGAGAACTCATGCGCCGCAACGCCGTTGCCGAAGCCGAACGGTGGGGATGGTCGGCGGCCACCCGGCAGCTTCAACAGTTTTACCGTCAGGTGCTAGCGCAGCGAGCGTTACCAATGGCGGCTTAAGCGTGTGCCCGCCCAAAAAGCCTGGTCGGGGTGTTGTTTTGCGTATGCACCCTGCGGCGATCGATGCGTTCGGTACGGCCTGTGAAGGCCTATGTCTAAGCGGCCTCAGCGGGCTAACGCGATCGCTGCTCTGTCAGGTATATAGCTGTAGCCAATCGGATTAGGACGTCTGTCAGACGAGCGTTCAAACGTTTGAACGTTTTTAGGATTGATTGATGTCCTAACCCAGGTGACTCTGGCTATAGCAAACGTTCACGGGGTTAGGTTCAACGCTGGGGCAGTGCAGGGCACCCCCCCTACTTGTATAGCTATTTCAATAGCTTAAGCCTTGCGGTAGAACATGGCTTAAGTCAAATCAATCATTGAGTAGATGGTATTTTCTAGGGCTGTGACTAGATTGAATGTAATGTTTTTTGTATTTAATTGAGGTTAACAGTATGACTGCTGAAAAGAATAAGTCTTACGCCGAGAAGAACGAAGATCGCATTCAAGATTTCGTCGACAATCTTGACGAAAAAGGCACCGAAAGAAAGGAAAAGAAGAAAGCAGACTTCGAAGCTAAGGAATCTGAAGCCAAGCTGTCTGAGTAGCCGCTAAGCTCGTTCTGTGCTGTGGGGTAGATGTCGTTAAAGGCGGCTGGCCGATATTCACCCCACAACAGCCTAACGTTTGCGAAACACTTCTCAAAAGAAGAGAGCCAAAACCCGTACAAGCTGTCCCCTGAGCGGAGTCGAAGGGGGCAGCTTATGCGGGTTCTAACGATCTGCAATTGCTAATATATTGTTTGAATATTCATATTTTGTCCGTCGAACAGCCCTATGGCCTGCGGTGTGGCTGTGCAAAGAAGCATCTGCGTTGCTAACGCGATTGACCCTACAATATGCTTAATTTATAACATTAAAAACCTAAGGATTATTAGGTCCAAAACTCATTTGCTCTATCGCGGTATGGTGTGGTCTACTGAAACCTTAGGAATAGTAAATACGATCGCGATCGCGGCCCCTGAACCTAACCCCATATCGTATCGACCATGCCTGACGACCTTGGCCCATTTCTGATTGGTGTTGCCCTGCTGGTGCTGTATTTGAGCTGGTCGGCAGCGACCGAAATGGGTACGCGGTGGCCCTGGCGTAAGTAGAATTCCGTTAAAGATAGAAAGACTTCGTATTTAAATCGGCCTAAAGAGAGACGCAGCGGACATTACAGTATGCGTCGAAAACCGAAAGAATGTAGCAAAGGCAACAGATTCAACTGAGTAGATGTCGTGGACTAAGGGCTGAGACTATTGGCCTTGTGGGTAGATAGCCATCGTCAAGACGGTTAGGGTTTTCCAGCATTTCTGAGGCGATGGCTATACGCCAGCTAGCCGCCCCAGTTTTTGCTGTTGGCGATCGCCGATGTCCTAAGCGAACTGGCTACCGCTATAAACTGGCCACTCATCTATCCATTCACGAGGAGTTCTACCGTGACCCAGCCCACTGAACAGTTGCCCCAGTCGCCCCCCAGTTCGGGGCCAGGCAACAAAATCGCGGATTTTTTTGATTTTGCCGCCCACCGCACCAGCTTTCGCACCGAGGCGCTGGCTGGGCTGACGACGTTTGTGACGATGGCCTACATCCTAATTGTGAACCCGGCCATTTTGTCGAATGCGGTCTTTCTCAACGAGTCGGGAGATTTGTTTGGCGAACTGGTGATGGCGACGGGCCTTTCTGCCGCCCTGGCTACGCTAGTCATGGCGCTCTACGCCAAGCTGCCCTTTGCCCTGGCACCGGGGATGGGCATCAACGCCTACTTTGCCTTTACGGTGGTGCTCGGCCTTGGGATCGACTGGCGGGTGGCCCTGGCGGCGGTGTTCATTGAGGGGATTATCTTCATCCTCATGACCATCACTAACGTACGCAGCAAAATTGTGGCGGCGATTCCCGATGCGGTCAAGCACGCCACCACCGCCGGGATCGGCCTGTTTATTGCCTACATTGCCCTCAAGAGCGCAGGCATCATTGTGCCCTCGGAGGCGACCTTTACGACTTTGGGCAATCTGCGATCGCCCCAAACGGCCATGGCGCTGTTGGGCCTGGGCATTACCGCTGCGCTCTTTGCCCGTCGGGTGACCGGGGCGCTGCTCTGGGGCATTTTGGGCACCGCCATTCTCGCCTGGATTTTTGGCGTGTCGCCTTGGCCAACCGGGCTGATGGCCATGCCCCAGGCCCCTGTCGACCTGTTTGGTCAGGCTTTTGTGGGATTGGGCGAACTCTTTCGCATCAACTTCTGGGAGATGGTGGGGATCATCTTTGTATTCCTGTTTGTGGATTTGTTCGACACCATCGGCACGCTGACGGGGTTGGGCTCCAAAGCGGGCTACATCAAAGAAGACGGCTCCTTCCCAGGGGTTGAAAAAGCCTTTATGGCCGATGCGATTGGCACTACGGCTGGGGCGGTGCTGGGCACCTCAACGGTGACCACCTACATCGAGTCGGCCTCAGGCATTTCCGAGGGCGGACGCACTGGGTTTACAGCTCTCGTAGCGGCGGCGCTGTTTTTGGCGTCGGTGCTGTTTATTCCGCTGCTGCAGGGCATTCCGGCCTTTGCAACTGCCCCAGCGCTGATCATCGTCGGCGTGCTGATGATGTCGGGGGCCAAGAATATCGACTGGGATGAACCTGCCGATGCGATCGCGGCCTTTCTCACCATTATCATGATGCCGCTGGCGTTCTCCATTGCTGAAGGTCTTGCCATGGGCCTGATCGCCTTCCCGCTGATCAAAGCCTTCCAGGGCAAAACCAGCGATACTAGCATCGGCATGTGGATTTTGGCGGCGATCTTCCTGCTGCGCTATATCTTCGTCGCGGGCGGCTAGCACCGTTACGAGGAGTTTAGAATGCAACGTTCAAAATGACAGTCCCACCCTAGTTTTAAGGCTCTGCCGCTTCTGTTAGGAGGCGGGACCGCGACGAGCATTCCAATGCAGAGCACTGAAGGGGCAGCGAATGCTGCAGTGTTCTAGACCCCAGGGTTCTGATAGATTGAGCCGGAGAGAACGGCTATCCATCAGAGAACCCTGGGGTCTGTCGTGTCATGAAGAGAGGGACTACTTCAGCGCGTCAAAAGTATCGCCTAGGGCAGCGGTGAGGGTTTGGCGCGTTTGGGCGTGGGCCTGTCGCTCGGCCTCCAGGCGCTCAGTCAGCTCCTGGCAGCGCTGCACAAGGCCATCGAGATGCTGCTGTAGATCCTGAAGCGAGTTAACCCCGGTGAGGTCGCTGGCCTCAATCGCTGGGGATGCCGCCAGCTGCTGCTGGAGTGCTTCGAGCTGACTCTGAAACTCGGCGGTTTCTTCGCGCCGCTGCCGGGCTTCGGTTTCGTAGAGCCGTCGCCAGTTAGCGGCGCTGTTGTAGGCCTGGTCGCGATCTTTTTGGGTGTCGGCCAGCTGCCGCTGGAGGGTGCGCACCTCCGTAATCCACTGGGTCAGATCTTGGGACATGGCGGTTACCAAAACAATGGCCAGAACTAAGGGACAACCCTGGGGCTAATACAGCAGCCGAGTGAGAATCCCCGGTGCTGGCAGCACAATCATAACTAACAGTGTCAAGGCCAGCAGCCCCAGGAAATCGCGGCGATCGTCTAGCTCACTAACATCGTTGAGGGCAGGCTGGTCGGCCGCCGGAATAAAGAACAGTAGAATGGCCCAGATCATCAGCTCGGGGTGCACCAGGGCGAGGCCAAACACCAGCAGCCGGGCCACCTGACCGACCACCCCACCAATTCGCTGGCCGTACATGGCGTGGATGATATGGCCGCCGTCGAGCTGGCCTACAGGCATGAGGTTGAGGGCGGTCACGACTAGGCCCAGGCAGCCTGCGATCGCGATCGGATGCAGATGAATCGCCTGATCAGCGGCCACCTGGGTCCCCAGCACCAGCTTAGAGAGCAGCGTCAGCATCAGCGATGCTTTGGGATCGAGGGCCTCAAAGTTCAGCAGGCTAGAACCTTCCTCCGGGATGGGCACCACGGTCGACTGGCTCAGCCCCCACAGCAGCAACGGCACCGCCACCACCAGCCCCGACAGCGGCCCGGCAATGCCGACATCAAACAGGGCGCGGCGGTTGGGCACCGGCGACTTCATTTGAATAAACGCCCCTAGCGTGCCCAAGAAAAACGGTACCGGAATGAAGTAGGGCAAAGTAACCCGCATGCCGTAGCGACGGGCCGCCAGGTAGTGGCCCATCTCGTGGCATCCCAAAATAATCAGCAGGCCTAGGGCGTAGGGCAGTCCCTGCAAAATTAAGGCGGGCGCGTCCTGAAGCTGGTCTTCAGTCACCCCGGCCAGGTAGGTGCCCACCGCCGTCGTGGTGAACAAGGTGACCAGCAATAGCCCCAGGGCCAGCCCTGGGCGGGTCAGGGTTTTGGTGCTGCGATCGCCCTTCTCGACCTGAGGATTAGGCACCAGCGCAAACACTGGCTTGCCCTTTAAACCTTCCTGAAAGAGAACGAGAAAGCGATCGCCGAAGTGGCGGCGAATATTGTCGCGCACGGTGTCGTAAGCCACAGTGGGCGAGGCCCGCAGCTGTCCCCGGCAGATCATCGCCTGGGGGCGATACTCAATGTTTTGCAGGTAGTACACCGACCACGGAAAGCAGCCCTGCAGCGTCGCTTCTTCCTCTTTGTCGATGGGGCGCAGAGTGGGCTTGGGCGGTGGTGCGATCGCTGGTTTGGTATCGGTAGCCTCGGCTTCGGGTTTAGCGCTTGGGGGTACCGATATGCGCCCCTTTTGAATCAGCGCCCAGTATAGAATTGGGCAGGCAATAAACAGACCCAGCAGCAACGCTGTGGGAGCCGGTGCCTCGGGACCATTGGCGATCACCCAGCCCGTTAAAATAAATGCTGGCAACATCATCACCAGCCACAGTAGCCACACGGGGGTACGGGTGATGCGGCTAACGCTGCGCTGAAGCAGCACATAGGTCAGCAGACCAAGAACAAAAAGCCAGAAAAACACCATCGAGTAGCCAGTGGAGTGCAACGAGTGAAGCGGGGCAACGTGCTTTACGAAGACAGGGTGCAAAAACTGACCCTAGAAAACAGGCCCATTAAAACATTCCTGGTGGGCGCTAGCCCAGGCAGTCGGGGCAGGGTTCAGTTAGTATAGGCGTTTCAAAGGTGTTTCTCACCCCTTCTCCTGCACCCATGACAGCTGCTTCAGCCCCAGTTCCATCGCCTAGCCCAAAGGCTCCGCGCATGGTGTTTGACACTGTGTATGCGTTTCCCCCCAACCGCGATACCCAAGGAGCAACCGCTTACTTTATTGTAAACAACACCTCCGAAGGTCAACCGGCTAATCTACTAATCGATTCCCCCGCCTGGGACGAGGACAATCGTGAATGGTTGATGGCTCGCGGCGGTGTGCAGTGGCTTTTTATCACCCATCGGGGCGGTATTGGGCGAACCGCAGCTATTCACAAAGCCTTGAACTGCGAGGTGGTGATTCAAGAGCAAGAGGCCTACCTGCTGCCCGATACCCCAACCACGACCTTTCACCACCAATTCAGGTTTAGCCCCGAACTAGAGGCGGTCTGGACCCCCGGCCACTCGCCCGGCTCAGCCTGCCTCTACTACAGCGCCCACGGCGGCGTGCTGTTTAGCGGGCGGCACCTGCTGCCCAACCCTTCGGGCGAGCCAGAGCCACTGCGACTGGCCAAGACCTTTCACTGGCCCCGCCAGCTCCAGCAGGTCGAGGCGCTACGATCTCGCTTCTCTGCCGAGACCCTGGCCCACCTGTGCCCCGGTGCCAGCACGGGCTTTTTGCGGGGGCAGCGCAGCATCAATCGCGCCTACGAACGGCTTCAGCAGATCGATATTGAGGCGTTTCGGGATGTACAGCCGCTGCTCTAGTCAATCTTTTAGCCAATCTCTTTGGCCAAAATGAAGTCTTCATCACAGCGGCGGGCCATTTTTGCTGCCCTGGCATCTCTGAGCCGCCATTCTGTGGCACTCTGGGAGGTAGGTAAAATACTGCCAAAACCTTTACTTTCAAGCACCGGCAACCATTGAGCAAAGGCTATGCAAACGCTTCCCAACCCTGTCTCCTCGACCTCCGCTACCCCCGCCTTTGACCCCTTCGACACCACCATTCACCGTCGCCAGACCCGTCCGGTGCCTGTGGGTAGCGTCACCATTGGGGGCGGCCACCCGGTAGTGGTGCAGTCGATGATCAACGAAGACACGCTGGATATCAAAGGGTCTGCCGCCGCGATTCGCCGCCTGCACGAAATTGGCTGCGAAATTGTGCGGGTGACGGTGCCCAGTATGGCCCACGCCAAAGCCCTGGTCGACATTCGCAAAATTTTAGAAGATACCTACCAGCCTGTGCCCCTGGTGGCCGATGTGCACCACAACGGCATGAAGATTGCCCTAGAGGTGGCCAAGCACGTCGATAAGGTGCGCATCAACCCCGGCCTCTACGTGTTCGAAAAACCCCAGGCGGGTCGCACCGATTATTCCCAAACCGAGTTTGAGGACATTGGCACCAAAATTCGCGAAACCCTAGAACCCCTAGTAGTCTCCCTGCGCGACCAGGGTAAGTCGATGCGGATTGGCGTCAACCACGGGTCGCTGGCCGAGCGCATGCTGTTTACCTACGGCGACACTCCCGAGGGCATGGTGGAGTCGGCCCTAGAATTTATCCGCATCTGCGAATCCTTAGATTTTCGCAACCTGGTGGTTTCGCTCAAGGCATCGCGGGTGCCGGTGATGGTCGCCGCCTACCGGCTGATGGCTCACCGCATGGACGAGCTGGGTATGGATTACCCTCTGCACCTGGGGGTGACTGAAGCGGGCGATGGGGAGTATGGCCGCATTAAGTCTACGGCGGGCATTGCCACCCTGCTGGCTCAAGGCATTGGTGACACCATTCGCGTGTCGCTGACCGAAGCGCCCGAAAAAGAGATTCCTGTCTGCTACAGCATTTTGCAGGCCCTGGGGCTGCGCAAAACCATGGTGGAATATGTAGCCTGCCCCTCCTGCGGTCGCACGCTGTTTAACCTCGAAGACGTGCTGCACGAGGTGCGCGAAGCCACCAAACACCTGACGGGGCTTGATATTGCGGTGATGGGCTGTATCGTCAACGGCCCCGGCGAAATGGCCGATGCTGACTACGGCTATGTGGGCAAAACCCCTGGCTATATTTCGCTGTACCGGGGCCGCGATGAGATTAAGAAGGTGCCGGAAGACCAGGGCGTGGCGGAGCTGATCAACCTGATCAAGGCGGACGATCGCTGGGTGGAACCTGAGGAGAGTAAGTAGGGGAAAATCACTAATCTCCACTCTAGCTGAGGTAGCCGTCACCACTTTGATGGGTTGCAGGGATGCAGCTGGTCGTCTACCCAGGTTACAGGGTTATTTGTGATGTAGTAGCGCATGTGCTGGAGCGATCGCTCGTCCCGAATGATGTGGTCGTAATAGTTGCGCTGCCAAACGGGTGTGCCCGCTGCATCGCGCAGGGTGTTGATGTGTTTGGTGGTGGCCGATTTGTAGGAACGAATAACGGTCGAAATTGAACCCGAAGACATCTTGCCAAATACTGGAGTAAGAGGGTTTTGCAGTGTATCGCCAGGATTTGCGTAGGGGCTTTGCAGTGCAAAGCCCCTACAGGTGTCTTTAGCAACCAAAATCCCGTGTACATGGTTGGGCATCACTACCCATCCATCAAGTTCAATATGCGGAAAATGATCGGGAATGGCTTGCCAGCATTCTGCTGCTATCTGGCCAAATTCGTTTAATTGCATGTCACCTTCGACCACCTGACCAAAGAGGCAATGGCGTTGGAAAACGCAGATTGTGATGAAATACGCCCCTGCGGCGGAGTAATCATACCCCTTGAGGCGAATGGAGCGACGGTGGTGTTTGTTGGGGTTGTATTTCATCGGAGGACCGATTGCCGATGAGTTGAGTTTGCCCTTACGAGCCTGCGTTAGCAGCAAAGATGTGGATGGGGTATATCTGTGAAAGAATCAACTCTCTGGCTAGTTGGGGATAGAGATCATTGCGCCAGGATGTCGAGGGCAAACAACCGTTTGCCCCTACAGAGGTCTGCCGTAGGGGCAAATGGTTATTTGCCCCCTCGGGGTCTCCCACCTGTGACAAAAAACTGTTCGTTTGCCACCCCAGCGATTAATTGCCTGTAGATTGGGTGGCGCGCTAGCAGAATCCGATGTTCTTTGGTCTGGTGTTGGGTTTTTGCAGCCTTCGATCAAGTAGCCCTCACGCAGTGCATTGCTTCGCGAATGCGCCCTACGAGAATCTAGGAGCTCTCAGTAATTTTTAGGTGAAGTACTCAGCTTATTTTGGGAACACTCAACCTGACTGATGTAAGTTTTGATCTGTCAGAGTTTCGAGTGTTTGGATTACAGTCACGAGTGCGACCCCCTCACATACGTTATGACTACAACTAGTCTCAGCATAGTAGACAGCTATATAGGTTTTACGTCTTGTGACGACTGCAAGACTAGGTTCAGGGTGAAGAGCGAGTATCAGAATCAGATTGGCAAGCCTGTTAGATGTCCGAAGTGCAAGAACGTATTTGTGATGGAGTTGGTAGAGCCGACTCCACTTGAAGCCGTCTCTATTCAAGCCGCCAATACAGAGGAAGAGTCAGAGAATAAGAGCAATCCAAAAACAATTAAGCGGCGCACAAAAGCAGAAATTCGACAAGAAGCGATAGACTCTATTCGTGATGGCTTTCGCCGCCGCCATCCTCGATTAGTTGAAATATCAAACTCACCAAGGGCCTCCGAAGAAGAAGTAAGAAGATGGTGCATTGAAGCTCTAGAAAACGTGCTGGGATACAGCAAAAATGAGCTTGATACAGAAGTTAGGACACTAGGGGGAAAGGTTGATATTGCTCTCAAGCGAGGCGATCATATTTTCCTAGTAATTGAGTGCAAGAATATTCGAGCAAAACTGAATAATAACGTAAGAGATCAAGCTGCTGGCTATGCTACAAGCCTTTCCGCAGAATGGGCTGTTGTTACAAACGGCCAGATTTGGCGACTTTACCGTGTTATTCCTCAGGCTGGAAGAGATCCCCGCTTTATTGAGATATTTGATGTTTCTCTACTTGATGAAGATGGCGTTAGCGAAGTTGATGCAGAAAATTTGTATCTACTGACTTCTAAAGCTGTCTTTGGTGGCGACCTTGAGAATATGAGTCACTTAGTAGCCTGCACGAGCAAAAAGCGCATACTGCAAGCGCTTGCCTCTGAGCGAGTCGTCAAAGCATTGAGATTAGAACTTGCTACAACATACAAAGATGAGCAGGACAAAAATGTATCTCTAGATGATGGGGTCGTGGAGAGCGCTCTTCAAAATGCGTTGGGTCTAGGCGATTTGTAATATTTATCTCCGCAAAATAGGCTTTACAAGCTTATTTTTTTGTTGCGATCGCCAGTTCATCCAACGTACAGCCAAGGATCTCTAGAAGCTTCTGCACCTGAGAAACCGTCATCTTAGGCACGTTAACACTAGTTTCCCATACATAAATTGTTTTCTCTGTAACCCCCAATGCATTTGCCACCTCGCGGCGGGTCAAACCCGCACGGGTACGCAAATCCATCAGCCTGGCTTGCTGACTTTGGTCAGACATACTATACTGCTCAGTAATTACCGTTCGGTATAGAAAGAACGGTATATTTGCCTGGTCGCATTGAAGCTTTCTTCGAGGCGACTCGATTCCACAGTGTCGCATTCTGCGATGGGTTTCGCACCCTTCGTGCAGTTTCTTGCGGCAAAAGACCTCCGAGTTTTTGTAAAAACTCGGAGGTCTGGATCCCTTTCATCATTCCTTATCACCCAATCGCCATGTCAGACTTCATCCCCAACAGCGAAATCTATAACCTGCCACCCTCCG
>NZ_JADEXE010000613.1 GCF_015207265.1 Nodosilinea sp. LEGE 07298 | reverse complement strand
GGGTGGGTGGCCAGCACATGGGGGAGGCTCTGGGCCAGGGGCGCTTCACCGTGCTCTCGCCGACAGTTGGCCCAAGTAGGAACGCCTATGTCAATGTGCAGCGGCTACCGCCGGTTTGGGTGGAACAGTTGGATACGATCGGGCTGTATCCGGCGAGTGGTCGAAGAGAGCAGAAGCCATCCAGTCAGGCTCGCCCCCTAATTCAGTCGCAGCCTGCCCAACTGGGAGTCTTGCGGCTGGAGGATCTGGCTACAGCGAAGGCCCAGGCGGTGCTGCATGGAGATAGTCCGCTGGAATCGCGATCGCACTCGCTGACATTTGCTCTACGAGAGTTCTATGGCTGGGAGAACTGGGCTGCCCAGAACCGGGTGCCGATTAGCGGCAATGCCGAAGAGCTGGTCCGAGCAGCGGGGATTGCGTTGGGGATTGACGCTGAGCGGGCGGAACGCATTATACGAAGCATTGCTGATCCAGGCAGTTGTACCCCGGCGGCGGTTTTTGCCGGAGGTGAGACTAGCGCTTGGAAATGCGTGTGGAAACTAGACCGTCAGGTGTATGAAGAGCTGTGCCCTGACACCATGAGGCAGGCCATCCAAGCTACCACCAGGAGGAATAACTATATTCTGAGCTTGGCTAGACCTCAAGAGCGGCAAGATGAAGCTATCCAGGATTCGGCAGCCGAGAGATTCAGGATCACAGAGGATCAGCTCCAGACGTTTGTGTGCCAGGCATGGGACATTTTGATTCATGCTCATCAGCCAAAGCAAGGGAACGTGACGGGTGAGGGTTCAGCAGCAGGCCCTAGACTATGGGTGCAGGGGCAGATTTATGGAATAACCGCCGAGGGGCAAGTGTTGGTTGTAGAGGCTCGTGGGCGGGGCGCTATTTTGCAGACCCAGGGAAATAGGGTGCATCCCAGTTATGTAATGAGCAATAATACTTAGTCTGGGCTAAGCCTATGAACGTTAAGCTTTGAGCAGTTCAACAGAGGAACTTCACTCCCATGGATGCCTCCAAAGAAGCCCGTCTCAAA
>NZ_JADEXE010000612.1 GCF_015207265.1 Nodosilinea sp. LEGE 07298 | reverse complement strand
GTATCGAGGGGTTGGGGGCGAAAACGTCAGTGATGGATGGGCTGATGAGATATGGGGAGTCTGACGGTATGGCCAAACTGGTCGTTGCAGGGGGCTGGGTCTCGGTTAGCCAGGCCAGGGCATCAGCTTCTGAGGGCAGTGCTTCATCCCAGGTTGTGTCGGTCAAATCGTTGTCGCCAAAAACCGAGGCTAAAAACTGCTCTGCGGCGGGCTCTAAGGGCAGGTCTAAATCTGGCGCTAGAGGCGATTCTGAGGTTAATTCTAGGGATGTTGCGGGGGCTGTTGCCAGGGCTTGTAGGGCTGCTGAGGGAGAACCCCCGGTGGTGGATTTGGTCGTTAAAACGGCGGCTCGGCCCTGGCGAAAATCTGCGATCGCTAGCCGAGTAATTTCCACCGCTTGGTCTGGGTTAGCCGCCAGCGCTTGTAGAGCCGTCTCGGCAATCTGGGCAAACCCCGATAGATCGAGCAGTTCGGCAAAGCCTAAGAATATTTCGGCCTGGGCTCGCAACTCTCCGGCAAGTTCGTGGGTCTGGGGATTCTCCAGCACCTGGGCTAGGTGGTCTAGCCCCTGCTGGACATCCACTTCAAAAATAGACGTGGCCATGTCAAACCCCAGATCTGAGGAGCTGGGGATGAAATTCTCGGTTTCGGCGATGGCGCTAGCCAAATGTTGCTCTAGTTGGTGTAAAACGGGTTCTGCCTGGGCTAAAGCCTGGTTGCCATCAAACTTCCCTTCGGTCATCTGCTGGGTTAGGGGAAGGCGCAGGCAGTCAAAGGCCTGCAACAACTGACTTTCTAGCTCGCTGTTGACTACGACCGCTTCACTGTAGAGCGCTTTGAACAGGGCTTCGAGCCGGTGGGCGATCGCCTTAATTGGCTCCAGGCCAACGCTGGCTGCTCCACCTTTGAGCGAGTGGGCCGCCCGCATAATCTGGTGAATCTCAGCGGTGTCTCTCTTCTGCCCCAGGGTGAGCAGCCCTGACTCGATGGTTTGTAGCAGCTCCGGGGCCTCTTCTAAGAAGAATTGGTAGGCC
>NZ_JADEXE010000166.1 GCF_015207265.1 Nodosilinea sp. LEGE 07298 | reverse complement strand
GACTATAGTAGGATCTGGACATCCCAGCGCCAGCACCCCCTCTAATGCAGAACTCAGGCTTTTTTCGCAGCGCCCAGCGGTGGTTGTTTCGCACTCCCGATCGCGCCCTCAACCAGGCCTACGAAGCCGCCCAGATGATTGTGGCGATCGAGCGCGAATACTTTGGCGGCAACCCGATCTCAACCCGCTATGGCAGCTACGGCGACAGCGCCATGGAGTATTTTCAGAGCGAGCTAAAAAAGTACCTGAACTTGATTAAGGTGCGCATGGCCGAGTTTCGGGCCAGCCGCTCCATTGTACGGGTCAGCGACTCGCGCATTATGGAAGTGGATTTGCCCGCTTCTGAGTCCGACGAGCTGGCTGTCAACGTGATTGATCAGCAGGCGATGTTCTTTCGCAAGCTGCGCCTAGTGGACGAGGTGCTGGCCCGCTACGCCAACCTCGATGCCACCCCTGAGCGGGTGATCACGCTTGCTAATGGAAGTAATGGCAGTCTAGAGCCAGCCCCTTCAGCTCAGGTGCTGCGGTCTAAGGCCACTCAGGCCCGGAGCAGCGGGCCAAATTTAGCCAATCAGAACGGCGCTACAGCCGCAAATACCAATGTTATAAACCCCGACGGCACTAGGGCAGCGGGCCTCTCCGATCGCGTCAATGTGCTGCCCCGATCAATTTTGCGCACCGTTGATCGCATTCGCCAAGACCTCGACCCCAACGCCGAACAGGAGGTGGTGAAGGAGTTTCGCAACTCTAAATCTAAAACCACTGCTGCGATTCGGTTTGTGCTGCTGCTGGTGATTGTGCCGCTGCTGACCCAGCAGTTTACCAAAGCCTTTATTGTCGGGCCAATCGTCGACCAAGTGCGGGCAGGCGACTCAGAGCCGGAGGTCTTTCTCAATATTGAAATGGAAGAAGAAGCCCTCCACGAGCTACAGCAGTTCGAAGAGCGGCTGCGCTTTGAGGTGCTAATCGGCAAAGCGCCCCCCCTTTCAGAACTCAACATTGAGCAGCGAGTACGCACCAAAGCCACCGAAATTGAAGACGACTACCGCGATCGCAGCGCTAGCGCCGTCAAAAACGTGTTTTCCGATATATTGGCCGCGATCGCCTTTGCCATGCTGCTAATTTACCGCAAGCAGGATGTCGCCAACATTAAGTCCTTCATGGACGAAATCGTCTACGGCCTCAGCGACAGCGCCAAGGCCTTCATCATCATCCTGTTTACCGACACATTCGTCGGCTTCCACTCGCCCCACGGCTGGGAAATCTTGCTGGAAGGGCTATCGCGGCACCTGGGCCTACCCGCCAACCGCGACTTCATCTTTCTGTTTATCGCTACCTTCCCGGTGATCCTCGATACCATCTTCAAATACTGGATCTTCCGTTATCTCAACCGCATCTCCCCCTCGGCCGTCGCGACTTACAAGACCATGAATGAGTAGGTGGGTAGGCGGGTGGATGAGTGGATGGGTAAGCGGGTGGATGGGTAGGCGGGTGGATGGGTAAAAAAGTACAAGAAGTATACTTTCGCATCCACGCATCCACGCATCCACCCATCCACACTCCCACTCACTTCCCCTGCCGCCGCTGCTCCAGCAACCGCTGCCACTCGGCATCAAGCTTGTCTTTCTGTGCCGCTTCTTGGTCGGTCAGATCGGCCTCGGTCGTGTAGGCCAGGTTATCGGTACCCAGCACCGTCTGACCCGTGAGAGTTTCAGCGAAGGCAAGCTTTTCGCGCTGCTCGGTGGTGAGCTGGTTGAGTTCTTCGACTCGCTGCTCGCGCTCGGCGTTGCGGGCCTCAATACGCTGGTTCTGCCGCTGCACCCAAAAGTAGCGCACGAGGGGAATGGCCAAGAAGGCTGTGCCATAGCCCAGCAGCACCCAGTAGAGCGAGTTTGCCAGGGCAACAATGCCACCCAGTTGCACAACCAATGCCGGGTCTCGCAGCATGCTGCCCAGCACCAGCGCCCCAACCAGGTTGGCCCCGCCCAAACCAGCGGCGGCCATAATCTGACCCGAGCTAGCCTGGCTAAATCGGCGGGGAATTTCGCGCAAGAATTGGGGTGGCCGCAGGCGACGGCGCTCGTTAGCGGTCACCTGCAATTCTGGAAATTGATAGGCAATGCCACCCTGGGGGCTGACCTGGGGCACTCCGTTGAAGCGACTCAGCACCGGCACCATGAAGTCTTCGAGGTCGCGATCCCAGCCTTTGCCGAGGTCATCGAGGAAAGGAACGATTTGCTCGGCGACCACGGCCCCACCGTTGGCTTGAATCACCTGGGCAATGCTCTGCCAGCGGCGATCGTCGAGGTCGACGTTGGGGTTGCCATCACCAAACAAGAAGGAGAATACCGACTCTAGAAAGTTCATCTCCTCTGGAGTGCGGGGCTGGCGACGACGACGGGCACTGGGAGGCTCGAAGGTGCGAAATAGGTTGGGACCAATCCAGAAGCGGGGCAGAAAAATCATGCCACCGCCGCCACGGTTGCGGTTGTCGTTTTGCTGACCGGCGCTGCTAGCTGCGATCGCCAGCAAAGTAATCGCCACCACAATCAGCACCAGCGACAAAATCAGCAAAATGCCAAAGGAAATACGGATCAGGTAGAACAAGACCCGCCATACTTTTTCCCAGGCCGCCTGCCATCGCAGCCGCCAGGATTTGCTCCACAGTATCGCCTGAATATTTTTAGGGAAAACGTAGGCAATCTCGCCCGACTCGGCTACCTGCAGGTGAGCCTTTACATCAGAGGCCAGGGCCAATACGCCCTGCTGCGCCTCCATCAGAGGCATGCCTGCTTCGGCGGCCACATCTCCTACGGTAACTCGATAGCCCAGACGTTCTACCGCCTGGGTAATTGTCTTGGTCTGCGCCATTTCTTGCGCCATAAGCAAACGAACCCCCTGGGCTCTAACGATCGCGCAACCACCCGTTGCATCTACAACCAGTATAGAAAGCGCGATCGCGAATTACAGGGGGCAGTTAACCGTACTAAAGCGTGAAGGAGCCAGTAGTGCTATAGCACTACCCATTCCCCTTACCGAGCACCTGGTCGCGGATGGCCGCAATATCGCCCAGCAGCTCCTGCCGATTGGAGGCTTTGAGCAGATAGCGATAGAGGAACCAGCCGCTGTAGATCAGCCCGATCAGTTCAAAGGTGGGGGCCAGCAGCGGGAAGTCGTTGATGGCATCAAGCAGGGCCAGCACCAGCTTGACCGCAATAATGGCGGCAATAATTAAACCCACCGTCACAATGGGCCGACGGTAGCGCTTAAAGAATACAGACACGTAGTCGGGCAGGTCGCCCAGCAGTCCAGACACCTTGTCCCACACTATCTGCACCTGGCGGGTAGCCTCTTCTCCCAGGCTATCAGTGGTAGATTCCGACGTTTCTACGTCAAGTACCGGATCGGGCACCGACGTTACGGGCTCTGTAAATGCAGTATCCGATTGATATTCACTCATGACGGCTTATCCCAGGGGCTTAGTTAAGGTCTCATGGTATGCCGAGCCCAGCTCAGGAAATATAGCTTTCCCACAGACGAAACTCCACTTCTGGAGTTGGCTCGGAGTCAAACTCGAAATAAGAATACACCCAATTCTCATGGAGCGTATTGAACTTTAGGAGTGTTATAGACCGAAATCGTCCGATTTTCAATTTTTTTGCCCTGGTCGAATACGCAGGTATTGCCCTCAGGACGGCCTATTCGCCTGAGAGCCCCTCTAGGGAATCTAAATACTTGTAAAGCCGTTTGCGATCAACGACAAAACCGGGGTCGGGCAGGTCTCGCTGGCCCCGCCGCCGAGATGCGCTTGACCAACGAATAAAAACACCCTGGCGGCGATCGCCAGAGCGATCGTTAGAATATTGTGATGTCATTGGATGTCGTTGACGCTCTCACTTCGGCCCCATTACTATGGCATATCCCATCGATCCCAGGAGTGGACTAGCCCTATCGAAACGGTTTACGGAAATCTAAAGGGTCTTAAACCCAGCCAGCTCAAGCAGCTGCAGCGACTCTATCACCAGCGGCTGCCGGGCGATTGCGTGGTGACCCCCGAGTTCGCCCAGCGGCTGGCGGCGGTTAGCACCGACATCGACAGCCCTCTGTGCGCCTATGTCAATCGGCGCGGCCAGGTGATTCGCGTCGGCGTGGGTACGCTGCGGCAGACCCAAATTCCGCCCTCAGAGCTGCCGCGCTACGGGGCCGAACGCCTTAGCGGCCTTCGCTGCATTGCCACCCAGTTTGAGCTAGACCCGCCCAGCGACAGTATTCTCACCACCATGGCCCTGCAGCGGCTCGACGTGCTGGCGGTGCTGGCGCTGACGGGCACGGGCTTTACCCGCCGGGGCGGCGGCGCGACGGGCTACATTCAGAATGCCTATCTGGCCCACCTGGTGCCCCACCCCGAGCAGCGCTGGCTGGTGTCCGACCCCATGGATTTAGAAGAACTGGCCCAGCAGGACTTTCTGGCCCTGGCCGAAGGGTTAGAGGCCGAGTTTAGCCGCGCCTTTACCGCCCTGCAGGTAGAAGACGATCGCGATCGCGTCCTAGTCGTAGGCCTCTTTACCCACGACCAAAGCGACAACCACTTTCACACCCGCCTTGAAGAACTGGAGCGCCTGGTCGACAGCGCTGGCGGCGAAGTGCTAGAGACGCTGTACCAAAAGCGGCCCCGTCCCCACCCTCAAACCGTGTTGGGGGCTGGTAAGGTGCAGGAAGTCGCCCTAGCGGCCCAAACCGTAGGGGCCAACCTGATTGTGTTCGATCGCGACCTGTCGCCCATGCAGGTGCGAAACCTAGAGAACATGGTGGGCCTTCGCGTGGTCGATCGCACCGAGCTGATTCTCGATATCTTTGCCCAGCGGGCCAAGAGCGGGGCCGGTAAGCTACAAGTCGAGCTGGCCCAGCTCGAATACCAAATGCCCCGACTGAAGGGGCGCGGCCAGGCCCTATCGCGGCAGGGGGGCGGCATCGGCACCCGAGGGCCAGGAGAAACAAAATTGGAGACCGAGCGCCGGGCGATTCAGCGGCGCATTCAGCGGCTGCAGCAGGAGGTCAACCAGCTCCAGGCCCATCGCGCCCGCCTGCGCCACCGCCGCCAGGACGACAACCTGCCCTCGATCGCCGTAGTAGGCTACACCAACGCGGGCAAGTCAACCCTGGTCAATACCCTGACCAACTCCGAGGTCTACGCCGCCGACCAGCTGTTTGCTACCCTCGACCCCACCACCCGCCGCCTGGCCATTACCGACCCAGAGACACATGAAACTACCCAACTGGTAGTCACCGACACCGTGGGCTTTATCGAAGAGCTGCCCGCCTCACTGATGGACGCCTTTCGCGCCACCCTCGAAGAAGTGACCGAGGCCGACGCACTGCTCCACGTGGTCGATGTGTCGCACCCGGCCTGGCAAGACCAGATTCACTGGGTCATGCGCATTCTCAAAGAGATGCCGATTGTGCCGGGGCCAATGCTGCTGGTGTTTAACAAGGCCGACCGGGTCAGCAGCGAAACCCTCGCGATCGCCCAGGACGAGTACCCCAATGCTCTATTTATCTCCGCCACCGAACGCATGGGGCTAGAGACGCTGCGGCAGCGATTGCTCCAGCTAATTGACTACGCCGTCACGGTTTAGACGACTGGGCCTTAAAACTCCAACGAAGTGCTCACAGTAGACCAAACGATTGCCGTGGGCCAAGCAACAGACCTAACCCGTTAGAGCGTCTACAATGCCGGGGGGACATCCCCAGGTTAGTTGAAATTGTTTGGGAGAGTTAGCGGGTGCCCGATCAACCCATCAAGCGCAACGTTCGCCGCTACGAGCAGGACTGGTTTAGGCTGCTGTTTAGCATTCGGGGGTCGGTGATTCCGGCTGTCATGCCCCGGGTGCTGCTGTGCGCGTTTTTTTCGGTTGGGGTTTTGCTACTTTACGCGCGTGGCTGGCCGGTATCTTCGCCCATTTTAGGGTCGCTGGTGCCCAGTCTGGTGCTGGGTCTGCTGCTGGTCTTCCGCACCAACACCTCCTACGAGCGGTTTTGGGAGGGGCGCAAGCTGTGGGGCAATGTGATCAACCAGACCCGCAACCTGGCCCGGCAGATGTGGGTGGCGATCGAGACGCCCCAGCCCGGCGATTACGAAGCCAAAATGGCGGTCGTGCGCCAGCTGCCCGCCTTTGCCGTGGCCATGAAGTTGCACCTGCGCGGCGAAGCCCCCGCCGCCGAACTGGCCAGCCTGCTTACCGCCGACCAGTTTGCCAAACTGCGGCAGATGAATAACCCGCCCCTGGAGATCGCCTTTTGGGTGGCGGATTACCTGCAAACCCAGCAAATTCGCGGCACCCTCAACCCCTACCAGCTCACCTACTGCCTAGAAACTCTAGACGGTCTGGTGGATGCCCTGGGCGGCTGCGAGCGTATTCTCAAAACGCCGGTGCCGGTGGCCTACAGCATTCACCTCAAGCAGTTGCTGATGCTGTACTGCCTGGCCCTACCCTTTCAAATGGTGGACTCGGTGGGCTGGGGTACGCCCCTTTTGGTGGGGCTGATTAGCTTTGCGGTATTTGGTATCGAAGAGATTGGCATCGAGATCGAAAACCCCTTTGGCCACGACCCCAACGATCTACCGCTGGATGCAATTTGTCTCACCATGCAGCAAAACATTGAGGATTTGATTTCGCTGGTACCGGGGGTGGGGCGATCGCATCAGTTACCAAAGACAGCTTCAGACCGTGAGGTACATGGGGAGCGATCGCCCGCTGGGTAACGGCGACCCTAGACCGATAGGCATTAACTGAACGCTGTTTGCGAGACTTGCTACCACCCACAGCTGAGCCACCAGCACCACCAATCCCCACACGCCCTAGCTCCAGCAGACCAATGCCCATCACTCACTACCAGGTTGCTGGGGCTGGCAATGCTGGCTCTAGTTAGGCTGGTTTTAGCGTTGTGCTTGAGGGCTTTGGCCGGGATATCAATGGCTTGCAGAGCTTCAGCAAAATCTTCGGGGGTGGCGTTGGCGGTAATTTTTTTGGTTAGTGCGCTCCTGCTCTACCTTGGGTTTGGAGTTCGATAGCCTACTGACCAGTTGTATCCATAGCTTGCGATAGCAGTACCAAGCCATCTCGAATTACCAAAATGCTAGAGAGCAAAAAGGCTACGCCCACAGCTAGAGCCGCATAGGCAAAGGGCTTGCGAAAGCGAGAGTTTTCCTAAAAGCCGTAGATAGTCACAGGTTTTTTTGTAGAACCGCTGGCTGTCAAAAACTGTCCGGAGTGTTGTAAGAGCTAACAACGATTAACTTACTTGTATATGCTGGAATCTGAAAGGTTATTTGATTTAGTTCAAAATCCACCTCTTCCGCTAATTCATCTAAGACCCTCTCACTAAATTCCCTAATAGTCGCCTTGGCTCGTGGGCCAAACACTGGAAAGCTGGCATTAACAATATGATCAGTCGAACTACTATTTAAAACTAATAGATTTATCTTTTTTCGATCATCATCTTGAGTTGAAATCGCCATCAAGTCCGAGTTGTTGTTAGTTATCTGAAGCACGCTACGCCCTCCTTGCAAAGCACGGATACCCATACGAAAGGCATAGTAACTAAGGCGGCGATCCCCGTTTTTTCCAATCAAACCTTCAAATCCATTATTGTACCCCCAGTCGTACAGTGAAAATAGATGGTTGCCGTACACATAAGTATCCCCAGGCTGTGACATCCGCATCATATTTTGAATGAGATTCAAAGAGAAATTTAGATCACTGTAACCTTCAGTATAAGTACCCCATTCACCTAGCCAAAGAGGTGATTGTGCATGGACTGTGTTTCTCATCCAGCCACGAACCTGTCGAATATAATTAGAAATGTCTATGTCATAATTGTGTACATTAACACTATCAAAATAGTCTGGAACAGCTTCTAAAGTATCAGCAGGCCAATGGCTTCCTCCAACAGTTTTGGGCGCATGAATGTGAAATTGCCGATCGGGTAGATACGTACGATAGATATAAGCAATGGCATCTACTCCCGTCCGTACTAACTCAAAATAATCTTGTTGATTGCCACCCCAACCCTGCTGTCGATTGTCGGGTTCGTTATGAATCTCAAAATCATCGACGCGGTAGTCATTTCGCACATTTAGCCAGTAAACAGTGGCGAATACATGCTCCCACCACTCGTTCCAGTCGGCCTCTGTACGAGGTGGGTTCAGCTGCAGGGCCCAATCTGGACTCCAGCCCGGATCTGTATTCCGAATCGTGATCACTGGGCGAATGTGAGACTGTTTTAGCGTTTCAAAAATAGACCGGGCATTACCCTGCCAGAGTTCCTCTGGCACTCCAGAGAAGTGGTAGTCGCTCCCTTGGGGGGGAGAGGTCATAACCTGATCCCACACTTGCCAAGGAATAACATCGGGATTAGCTTTGATTTGGGCGATCGTGGGTAGACCGTAGATACCGTCATCGTCCTCTGGTTCCCAGCGAGACATGCCGCCATAAACGCGATAGGTATTGAGCCCTAAATCCTCTAGATCGGCCCTACTAAAATTGACATTTCCCTCGCAGGCACCTATGTAGCGAGTGCTGACTCCAATCACGCTACTGTATATCTTTATCTCTGAAATGGTGGAATTAGGTGAAGTGGCCGGCCCCCGCGATGCACTTCCTAAAACTAAGGCTACTGCTACCAAAATAGGCAGAATTATTGGCCAAACCTGTCGTCTATGCCTGTCCATACGATGCGATCGCGCTGAGGTGCTCAGGTGATGCCATTGATTAGAGTTAGTAAATGGCATCCCTATTCCTCCGTCTGCGGCTCATCTTAAGCTCTAAGCCACACATTGTCAGGTAGCAAAAGCGTAACCGATGCTGCAACTAATGCTAGTGATTTTGTATTAGGCTTCATGGGAGGCTGGGGTCGGGCTATGCCATACCAGAGGAGGATTTAATATTCCTTTGCTGGGGCTTGTGGTGCCAATGGTCAGGGGATAGCGATGCCAGTGGAAATCGTAGATCTGTTTCCAGTCTGATGCATAGACGCCAGGGTTGAAAAAGTACCTGCCATGCGCCAGATCCAGACGGTCGATTTGGAGCTGAAGGTACTGGGGTTTTTCCCAGTTGGTAGGTAATGGATTGATTTCAGTATCTGTATCTAGATAAATTTGGCCGCTAGAGTCGCTTAGGCTCAGGCTAAAAATCGCTGCATCTACGGGAGCCTGTAGCTGATACTCCAGTTCAAGAGTTATTCCTTCGCCGCTCGAAATTTCAGAGGATGGAGCACAGGTAAGGTTGAGGATTTTAATCAGAAATGAAGGGTCTGGGCTGAGCTGGGTAGCTCCTGTGTCAGGGGAAGACTCGGCGACATCGGGGCATTGCTGCAGATAAATTTTGGGATGAGCTAGGGCATGCTGGCTAAAGCTCGGCTGAGTTGTAAGCTGCTGCAATTTAGGATAGTGATGTAGGCGATCGCCCCGCACAAACAAAAAACTATTCTGGGCATACCAGGGCTCAACGTCTGGATGATCCCATATGCGCGGGCGCAATCCATCAATGACAACATAGCCTTCAGCTTCAAACAACGCAATCCAATAGTCAGGCCACTGCTCATTGATATGATGGGTGCCGCCCTGGTGGGGAATTGCTGCTGAAAATAGCACCACATCGCTCAGCTGCACCAATGACGCCACAAACCCTGGGGCACTCGCCGCTGGCAAATGCTCCGCCACCTCTAATGACATTGCCAGGTCAAAGCGACGGTCGAGCACAAAGGGTTGGTTCAAATCTCTGGATACAAAACATTCCTGATGAATTTTCAGCGTCTCGGGTTGGACATAGCTGCCATCCAAGCCCAAAATATCCTCAACCCCCTGCCCCTGAAAGACTGATAACCAGGTGCCATCCCCACAGCCTATATCCACCACGCTTTTAGGAGCGGTCCATTCTAAAACGAGGGGAGCAATGATCGTTGCCGATCGCTTTGAACCCTGTTGTAGGTGAGTAAAAAAGTCTGGATCATACAGTTCTGGCAAGGTGGGGTCAGCCATAGTAGGTAAAGCTTGATGATGGTTGAGACAGAAAGCCTACGGGAATAGATAGCGTAAAACTATCGGTTCGGGTTAGGAGCAGAGTTATAAGGTAAGCGACTGCACAGGTGAGCCTTGGGACACTTCCCAGCGCATCGGCGGCTGCAAAAGCCCTTTCGAGGATATCCTTGACTCGATAGTCAACGGATAGACATGCCAGTGGTAGTCGTAGGCATAGCTCCAATCTTGCCGATATATACCGACATCAACAAAGTATTGTCCGGCTTGGAGATCTAATCGATCGAAGGTGAGTTTGAGGGTACCTCGTTCCTGGAGGCGGATGTAGGAGTGGCCCATTGCTAAGGTATTGACATCCAGGCAGATGTCTCCGTTTTCCTGGCTGATGGCAATGCTAAAAATAGCGCTGTCGAGGGGCTGATGGGTTTGATAATCGATCGCAATGCAGAGAGCGTCTCCAGATTCTAAAATTGCCTGGGGCTGCAGCCTAACATCGGTGATTTCTGCCTCCAGCGAGCCGAAACGGTTTTCGTTAACTCGTAGCTCTGTGCCAGCGGCCGTCAGCTGAATTGGACGATTGGGCGTGCGCTGCTGGGTTTTCGATCGCATCTCCATGGTGTATTGCCCAACAACTACAGTCGGTTCACCGTAGGCTGCCACAGTTCCTTTCTTAAGCCAGAGGGCGCGATCGCATAACCGTTCAACCTGCCCCGCATCGTGAGATACCAGCACAATGGCGCAGCCCTGCTGCTTCATTTCTTCAATGCGGTTAAGACATTTGCTCTGAAAGGCCAAATCTCCTACCGATAAAAACTCATCCACCAGCAAAATATCTGGATCGGTATGCACAGCTACCGAAAAGGCCAGTCGCATCATCATGCCAGAACTGTAAGTTCGTACTGGATTATCAATGAACCCTTCTAGTTCTGCAAATTCAACTATTTGATCAAAACGGCGAGTTGCTTCACTCCGCCGCAATCCTGCGACAATTGCCGCTACAAATACATTTTCCCGACCGGTCAAGTCACCGTGGAACCCCGCTCCGAGATCAAGTAATGCTCCTACACGGCCTCGCATTTTAATGCGCCCTTCGTTGGGGTAGGCGACTTTGCCTAATACTTGCAACAGCGTAGATTTTCCGGCACCGTTATGGCCAATAACGCCTAACATTTCACCGGCAGCTACTTCAAACGAAATACCCCGCAAAGCCCAAAAGTCATCCATGGGCTGAATACGCCTCAGCCCTGACAGAACTGCCTCCATCAGGGTGACAGGTTTTTTGGCATGGTAGCGATGGAATCGCTTACCTAAATTTTCAACTAAAATTGCAGCACCCATGTCAAATTTCCTCCACAAACCGTAAGCTTTGACGTTTGAAGAGGTTATAGCCAAGGGGCATAAGTATGGCCACGACGCCAGAGATAATGGCTAAGGCTAGCCAGTCGGGCTGTGTACCCCACATTAAAATTTGTCGATAGCTAGTAACAATATGCACCATTGGGTTAAGGCCGTAGATGAACCAGTAGCGGTCGGGTATATTACCTATCTCATAAAAGATAGGTGTTAAATAAAATAAAAATTGAAGCAGTACACCTAGGGTATGCTGAGTATCTCTAAAGGTGACATTAAGGGATGCAAGAAAGTAAGAAAGCGTAAGGGTGAATGCAAATTGAATTATTTGAAGCAACGGCAATACTAGCAGTATAGGTGTGAGACTAACTCCGTCGACAAGTAAAAAGACAAACAATACGGGTAATGCTAAGACAAAATGAATTAAGCCCGTTGTAACCACAACAATAGGTAAAACGGCATTTGGGAAACCTGGCTGCCGAATGAGCGGACGACTAGCAATGATGATTCCAGTTGCTTGAAACAGTGATGTTTGAAACCAATTCCAGACTAGCAATCCTGTGAAAACGTAAGAGGAATACTGAGGAATATCAATCTTGATAATGATTTGAAAAACAAAGATAAAAACTAGTAATTGAAGCAACGGACTGATCAATGTCCAGGCGATGCCTAAGGTAGAGCGCTTGTACATGATTTTCATGTCGCGATTAACTAGCGATCGCAGCAAATCATAAAGATAGCCAAGCTTCTGCAGAGGGAACTTCTGCCTAAACAAAAAAGATGGTTTCTTAAAAGACATTTTCTATCACAGGCTTAAATAGCTGAAGTTGAGGATTGTAAAGATTCCTGCGAAGAAGAGGTTAATTTAACAAGCTGCTGTTCTGTTGTGTCTTGATTCCTAGCATTCGCTGGCACGTAAGGTTGACTACGACCAAATTTCTTCACACGCCGATGGGACTGCCAAAGTGACCACGGCCCTGCTAGATTGCCCCGAATTTCTAACCAGATAAGTGAGAGAGGGTACTCGCTCCGATTGAGAAGATATTCTTTAATTCGATAATAGTGGGCATAGGGCAAGCCTAAGAGAACTTGAGCAAGTCCTCGCCAATCGCCATGATGCAACCATGTGGTGAGATTATATGACACATGACCTTTACTGTAGCCATAGAGTTGTCGCTCTAAAGCTTGTCGGGTCTTGCGATGCTTGTGCCAGACAAAAGCTTTAGGGTTGTAAACGATGGTATAGCCCGCCTTCAAAACTTTGTAAAACACATAGGTATCTTCACCGACACCAGAGGGCATTCCTGGTCCTAGAGCTTCATCCATTAGGCCAATGTTGGGATGGTGAAAAATACTAGCACGAAAGGCAGCATTGGCCGTTGCTCCCAGAGACCACGTTGGTGAGGGTTTATGGGGAAAGAGGTCATACCATGCCCCACCTACCTCTAAGGGTTCAAACCCTCGCCCTAAACCTCCATAGTTTTCAAAAGCTTGTTGAGAGGCATCTTCTAGCTCAATTGGTAAAACATTGCCACTTACAACCATAACGTCGGGGCGATTGAAGGGGGTAATTAGTTTCTCGATCCAGTCTGGAGGAACGGTAACATCATCATCTGTTGCGATAAGGATGTCACCCTGACTGGCAATAAATCCTGCATTTCTTGCGTAAGCTAACCCTTGGCGAGGTTCGTTTACCAAAACTACTTCTGGAAACTCATGGATAACCGTTGGGGTTAAGCCAGAACTAGGATGATTATCTACAACTATAATTTCAACCCAGCGGCTAGTTTGCTGAGCTCTAAGATGGAGTAGGCAGTTACGGAGATCATCTGGGCGATCAAAGGTAGCAATCACAACGGAAACCATGACTGAATCAGGTAATGGGTCGAGAGCCTGCTGAGTAGACAGGCGATATCTCGATGCAATCGTATTCATGGCCTGTGTCCAGATGACATCGCCTGCCATAATGCCTAAGGGATCAAGTATTTTAATGCCAAACTGATCCACAATCAGCCGAGATAGGGTAGATACAAATATGTTTTGGTGGTTGTTTGTATGGTCGATGCTGCCGAAGGGACTGTGATGCCAACTGACAAAGACACGAACTTTCTCGTATTCTTCTAGACCGATCAGAGGAGACAATGGTTGGCTCAGTTCGATCTGGCGGATGGCGATCGCTGATTGTTTAGCTTTTGACTTTTGTTTGAGATCAGAACAATAGCGAATAGGTAAAGATTTTTCTGTTTGCCATCCATGCTCATGAATGATCTCAGCGACACGCCTGGTTGATGCTTGATAGCTTTTTAAGCTAGAAAAGGCTCCCCAAAATTCAGCCAGGATTAAGTCTTTGGGAAACTGGGTTTGATGGAAAGACGCTATTAAGGTGCGACGTACATTCCAGTAAAGCATCCACCAAATGCCAATTTTGGCGCAAGCGCCTCTTAGGTCAGGATAGGCGATTGCTAGACTTAACCACAAAGCATAGAGACTGCCGTTGAAAGAAATTTGCCGCTTCAATTGGGCATATTTACGTCGATGGCGATGGCGAATCAATGCAGTTGGTTCATAGACCAAACCATAGCCAGCCTTCAACACTCGGATGAACATTTCTAAATCACCCCCGCCGTTTGTTGGAGTGCCAACATCCAGAGCAGGGTCAAAGTAACCAATTGTCTCAAAAACAGACTTCCGATAAGCCATGTTTGCCCCGGTGCCAAACTGCCCAGCCCCTAACCATTGCCAAGGCATAGACTGGTTTAATGTTGTTTGATACCGCAGAGTTTTGAATCCTCGCCCAAAGCCACCGTATTCCTCAAATAGTACTTGCGCTTCGGTTTCCAACTCGTAGGGGACTACAAGCCCAGTAACAACCATTGTGTCCGGGCTTTCTAGAAATGCTTGAACCAGTCCTTTCACCCATCCAGTATCTACCGCTACATCATCATCGGTGTAGGCAATTATTTCCCCTTGAGCTTCTAGGATCGCACGGTTGCGTGCCCAGTCTAGACCAGGACGAGGCTCGCGTGCGTAGCGCACCTGTGGATAGTGGGTTTGAATCAGTTCTTTGGTAGCTTCTGTTTGCGGCGCATTATCAACTACCAAGAGATCGAGGTAAGGATAGTTGAGCTGGCTGATGGCTTCCAGGCAAAGCTTGATGTCGTCTGGGCGATCGCGCGTACAAACTGCCACCGTCACCAGCGGCCATTCCCCCGCGTACTCTACAGGCGGCAAGTCAATCAAGTTTTCTAGCGTAAATTCTGCTGGACAATTGGGAGAGGCTAGACCATTCTTGAGCAGTTGACAAATAATCGCCTCACTGTGCTCTTCCAAAATTAGCTTGCTTAGGGTTGTGGCAGTGCATTTGCCCAAAGAAATTGGGGCTTTCACATAGCCCAATGGCACACCATGTAAACGTACTAGCCCCTGCAAACCCATATACCCCTCCAACCCCTCAATGGTGGGTATTGGTTGACTTAACTCAATATCAACGACTTTAATCGGATACAGAACCATAAGAAATTACCTAGTGAACTTATATGATTAATAAAAAACGCTGTAAGGTCATACCTAAAAACAAACTAAATTTGAATTTGAACGACCCCGTTTCCAAAGTCATATTTTCCAAATTTAGCTTGCTGTTGCTTACACTTTGTAGAATCTCTCCGCTAGATTTTGTCTTCAGGCCTACTCGTTCAAGCAGCAATCTCCAGATATTCTGAAGGGTGCATCCCAGTCTTGCAAGACTCATTTTGAGAAGTAGCCATTTAGATAAGCACATCGCTGTTGCAGCACTTGTTGCACGTTATCTGCGTTCCAGTGAGCTCCTGAAATCTTGATTCGACGTCCA
>NZ_JADEXE010000611.1 GCF_015207265.1 Nodosilinea sp. LEGE 07298 | reverse complement strand
CCCTAGCCCCCCTGCCCCCACGTATCTACTTTCCACCCAACGCCGGAATCACCGTTTCGCCGAAGGTATCAATAAACCGGGCCTGGGCGGTGTTGACATTGTGCAAAATCAGCTCGTCAAAGCCCAGCTCGATGTCGGTCTTGAGCCAGTCGAGGTGCTGCTGAGGGTCCGCTGAAACACGCACGTGCTGCTCAATTTCGTCAGGGGTGACAAAGGATCCAGCGGCGTCGAATTGCTCGACGGTGCGAATTTCGCTCAGCAGCACGCTTTTGAAGATATTGTTGCGCCACTGCTGGTGCGCTCCTTCACGAGCGGCCTCCTGAGTGCGATCGTAGGAGAGCTGCACCTTGAGAATCATCGGTTTGCCCTCGCCGCCGCCCCGTCGAAAGGCATCGACCACAGGCTTCAGCTTCTCGGGTGGGCGCGAGGTGGTAATCAGCCCATCGGCCCAGCTCCCCACCCACTCGGCGGTTGCGGGTGTAATCGCCGCCCCAATGATCTGCGGCTGGTAATCGGGCCGGGTGTAGAGCTTGGCGTCTTCTACTGTGACCAGGCCTTGGTGGTTGACGGTTTCACCAGCCCAGAGGGCGCGCATGATGTCGACGCATTCTTTCAGGCGGCGGTTGCGATCGCCCTTATTCGGCCAGCGGGTACCGGTAATATGCTCGTTCAGCGCCTGCCCACTGCCTACAGTCAGCCAAAAACGGTGGGGAAACATCTCCATCAGAGTAGCCGCCGCCTGGGCAATGATGGCCGGGTGGTACCGCTGCCCCGGCGCATTCACAATTCGGAAGTTTAGGTTGGTCGCCTGCATCGCCGCCCCCAGCCACGACCAGGCAAACCCGCTCTCGCCCTGGTCTTTACCCCAAGGCAAAAAGTGGTCCGAAGACAGGGCATGGGTAAAGCCTGCCTGTTCGGCCCGCTGCACCCATTCGAGCAGCTGGCTCGGCTTGAACTGTTCGTGGGAGGCGTGATAGCCGAGATGAACCATGGCGGTAGAGGGATTTAGAAATGGGTGGATGAGTGGGAGGGTGGATGAGTGGG
>NZ_JADEXE010000165.1 GCF_015207265.1 Nodosilinea sp. LEGE 07298 | reverse complement strand
CCTGCCTTTTCAGGAGCGCGATCGCCCGGCCCCGCCTTGGCCCAGGCTTCATCCCCAGCACCTTCAGATGAGACGTCTTTTCCGGCCGATCTGCCTCCTGCCGACGTTCTAGTTTCAGAGGTGGGGCCAGACAATTCATCTGCCGATGACGATTCGGTTCTTGAGCTGGAGGATAACGATTCGGCTCCTGAGGTTGAGCTGGCTCCTGAAGTTGAGGATAGCGATTCAGCTCCTGAGGCAGAAGCTATCCCTGCCCAGCCCCCCACATCCACCACCACCGACATTTTTGAAGAGGTGTTTGGCCGTCCCCGCGACCAGGCTCCCCAACAGGTAACTGTGCCAATTATTCTCAACGACCAGCCCGCAGGCCAAGGGCTGGTGCTAGTACCTGGGGGAAGCCAGGTCGATGTACAGGTAGCCACCGACAGTTTTTTGTCGGCGGTAGCCCAGGTGCTGCGACCCGACATTGCCGCCCAGTTGGCGGCAGCCAGCCAGGCCGATGGCACCCTGGCGTTGCAAAGCATTCGTGAGGTGGGCATTGCCATTAATTTCGACAGCAGTCAGCTCGAATTGCAGGTAGGCATTCCGCCTGCCCTGCGGCAGACTGCTGTTGTTAACGCGGGTTCGGGTGGTGCTCCCCCCGAGCTGGCCCAGGCGCTGCCTCCTAGCGCGGTGAGCGGCTATCTCAACCTGCGGGGGAGCCAGGCCGTCGTGTGGTCGGGCACCGAAGGTAGCACCGGTCGGCAACCGCTCGCGCTTAACTTTGATGGGGCGATTAACGTCCACGGCTGGGTGTTTGAGAGCAGCCTGGGCTTTACCGAAGGGGGTGCGGGTTGGCGGCGTGGCTCCACTCGTTTGGTCCATGACGACACAGCGACAGCCATTCGCTACCAAATTGGCGATGTGGTGACCCCAGTGCGGGGCTACCAGGCCAGTTTGCCTACGCTGGGAGTGGCGGTGGTGCGCAATTTTTCTCTTCAGCCTTACCAAATTACTCGGCCCATTAGCCGCTTTGAGTTTTTTCTAGAACGCCTGTCTACGGTAGAGGTATTTATTAACGGCCAGTCGGTGCAGACCCTACGCCTCGACCCTGGCCCCCAGGATGTGCGCAACCTGCCTCTGCAGGGCGGCATCAATGGTGTGCAGCTAGTGATTACCGATGACCTGGGCCGAGTACAGCAGCTCGATTTTGCGACGGGGGTATCTGGCGATTTGCTGGCCCCAGGAGTGCAGCAGTTTGCCTATAGTCTGGGCTTTCCGGCGAGCGGGGGCAGCCTGAGCAGCGCCCGGGGCTATGACTTCAGCCAGCCGACGCTTTCGCTTTCGCATCGCATGGGGCTGAGCGATAACCTGACCCTGGGGGGGTACCTCCAGGGCGATTTGAGCACTCAAATGGTGGGCATTGAGGGCACCTGGGCCACTACCGTGGGTAACTTCGGCTGGGATGCGGCCCTGAGCCTAGATCAAGCCTATGGTCTAGATGGGGCGGCGCGCCTATACTACGACTGGTTCTTCCAGGGGGCGACCAGCGCCGACAATCGCAGTCTGCGGTTAGCCACAGAGTATCGAGGGGCCAATTTTATGACCGTGGCCGACGGGCTACCCAACAACAATACTGGGCTAGATGTGTCGCTCACCTACAGCCAAACCTTTTTTGAAAATATGCGCACTACCTTGAGTGGGCGTTACCAAGTTACCCGCAACCAGCCCAGCGACGCCTACAGTATTGCACTGGGCATTTCTAGGCCTATCGCCCGTGGACTGAGCCTGAATGCTAGTGCTAGCTATGGCATCAATGCCCAGGGCCAGGCGCAACCTAGGATGTATGTAGGTCTTTCGGCATCGCTGCCTCAGCAGCGGCAGTTTATCAACACCGCTACCACGTTAGACAATAACGGCCTGGCCAACCGGGTCAACTGGGCCTACAGTTCGCCGGTGCCGGTGGGAGGAATCAGCACTGCGCTAACGGCCACTACGCGAAACCAGGCGCTCACCCTGCTGAGCCAAACCCGCTACCAGGGCTATCGCGCCGATCTAACCCTTGACCACACAATTGATATGCCTCGCAACGGCTCTGGTGCGATCGCCAATACAACCCGCGTCACCTGGGGTACCGCCCTGGTATTTGCTGATGGGGTATTTGGCTGGTCACGACCCATCGATAACAGCTTTGCGATCGTGGCCCGCCAGGGCACGGCCCAGGGCAGTCTGGTGCAGGTCAACCCCAGCAGCTTTGGCGACATTGCCCGCGCCGATGCCCTGGGGCCAGGGGTAGTTCCTCTGTCACCCTACACTCTAACGACGCTGGCGGTGGATGCGCCGGATCTACCTTTGGGCAGCGATCTGGGTGACTCTAGCTATCAGCTGTTCCCCACCTACCGCAGCGGCACGTTGATTCGGGTGGGGTCTGAGGCGACAGTATTGCTGCGCGGGGTGCTAGTGGATGAGCAGGGCAACCCGCTTGCCCTACAGCACGGGCGCATCGTGTCGCTGTCTGATCCTGACTGGCCAGCGGTAGAGCTAATTACTAATCGCACAGGGCGTTTTGCCGCCCAGGGCCTCAATCCAGGCCGCTACGAGATTCGCTTGTTTGGTCGCGAAGCGCCAGTCAGCACCTTTGAGATTCCTGCCGATACCACTGGGGTTTATACCTTGGGCAACGCCGCTGAAGAAACGCTACCGGAAGCGGTTGTGCCGGAGGAGGGGTTGTGATGCAATCGCATCACAACCCCTCCTTTTCGTCGTCTGAGCAGCATTCCTCTAGCCATAAAAATTCCTGGGTTTTCTAAAAACCCAGGAATTTGTCCCATAGAAGAGACCTGAAACTAGCTAAGCTACCGACACCCAGCCTTTTACCAGGGACAGAGGAATGCTGATGTATGGGTTTTGGGTAAATACCCGAATCAGCTCACCGCTGCCCGCCTCCAATGCCTTGAGCAGCCGGGCTTTAAACTCAGGGTTAACCCGAGCTTTTTTCTGCAGGGCGTTGCTCACCACCTGGGGCCGCTGGTGGGCGGGCACCTGGGCTGCCTGCTCGGCCAGCTGTTGCAGCAATTCTTCTACCTGAGTGACCAGTTCAAAGTCAGAGACTGTATCCATCGCGTGCTGGTTATACTGCACCGATTTTTGCTGGCCGCCTGCCTCAACGGTGTCGGCAAAGCTGCCGATGTTAGCCCCGCGCATGTCGTACTTAGATATACCGGTCATAATACTATTCTCCATTACAGAAACAGATTGAACGTAAACGTTTTGCCGGGTCATGGCCTTGAGCAGCTCCAGCAGCTCGTCATTTTGTCGCTGCACCGTGGCCATCTGCTCCTCTTTGACTTGCAGCTGCTGGCGATAGAAATCGCCCCGACCCAGGGTACTAAATAATTGCTGCATACTAGGCTTTTCCACCGCAGGCGGTGGGAGTGCCTTAAGGCTAGGTACCCCCACCCGCACCATCAGGTCGCCATTACCCTGGCGCTCTACCGATTGGAGGTAGATGTCTGGACCAGTGGTCAAACCTGCCGAGGGCCAGGCAATCCGGTAATGCTGGGGACCAGCGTTGTCGCAGGCTTCTACAAAGCTCTGGTAAAACTGGTGCAGAGCCGACCGAAAGTAAGCGGTGTAGGTGTTGGCGACCTCGTCACTATCGCCCTGGACGCAAGACAACACGTAAACGTGGTCGCAGGTTACCTGTTCTAGGGTGGCCAGCACCCCAACATCGACATCGCTGACCATAATGCCAGTCAGCTCAGCCCCGGTCATCCGAGCGTTGGTGAGCTTGGCATTGGTGAGCTTGGCCCCTTTAAGGTTTGCCCCAGTGAGATCGGCCCCAGATAGGTTGGCCCCAGCCAAATTGGTCATGCTGAGGTTGGCGCGGTGCAGGTTGGCCCCGCGTAGATCAGCGTGATTGAGGTTGGCACTCAGTAGCTCGGCCTCGGCTAGATTGGCCCCGGCTAGGTTGACGCTACCCAAATTAGCGCTGCTGAGATTGGCAGCCCGCATATCGGCATGGCTGAGGTCGGCCCCCCACAGGTCGGCTGAGTATAGGTCGACCTTGTGCAGATTGGCTCCGCTGAGGTTGGCGGCGCTGAGGGCGGCGGCGCAGAGATAGGCTTTGCTTAAGTCGGGTTTTATGGTTGGGTTATCATTGCGCCAGCGGTTCCAGGTTTCGATGTTTTGTTTTAGATGCACAAGGTAGGTTGGGCTGCCCATGAGACGCACCTCCCCTAAGTAATAGGCCCTGATGATGAGAGAGACACTTCAGCGCAGAAAAGATGCAAGGGGCTGAAGTCGATGAATTCCTAGCCAAAGGGCTAATTGAGTAATGAGGCTCCAGCGCAGAAAAGATGCAGGGGCTGAAGCCTATAGACACTAGCCGAGGGGCTAGTCTGGCATTGCCACTCGCACAATGGTCTGCTGCCCAGGAATGCTCTCAATGAGAACTTCACCCCGGTGCAGCTCGACTAGTCGTTTGGCAATGGTGAGACCCAGGCCAGTGCCGGTGGCTTCTGACTCGGGTTCAAACTGGAGGTAGGCCCCTACGTGGGCGATCTGGTCGGGGGTCATGCCCTGACCGTAGTCAATGACGTAGAAGGTGACCTTGCCGTCGCCGCAAGACCCAAATACCTTGATTGGGGTTCCCACGGCAGAAAACTTAAAGGCGTTGTCGAGCAGCTCTTCGCAGACCTTGCGCAGCTGTGCTTCAGACATGGGCACTTCCAAGTGCTCTAGGGAGATCTCTAGGTCTTCGTCGCGCAGGTAGTCGGCGGCCATGGTCTGGGCAATCTCGGTGATCACCTCATCGGCGCGATCGGTGTGCTGGCGCTGGAGAGCCTGGGCGGAAATTTGCTCGGGACTGAGCCGTTCGAGCTTGGCAAACAGCATTACGTTTTGGGTGAGGCGGGCGGTGCGCTGGGCATTGCGGTAAATGGCCTTGGCCAGGGTGACGACCGCTTCGGGTTCAAGGGTTTCGGCCTCGTCGATCAAGGTGGCGGAAAGCTTGAGCACTTCGCGCATGGGGGCACCCAGCTCGCGGGGTAGGGCGGTGCTAATGCTGGTGCGCAGGGCGCTGAGCTGCTGCTGGGTCTGGTGATCCACAGCGTTCTGGGCACCCAGGCGGGTGTGAATCATGCGCAGCAGATCGTCGTGGGTAAAGGGTTTGGTGAGATAGTCGTCTGCCCCCAGATCCATACCGCTGCGAAAGTCAACCCGTTCAGCCTTGGCGGTGAGAAACACAAAGGGCAGGGTGGCCAAGCCGGGATCTTGTCTGATCTGCTGCAACACGCCAAAGCCGTCGAGCACGGGCATCATGAGGTCGCAGATCACCATGTCGGGCTTGAACTCGTGAATTTGGCGCAGGCCCTCTTCGCCGTTGGCGGCGCTGTCCACAATAAAGTCTTCGGCGTTGAGAATGTCAACGATGCTGTCGCGTACCCCAGCTTCGTCTTCGATCACCAGAATCTTAGCCATGATGGTCACTCCACAGTACAAGGGGTAAAACAACGATAAAGGTGGTGCCTAGGCCCACTTCACTGACAAACGAGAGCTGCCCCTGATGGGCTTCGGCAGCTCGCTTGGCGATCACCAAGCCCAGGCCAGTGCCGGAGATATTCCCCACGTTGTTGGCCCGGTGAAAGGCTCCGAAGATCTGGGCCTGGTCGGCGGGGGGAATGCCAATGCCGCGATCGCTTACCTGAAATACGCTTTCGCCGTTATCACAGGTCACCGCAAAGGTGACCGGGGTGTGCTCGGGAGAATATTTCACCGCGTTGGAGAGCAGGTTGAGCAAGATATGTCGCAGCAGCTTTTCGTCGGCCAGCACCTGAGAGCGCTCTCCAGTAGCCGTGAACTCAATAGGGCTAGCGGTGCTGACCTGGGCAAACTGCACCTCCTCAACCAGGTCGTGGCAAAACTGGTGCAGGTCGATGGGAGCCAGGGTGCAGGACAACTTGCCTGCTTCGGCCTTGCCTACGGTGAGCACATCGTTGAGCAGACCAATCACGTGGTGCACCGAGGTCTGAATGCGCTTCAGCACGGTCTGCTGCTTCTCCGGGGTGAACTTGTGGGCGTAGCGCTCCAGGGTTTCGGCGGAGGCCAAAATAGTGGTCAACGGGGTGCGAAACTCGTGGGAGGCCATAGAGATAAAGCGGGTTTTGAGATCGCTCAGCTCTTTCTCTCGGGTCAGGGCTTTGCGAATATCGACCTCAATTTGCTTGCGCTCGGTGATATCGCGGGTGATGCCCCGGTAGCCCTCAAACTCGCCCTCAGGGTTAAAAATGGGTGAGCCGCTGATTTCCAAGATGACGGCCTCGCCGCTGGGGCGCAGGCAGGTGGCCTCCAGCTGGGTGAAGGGCTGGCGCTGGCCGACCAGCAGCGCCAAAATGGTGCTAAAGCGCACCGCCTCGTCATCGGCCATGAAGTCAGTAAACTGGTGGTTGAGAATCGCTTCAGCCGGGCAGGCGAGAATTTCGCTGGCGCGGGGATTGATGTAGCTAAAGCTAAACTCGCGGTCGATTTCCCAGACCCAGTCGTTGGTCTGCTCGACCAGGCTGCGAAATTTGAGTTCGCTGCCCTGGAGGGCGGCTTTGGCCTGCTCGCGATCGCTGATATCTAGCCCCACAATCACCGCTGCGCTGCCCTGGTTATACTTTTGGGCCACCAGCAGCCAGTGGCTAGCCACCCCGTGCATCGAAAACTGTATTTCTTGGCGGGCGATGCTGTCACTGCTGGCCAAAAAGGCTTCGGCAAAACCGCAAAAAGGTGACTCTTCGCCCAAAAAGCCCAGCTGCTGGCCAATGAAATCGGCGGGCAGGAGGCTGAAGGAGGCTGCCAGACGGTGGTTGCAGCCCAGGTACAGACCATCGGCGCTGACCCACGACACCATGGCGGGTACCGCATTGAGCACCGCCTGGAGCTGCTGATTTGTGGTGGCCAAAGTTGCTTCGGTTTCGCGGCGCTGGTCAATTTCTCTGTGCAGTTTCTGGGCCACCTGGTGCAAAGACGCCGTACGAGCTTCAACTCGCTGCTCTAGGTCATCGTTGAGCTGTTGCAGGTGAATTTCGTACTGCTTGCGGGCTTCGAGATCCTCCTGGAGCTTGCGGTACAGCTCTGACTGGCGCACGGCAATGGCCACCGATCGCGCCATCTGCTCCACTAAGCGAATTTCCCAGTCGCGCCAGCGGCGAGCGTCGCCGCATTGGTTGATTATCAGCAGCCCCCAGAGCTGGTGGTCGCAGACAATGGGCACCACCAGGTTGGCTCTGATTTGCAGCGCTGCCAACATATCGATGTGGCAGGGGCTGAGGCCCGCCCGCTGAATGTCTTCCACCGCCTGAATGCGACCGTAGCGGTAGGCCTCAGCCCAGTGCTGTTCAAAGCAGCGGTCTTCAATGGTGTGACCCACTAACGAATTCCAGGGGGGTACCACGGCCTCGACGGCTACGGTGCCGCTGGCGGCGGTGTCAAACCGATAGATTAGAGCGCGATCGGCCTGGAGCAGCTGCCGTACCTCCCATACCGTAGTGGCGAGAATGTCTTGTACATCGAGGGATTCGTGAATGCGCTGGGTGAGGGTGGTGAGCAGGCGATCGCACTTGGCCTGTTCTTCAAGCTGCTCGGTACGCCCCTGCACCAAGCGCTCTAGCTCGGAGCTATGGGTTTTCCAGATCTCAACCTTCTCGTTGTCAGACTGCTTAAAGGCCTGCCACAGATGGCTAAAGGAGGCTTGCAGCTCGCGTAGGTCGAGGCTGTAGAGCAGATCTGACTGACTGATCACCCCCAGGGGCTGCTGCTCGGGGGTGACCACCATCAGGCAGGGCAGGCGGTGCTGGCTCATCTCCTGGTAGGCCAACCAGAGAGAATCATCGGGTTTGAGGCAAAGTTGCGGATCTCGCATAATGGCCCGCACCGGCAGCTGGGCCAGGTCGAGCTGCCGCGCCTGAAAGCGCAGCACATCCTGCCGCAGTATCAGACCCAGCAGCACCCCGGTTGCCGTGGGGTCAACCACGGCAATACAGCTCACCTGGTACTCCGCCAGCAGTGCTGCGGTGTCCAGGGCCGAGTCGGTGGGGTGAACCGTCACCAGGTTAGTGGTCATCCGTGACTGCACCCGCTGTAGCTTGAGCACGTGGGGGGGCAGCAGCGTTTGCTGTAGCGAACTGGTGGTGATCAGCCGCACCGGTCGCTGGCCGGTGTCGACCAAGGGCACATGGTGAATCTGCCGCTGCCGCATCAGATCTAAAACATCGAGAGCACTGATCGTTTCGTTGACCAGTAGCGTCGTTAGCGAATGGGTCATGCGCTCGTGAATGGGAGTATCGATAGCCACGCCGTTGGCTACCATGCGAATGGCGTCGCGATCGGTGACGAGCCCCACCAGCCGATCTCCCTGCACCACCAGCACGCAGCTATGCCCCTGAATCGAGTCGTCGCCCAGGTAGCTAATCACCTCTCGCAGGGTGGCGGTTTGAGGTACCATCGCCGGGGTTGTCCCCAGCGACCAGAGGGCCTCGGGTTTGTGATTTTGGGCAAAATCTGCGGTTTGAAGATTTGGCATAGCGTTGACCGACACAAAAGAGGAAAAATTGAGCCAGGGCACTACGGCTGTGTCCCAAAGCCTTAAACGCAAACTTAAATGCACAACTTGGGAGGCTCTTGCCTTTCCCCGTCTCTAACCTAAGGGCAACCTATCGGATGTCGTATCAGGAGATACCTGAGATCCCCTCCGAAATCTCCTGAGACCTCCAGGCTCTTGAGCTGAGGTGCCCCTTTGTGCTTTGAAACCACCCTTATCCCCAAGCGTGGCACTAGAGTGAAGCCTGCTCTATTAATACCCAATTGTGTAAAGACACGATCTACATATGAATCTGTATTAACGACGGGTCAGGTGAAGGGTAAATCTGGCGGTTGAATCGCTTGACTGCGCGTTCAAACATACCAATAGTCCACCGTTTGAATAGGTCTGGATGGGTTAACCCAAACGGCAAAACCACGGTTTTCGCCTGCCGATCGCGAGCCCCAAGTTGCCCTCTAGCCCAAGCTGTCGCCTCAGCAGAAGGCCAGTTTAAGATCTGGCTCATCGGGTGAGGAAGTGGATTTTCCTTGGCTGAAGGTAACCCCATCAAGGTTCTGGAGTTCCCTATGACAACCGCCTCTCGCGAGCACCATGTCGAATGTCTGAGCTTCTTGTGGCAGCTCATTGCCCAGCACCAGGGCGATACCACGGCGGTATACCAATGGCTGTTAGCTCACCCCAGCAAAGCTCAACCCCATGCCCTGGCAGCGTCACTGCCAGGGGCAGCCTCGCGCTGGCTAATGGCCCACGCCGACCCCACCACTCGCCCGGTGGCCCTACGGGTGATGGCTACCTTTGCCAATGCTATGCAGCAGTGCGCCCTGGGCGACCGGGCAGCGCAGATTGAGCTGGCGATCGCCACCTACAATTGGGTACTAACGGAGCTGACGACCAGTTCCGTTGACTGGGCTACCACTCTCAACAACCTGGCCACTGCCTACCGCCACCGCCAAATAGGCGACCCCGCCGACAACCTAGAGCAGGCCATTAAGCTCTACAAGCAGGCGCTGGCGGTGCACTCGCCCCTGACTTGGCCAGTCACCATGACCGGGCTAGCGGCGGCCTATCGCGATCGCATCCACGGCGACCCAGCGGAGAATATAGACAGTGCGATCGCCACCTATGAGCAAGTTCTGGTGGCCATTCCCCAACACCGACGGCCAGTGGTCTGGGCGATGGTGGCCAACCATCTGGCGTCGGCCTATGCTGATCGTCTGTGGGGCGATCGGCTAGACAATATTGATGCTGCTATAAGCACCTACCGACAGGGCTTTGTTAAGCTTTGCTGAATGAGAGCACGAATCTAAGCTAGGACCGGGTAAGCACCTAATCTCAGTTAGGGATAAGGAAAGGATTGACTCGATAAGCTGATATCAACCAAACAATTCAGCAGTTCTTTTTTGTGGATAGTCTAAATCGATAGTCCGGGCACTTTTCCGAGCAAACGCTGCAACCCTTGATTCCTCCTTGACTAAGCCACTGAGAGAGAGGTCTGAAACCCGCATTCCACCCTCGGCTGCCAAAAACTGTCCGGAGTGTTGTTATTGCACCTGCACTCTATGCGGTGGGTAGCTTTTCTCCAACTCAACCCCCAAAAACTGTCCGGAGTGTTGTCATGGTGTATTCCTTGTCTGGTGCTTTGCTTCATTCAGCAGGATACGCCCTTCCTTCTTTTCCCTCCATACACCAGAAATCACCATAACTCAGCTAACACTTCAGGTCTTTAACGAAGCCAATTGACGCAGTGCCTTTAGGTCTTTCTGGGTACGACTGACTGGTCCTTTAACGATTGCGGTTGATCACTAATGTTCTGTAACCGCCTTACACAACTCCTCTGGGTTATTGTGAGTCTGAATAAATTGCTGAAATTGCTTGGCCGCCAGCGGTTTACTCAGTAAGTAACCTTGAACACTACTACAGCCCAGAGCTCGCAATATCTCCAACTGTTCTACCTTTTCGACCCCTTCAGCAACCGTTTCCAGATTTAGGCCATGGCCTAGAGCGATCACCGCTTGCACAACAGCAATCTCCCTCGATTCAGGGGACAAGTCTTGAATAAACTCGCGGGCAATTTTGAGGGAATGGAGCGGAAATTGTTTCAAGGCCGCTAGGGACGAGTGCCCTGTGCCAAAGTCATCCATGGAGATGTAGATCCCCATATCTTTCAGTTCTTGCAAAGTAGAAATCGCGGCAGGGATATCTTGCATCACCACTCTTTCCGTAATTTCAATCTCGAGCTGGCTGGAATCAAGCCGATGCTCTAGCAAGATTTGAGCAATCTTTTTGGGCAAGTTTTTTTGCTGAATTGTTTGAGCAGAAAGATTAACAGCGATTCGCAGCAGTGGGTTTCCGCGGTTTTGCCATGAGCGAATCTGAGCACAGGCGGCACGAATTACCCACTCATCGATCGCGCTGATTTGCCCCGTCACTTCGGCTGTTGCTATAAACTCTCCCGGCATCAGCAACCCTTTGTGAGGATGCTGCCAACGAATTAAAGCCTCAGCGGCAGTCACCCGACCTGTTTGCAGGTCCAGCTGGGGCTGATAGTGCAGCACAAACTCATTTTGATCCACAGCCTTATGAAGATCATTGGTCAAAATCAGTTGATCTAGGGCCTTCCCTATCGTGACAGAGGAGTGGAGTTTATAGTTATTGCGCCCCTGATGCTTGGCATCATACATGGCTGCATCCGCATTTTTCAGCAGGGTTTCAACATCTTGACCGTGGCTAGGGGTGAGCGCAATGCCAATGCTCATCGTAATTCGAAAGGCTTGGTGATTGAACACAAATGGCTCACGTAGGCTATTAAGAACCCGTTGAGCCACTTTTGCAACATCTTCGGTGGACTGAATATTTTGGAGCATCAGGGTAAATTCATCCCCACCCCAACGCGCCACAATATCGCCCTCTTTTAAACAGCCTGAAATTCGCCGTGCCACCTGCTGCAATAGCTGATCACCCACGGCATGGCCCAGGGTGTCATTAATCGCCTTGAAGTGGTCGAGGTCCACAAAGCAAACCGCTAGCATCCTACTATCTAGTCTGTTGTTGAGGGGTTTGAGTTGTTCTAAAGCCTTGACCAATTTTTCTTCAAACGTTACTACTCAGGCTTAAAAAAGTCTCTGCTTTTTGAGTATAGTCCTGGGTATCAGGTATGTTGAGTCCAACCGAGTAGCGTGAGTCCAGTCGTGAGTCAGCCAAAGCGTTCGATACAGCTGAGTGACGCCGAGATCCGGGCCATCTACGCGGAGGGGGAAGAGGCTGTCGTGAGTGTGGTGAGCGAGTTATTGGAGCGGCTGAACCGCTTGGAATCTGAGGTCAAGGACTTGCAAGGTCGGTTACGCAAAGATAGCCGTAACAGCAGCAAACCACCCTCTGGAGACGGGTTCGGCAAACGCCTCCGGAGCTTACGGCGCAGCAGTGAACGGCCCTCGGGGGGCCAAACAGGACACCCCGGTCAGACCCTGGAATGGCGAAGCGACCCCGATGCAGTGGAGCGGCACTCGGTAGCGGTCTGTTCAACGTGCGGGATCTCCTTGGCGACCGTGCCGGTTGAGGATGTTCTGGCTCGTCAAGTCTTGGACATTCCCCCCATAGACCTGGTCGTCACCGAGCATCATGTCGAGGTAAAAGGGTGCCCCCACTGTGGGCAAGTGAACCAGGGGAGTTTTCCGCCCGAGGTCAACACGGTGGTGCAGTACGGTTCCCGCCTTAAAGGAATCATGGTGTACCTGATGGAGGGCCAGCTGTTGCCCTCGAATCGGGTCTGTGAGGTACTCCGGGATCTCGTCGGGGTGAGGGTTTCAGAGGGCACCCTCTATACGACTCGAGAGCAGTGTTTTGAGCACCTAGCCCCGATTGAGGCCGAGATTCAGCAGGCGATTCAGCAGGCGGCGGTGGTACACTTCGATGAAACGGGCCTGCGCGTCAATCAGTGTCTGTGGTGGTTGCATGTGGCGTCTACCAACGGATTGACGTACTACTTTGTGCATCCCAAACGGGGTCAGGTAGCGATGGATGAGATGGGAATCTTGCCCGCGTTTAGCGGCACGGCGGTGCATGATGGCTGGAAAAGCTACCAGCGGTATGACTGTGAGCATAGTCTGTGCAACGCGCATCACTTACGAGAGTTGCAGTATATCCTCGAGCACTACGCCCAGCCGTGGGCCTTTCAGATGAGTCTGTTGCTAGTCACGATTCACCACCACGTTGAGGCGGCTAAAGCTCAGGGACAACGGACATTATCCCAGCAGGATCTGGCGGCCTTTGAGGCTCGTTATCAGGCCATCTTGGCGCAAGGATTAGCCGACAATCCGCTCCCGTCGCCGGGCCCGGCGAGTGCCAAAAAGCGAAAACGGGGACGACCCAGACGCTCTCCCCCACGCAACCTGCTGGAGCGTCTACAGGCTCATTCAGCATCGGTGCTCGGCTTTATGTATGATTTCACCCTCCCCTTTGATAACAATCAAGCCGAACGAGATCTGCGCATGATGAAACTTAAGCAGAAAATCTCGGGTGGCTTCCGATCTGAGGATGGGGCGAGACGCTTCTGTCGCATTCGAGGCTATCTGGCAACCCTACGCAAGCAGGGACTCAATGTCTTGGATGCTCTCCTGAACTTGTTCTCCGCTAATCCTCAATCACCCCTGCCACAGCCTGAGTAGTTACCTTCAAACAGCAGTCGGTTGGGTAATCCAGTGAGTCGGTCATGACAAGCTTGATGGCGAATCGTTGCCTCAATCCGCCGCTGCATCACGGTGATGTATAAATGGGTGGCCAGGGTTTGCGACAGTTTGATGTCTTCTGCGTTCCAACCTGAGGCAAAGGGCGTATCCGCTAAGTCTTGAGAGGATAGATTGGCATCGGCAGTAGTCTGTTGACGGTTTGGCAATCCACCGGTCGCCAACAGACTCACACCCAGTTCGCGACGAAACAGACTGACCCACCCAATGGCTTGTTGCTGATATTGCAGGGGCACAATCAGTACAGAATGAATGGCGACCGCTTCGAAAGCCGCTCCTAACGTCCGCAAGTGTGGATCTTGCCTAAAATCCTGCAGGGTGTAGAGATGGTAAGTTGGGGCTTCTCCACTACTCTTTGTCCGATGGCTGCCAGCATTAGCGCTCTGGGCCAAACGACGCCAAAGATATCGTTCAACCTCTAGGGTTAAGGCGGGTTGCACTCCTGAACGGTAAAGCTGGTCACTCTGCTCTTCGGTATCGGCGGAGATATAGAGCTGTCCACCAATGCACCCAAAGGCGGCAACGGTAGCATCAATGACTTGCGGCATCACTCGGATAGCGTCTCCAGGAGTATGCAACATGCGGGTGAGGCGATTGATGGTAGCTTCTGCCTGGGCTTGCTGAGACGCTTGTTTTAACAGGGTTGCTTGAGCGATCGCAATGCCGACATGGGCCGAAAGTTCTTTGAGAAAGTCCAGGTCCCAAGCTTGCCATTCCCGGTAGCGATGGCACTGGTGAGCAATTAACAGCCCCCAAAGCTCTTGATTGTGTAGAATTGGGACCACTAGCTTGGACTTCACACCAAGCTGATGGAGGGTTTCGACCAAACAGGCTGTGATATTGTCTTGCCTAATATCAGCAATGGCTCGGACTCGGCCCTGTTGGTAAAGGCGGTGGCTTTCAACCGGAAACATATCCTCTGGTAGCAGTTGATCCATTAACAGAAGACATCCCGGAGCAACGGCTTCATTCGTCACTGAACCGGTACCGTTAGGATTGATGCGATAGGTCAGTACCCGATCAGCCTGCAACAGTTGCCTGACCTCAGCTACCGTCGTATTCAAAATCTGATTGAGGTCTAACGACTCACGAATGCGGTGCGCTACCGCTGTAATTAAACGCTCCCGCTCAAATTGCTGCCGCAACACAGTCTCAGCCTGTTGGCGTTTCTCTAGCTCAGCTTGGGACTGCTGATACAGCTCTGACTGATGAATCGCGATCGCTGTTTGGGTGGTGAGTTGCTTGAGCAAATCAATCTCATCCGCTTGCCATACCCTCGCGCCAGAACATTGTTGCACCACCAACAAGCCCCAGAGCTTAACTGCATCGACAATGGGCACGACTAGATTGGCCCGCACTTGAAAACTGGCTAGCAAGTCACGATGGCAGGGGGTCAAATCGGCGGTCTCAATATCTGAGATCGCCTGCACCCGCCCTTGTGCATATAGCTGTAAGTAATGTTGGGCAAAATGGTCATCGTAAATCTGAGTGCCCGTGATTGTGCGCCACTGAGCATCCACCGATTCCACCACGACATAGCCACTGTGGTCAGCGTTAAGTTGGTATATCAGGACTCGGTCAGAGCCTAGTAGATGGCGCACTTCAGCGACGGTGGTCTGCAAAATCGCGGTCAGATCTAGCGAACCTTGACCATGAATGCGCTCAGCCATTTGCCTAACCAGGCGTTCCTGAGCGGATTGTCGCCGCAGTTTCGCCTCTAGCTGCTTTTGAGCCGTAATATCGTGACAGATGGCGACGTACTGATAGGGCGTGTTATCACCATCAGAAAAGGGGACAATAGTAGTATTAGCCCAATACAAGCTACCGTCTTGAGCACGTTTTTGGATCTCTCCTCGCCATACCTGCCCACGATTGAGGGTTTGCCAAATGGATTGTAAATCAGCCGGAGAATGTTCGTCTTCCTCCAGCAAACGATGATTGCTGCCAATGAGTTCTACCGCTGAATATTGAGAGATTTCACAGAACTTATCATTGGCATAGGTGATTAATCCTAGTTCCAACTTATTTTGTGTCGGCTTTCCTGGGCAACGGCCTTCTGCCATTTAACGAAGAGGCAATCAGCAGGTTGCGCACCCAGTTGTCGTGATAGCGGAAACCGTTGAGTTGTTCAAAGGGGC
>NZ_JADEXE010000164.1 GCF_015207265.1 Nodosilinea sp. LEGE 07298 | reverse complement strand
GGCGACTCCAGGTGGCGGGGCCGACAATACCGTCAGCGGTAATAGCTGCAGCGGTTTGAAAACGGCGCGTGGCGGTGGCAGTGTCTTCTTGGTACAGGCCGGTCACCGGGCCGGGGTAGTAGCCCAGGAGCATGAGCATGGATTGCAGCTCGCGCACCGACTCGCCCTGGCTACCCAGTTGGATGGTGGGCCGCACGATGCGGCCGCCGCTGACGGTTGGAACAGCGGGTTGGCTAGTCGGCGTGGCCTCTTCGGCTGGGGCCTGAGCCTGGGCAGACAGATCAAAGCCGCCGCCCACCATGGCGATAGCCATAGCCATTCCCCAAAGCCCAGGACTGGCCCAGCCTTGGGCAGCCCGTTGTGTGAAGGGGGAGGCGCAGAACATAGACTTGACTCCAGACGGGGTAACGATAATCGGCAGGCGCTTGACAGCAAGCATTATAGGATTGCCATCCAGAAATAAGCTACTGCACTCCTTAAAATTCACTGTTAAGATTCACCCTCATAAAGCTTATCGCTAGGGTTCAGCAGACTCTACAATTCACCCGAGTAAAGGCGCACTGAAACATGGTTCAGCGGAGCATGCCGCCGAGATTAATGCCAGGCTCGCTGCCAGACCGACTGGGGGCAGCGCTGGAGGCTACTGTGATCAGCGATCGCTGGGTTACCTGCTACCGGGGTGCCACAGCCGGTACCGAAGGAGGCTGGCAGGGGGGATTGCTGCACGTTGCTCGCGCCTGTACCCAAGGTGATGCGCTTGGCCCAGAGCGCTGGCGAACCCACTTTCAAACGCTGCCCGACCCGGCGGCAGTCCTGATCAACGCCCTACCCTACCTGTGGCTGCAGGCCGATGCCCACGGCCACCACTCGGCTGCGGTGGCTGGCTGGATCGCTGATTTGGGGCAATGGCGCAGCCTCACCGGAGGGGAATCGCTTGCGACGATGGCGGCCTGTAAGGATCTGTTTAGCCTCGTCTGTCAGGAAATGAAGACGACTGGAGCAGGGGTCGGGCGGAGCAATGTCGCGGCCACACCTTTGGCTAACGACCCAGACGGCGAAGATGTGCTTCTAGGGCCAATCCTACAGCTGGTGGCCCAGAGCCAGGGCGAGTTTGCACTGGTGCTGGGTGCGGCCTGCCAACGCGGCTGGGCTGCGACCGAAGTGGCTCTAGCGGGGCTAGTAGTGGGGCTGATTCAGGGACGAGCCGGGGTGGGGGCCAGCCTGCGTCAGCGCTGGCTGCTGGAGTACTCAGGGGCGGGGCAAGATGCATGGCAAGGCCTGACGGCCAGTGACCTGGCGGCGATCGCAACGGGCTTGCATGATCGCTGGGCCGGGGGACATGCCAGCGATCGCCTGGAGCGGCTCTCTTTCTCTTGGGGAATCAGGGTTTAGGGTAAAGGGTACAGGCGTTGACCAAGACCGCCGCCTATAATAGCGTTTGAGAGGCTCCGGTCGGGCTGGCGACCCTAGCGCATGGGGGCGGAAGGGGTATCTCAAACCGCTCGTGGCTAACTATTCAGCGTGGCTGGCCCTTGATTCGGGGTTTTCCAGCCTTTGCCCACCCCTCTAACTGTCTTAATCTATGAAGGCAATTCAGGAATTTGTGGCTGCGGTTGAGCGCTGGTGGACTGTAGAGAAACAGGCCATAAAGCCGGTTGCTCCCCGCCCTACGCTAGTGCCCCGATCGCCTTCTCTAGAGCCCGGACAGGCCAATGGAAGACCGATCGCATCTAGCCCAGCCCAGACGAGGCCGTTGCGCAGGGGGCGTCCGCAACCCTGCCGCCCCCTACGGCGGCGCAAAAATATTCGCCATCCCCGGTTGGCCTTTGTGGTAACCACCCTGAGCCTGACAGCCATTTTAGGGCAGCGCTTTTACAATCAGCCGGGCCTGCAGGTGGGCAGCGTGGCTCCCAACACCATTTTTGCCCCTGCCGATATTCGGGTAGAAGATAAAGAAACCACCGAAGAACGCCGCCGCGATGCTCGCAACGGTGCCCTCCAGGTTCTACGGGTAGAGCCCGCTACAGACGAGGCGGTGCTGCGATCGCTGAGTAGTCTATTGGCGGAGGTAGGCGACATTCGCCGCCAGGCCGGGAGTGTGCCCTTTGTCTCGACCAGCATCTTGTCAACCCAGGTGCAGGGTTACCTACGTCGCTCCGACGACGCGACCTGGCTAAAGCTGCGTAGCCTGATCGATCCTTTGGCCAAAGACAACGCCCGTAATGAGCGGATAGCGCTCGATACCCTACTGCGCAACCAGACCATTACCCCCGATCAGCAGTCTGCCCTGGGCGAACTCTGGACCTACGGTCAGCGCTCCAGCAGTCAAGATCTGGAGAATCTCCTGGACTCTGTGGAGCAGGCGCGTCAGGGGTACCAGCAGGCGATGGCCAACTTTACGCTGCTGGTTTCCCAGGCCGAAGGCCTTAGCGAATCGCCCCAGGTGCTCGATTTGTCCCTGCCAGACTGGGCCAACGCCCAGGTCGAAATTCGTAAAGCAGCGGAGCGCATGCTGGCCCAGGGCATTGCCTCCGGGCTGCCCCCCGACGTACTCGATCGCGCCGTCTACCTGCAGCTCAAAGATACGCTGCCTCGGCCCATCGAGCCCTTTTCGCGCCAGCTGCTGCTCTCTACCCTAGAGCCCAACCTGGTGGAAGACAGCGATCGCACTCGCCTGCAGGCCGATATGGCCGCAGAGGCGGTCAAGCCCGTCTTTGTGGAGGTGCAGCAGGGTGAGCTCATTGTTGCCGCTGGCGACACCATTACCCAGAGCCGGTTTGTGCTGCTAGACAGCTTTAACCTCAGCCAGCGCCGCTTTAACTACTGGGGGCTGGCCATGTTTGGGGGGCTGGTGGCCGGTGGAGTAGGTCTGTTTTTATTAATCGAGCGCTGGGTACCCCAACGACTCCGCCAGCAAGATTACCTGCTGTTGACGGCCATGGTGGTCAGCGCTGGGGTGATGAAAATGGTGGGAGTAGCAGCCTACGGCTTGCCTGCCATTGGGCTACTGGCAGGCAGTTTCTACGGCCCCGTGCTGGGAGGCACCGTGGTCGTGCTGGTGGCTGTACTGCTACCAATCGGCGCTACGGTAAGCGGTATTTCGTTTATGGCTGGGGCAGCGGGAGCCTTTGTATGCAGCCTGATGGCAGGCCGGATGCGATCGCGCGAAGAACTGGCCCTGTTGGGCGGTGGCGTAGGCCTCACCCAGGGCGTAGCCTATCTGCTGCTGACGCTGGTAGTCAGCCCGGTATCGCTGATTTCGGCCTGGTCGGGCATGCTGACCGGGGCAGCCCTCCAGGGCATTTACGGCGTGATTTCCAGCATTGTCGCCCTGGGCCTGAGCCCTTACCTGGAACATCTGTTTGATCTGGTCACCCCCATTCGCCTGGCGGAGTTGTCAAACCCCAACCGGCCTATGCTCAAACGGGTAGCATCAGAAGCGCCGGGTACTTTTCAGCACACGGTATTTGTGGCGAGTCTGGCGGAGGCCGCTGCCCGCGCCCTGGGCTGCAACGTGGAGCTAGTCCGGGCGGGAACGCTGTACCACGACATCGGCAAGATGCACGATCCCCAGGGCTTTATTGAAAACCAGATGGGTGGCCCCAACAAGCACGACGAACTCAACGACCCCTGGCTCAGCGCTGCGATCATTAAAAAGCACGTCACCGAGGGGATTGTGATGGCCCGCAAGTGCCGACTGCCCAAGGCCGTGCAGGCCTTCATTCCCGAGCACCAGGGCACTATGCAAATCAGCTACTTCTATCACCAAGCCCAGGAAATGGCTAAGGATGAACCGGCCCTGGCGGTTAAAGAAGCCGACTTTCGCTACGACGGCCCCATTCCCCAGTCGCCTGAAACCGGCATTGTCATGCTGGCCGACTCCTGCGAAGCGGCCCTGCGATCGCTGACCAATGCCACCCCCGATGAAGCCCTGGCCATGGTCAACCGTATTCTGCGCGCCCGCTGGAAAGATAATCAGCTGGTAGAATCAGGCCTCACCCGCGATCATATGGCTCTAATTGCCGAGATTTTTGTGCAGGTGTGGCAGCAGTACAACCACAAGCGCATCGCATACCCCAAAGCTGCGCTAGCACCGAAGATGGGCTGAAACAAGCTAGGACTCTGCGGCGCAAGTTTAGATATACTCTCCGGGGGGCTAGGGAGCAGGGGGGCTAGGGAGCCAGGCGAGCCGGAATGGTGGGCATATTTCAGCCGTTGAGTACTAGCCATCCTCAGCGCGAACGGTGTTTGCCTGGATGGCACCATTTAGCAACGCCACATTAATCAGCCGCTTCGCCAATTAAGATAGCCACTGGAAAGGTTGCCAGCAGGGTCGATAGGGGCGTGTCTTCGGTTGAGGTGACTGTTTCGCCGGTAATCCAGTTCTGCCAGTTTTGGACATGGCCGGGTAGGGTCAGGGTGGTATCGGCCCATACTTTGTCAATGGGGTAGTCACCGGGGGCCGTCAGCTGGGTCAAAAAGCGGGGGGCGATCGCTACCACCCACTGATTGCCCTGTTGCCGCGCAAAGGCCACCACGCTGTCCTCAGCGGTGCCTCGGGCAAAGAGAGGCTGGTAGTCGCCCTGCTCAAACAGCTCGGGGTGGGCCTGCCGCGCCGCTAGGCCGCAGTGGGTTACCCACAGTTTGATTCGCCCGTCGCGGCGGTACTCCAGCAGGTTTTGTAGCAGTCCGGGGCGATCGCCCTCGGCCCAGTGCTGTAGCTCGTGCAGCCAGTGGCGGCGCAGGTTGTAGTCGACTGGGCGGCGGTTGTCGGGGTCGACCACGCTAAAGTCCCACAGTTCCTGGCCCTGGTAAAGGTCGGGCACCCCTGGCAGCATCAGCTTGAGCACCACCTGGGCCAGCGAGTTGTAGATGCCGTAGTCGGCGATCCGCTGCTGAAAGGGGCGAAAGGCCTTGAGAAACGCGTTGCTGTCGCCGGGGGTCAGAATGGCGCGGGTAAAGGCCACAAAGCCATCTTCGTAGTCGGCATCGGGGCGCAGCCAGGCGGTGTGCACCTTGGCCTCGCGCACCGCTTTGACCACATAGTCGGCCATGCGATCGCTAAAGCTGGCCAGTTCGCTGTCATCGAAGGGGAAGGCCCCCACCAGGGTTTGGTAGAGAAAATACTCGTCGTTGGCGTCGGGCACCACGCGATCGCGCACCACTGTTTTGTGGCTGCCGTTGAGGCTGCGCCAGCTGTTCACCGCTGTCTCCCACTCCGTCGGCAGCTCAGACAGCACGTTGAGCCGCGCCCGTACGTCTTCGCTGCGCTTGGTGTCGTGGGTCGAGGTAGCGTTGATGGCATGGGGCCACTGCTGCTGCCGCTGCTGCTGCCGCTGGTGAAACTGCCGCACCGAGAGGCCAAAATGCCCTGGAGACCCGCCCACCTCATTCAGGCTGATAAAGCGGTTGTAGCTGTAGAACAGGGTGTCTTCTAAGCCTTTGGCCATCAGCGGGCCGGTGAACTGCTGCAGGCGCATGACAAAGTGCAGCCACTGGGCCTTTTCTTCCTCAGGTAAAGAGCCTTCGAAGTTGAGCGACAGGAATTTTTCGATCAGGTTCAGCTCGTTGACTAGCTGGGGAATGCGCTTACGGGCCGCTTCGATCGCCTCCTGCACGTAGGCTAAATCGCGCTCAGAAATCCCCTTTTCGTTGGCATAGGTGCAGTAGATCGGAAAAGCAATCAGCACCTCTTCAATGGCGGTGCGCAACCCATAGAGAGTCAGGTCGCGCCCGTAGCGGTACTGCTGACAGACCCGCTTGAGAAAGCGGGCCAGGTTGTTGATATCGCCCACAAGGTTAGTGTCGGCAATTAGCTGCTTTTTCTCCCGCACCAGTTCGGTGTAGGGCGTTGTTTCGCCGGTCAGCTGCTGGTAGATATGGCTAAACGAATCCTGGTTTTCCTGCTGGCAAAAAATGCCGTTGAGCTGAATTAGCGAGTCGTAGCCAGAAGTACCTTCGATGGGCCAGCCTGGCGGCAGCGTTTCTTCCAATTCCAGAATTTTTTCGACCACAATGTAAGAGTCGCCCAGGCGATCGCGCAGCCGCTCCAGGTAGCGAGTGGGGTCATACAGCCCGTCGATATGGTCAACTCTAACCCCGTTAAACTGCCCGCCCTTTATCATTTGGCAGATTAAGTCGTGGGTTTGATCAAAAACGTCTTCGTTATCGACCTTAAGACAAATTAGCTCGTTAACGGTAAAGAAGCGGCGGTAGTTTAGCTCCTCTGCCCCCACTTTCCAAAACGAGAGCCGGTAAAACTGTTCTGAAAGCAGCTCATCAAGCAGATCAAAGCTGCTGGGCTGGTCGGGCGTGCCGTTAAAAATGACCAGGTTTTGATCGATAAACTCGCGCACCTCATCGCTGTCTTGGTAGACATCCCACAGCAGCCCTTTGGCAAACTGGGCCTGGTCGCGGTACTCGCGCCCCTGCAAATCGACGATCGCATTTTTGACCAGGTAGAGAATGCCAGAAATTTTAATAAAGGTGCGATCGCGCTTGTCTAAATGCTGCGCCAGCCGCCCCGATTGGTAGCTCAAAAATCGGCCGTAGGACTCAACCCGCAGCGGAAACTGGAGGCCATAGTAGTTAACGCTGAGGCCCGACTCGTCGTAGCTGAGCTGAATTTCGCCTCGCTCCAGGCAGCGATCGTAAAAGTCTCCCAGCATGGGCGCGAGTACTTTACCACCCAGCTCTTCGGGGCCTTCCCACTCAATATCAAAAAAGTCAAAATAGGGAGAGTTGGGGCCGTACTCCATGACATCCATGAGGTAACGGTTTTGGCCATCGTAGGCCATATGGTTGGGCACAATATCTTGCAGCCAGCCCAGACCGTGGTGGTGCGCCGTATCAATCAGCGGCTGAAACGCCTCTTGCCCACCGAGTTCGGGGTTGAGCTGAGTGGGGTCGACCACATCGTAACCGTGGGTGCTGCCCCGACGCGCCTTAAAAATTGGCGACGCATAGATGTCTGAAATGCCCAAATTTTTGAGGTAATCGACAATACTCTGGGCCGCAGCAAAGCCAAACTCTGGGTTGAACTGAATGCGATAGGTGGCGGTGGGGATACGCATGGCGAGTTCCAAAAAAGGATGAAAGATTCAACAAACTAGAACCCTTGGTCGAGCGAGAAACACCCGCGTAGGCTACGCAGCTGAGTACAGCGTAAAGCTCAGAGAAGGCAGCTCTAGCGACTGCGCTTCAGTAATTTTTTCGGGGAGAGACGACCCCGACCCGTTCCACTCAGCAGCCGCTGAATCGAGCTTGAGCTGCCAGGTTTTTTGGGGCAGTTCAATATCAACCGTGGTAACAGCCTGCTTAAAGTTGATGAGGAACAGCAGTGGCCCATCGGCCATAGCGCGCTGGTAAACAATTACCTGCTGATCGCGATCGCTGGCTATATTTATATCTTTGGAACAGGACGGCATATTGAGTTTGAGCTGTCGCCTGAGTTCGAGCAGCCGCTGATAAAATTTCAGCAGAGTTTTGTGCTGCCCCTCTTGACGCAAATCCCAGTTCAATTTAGAGGCTTCGTAGGTGGCCACCTCGTGAGCCGGGGCCGGTTCACCAAAGCCGTGGGCCTCTCTAAATTCGCGTTTGCGGCCCTCAAAAACAGCCTCAATTAACTCCGGATCGCTGTGGTCAATAAAGTAGTTAAACGGCGCGACTTCGCCATATTCTTCGCCCATGAATAGCAGCGGAATGTAGGGAGACGTAATTAGCACCGCCGCCGTCAGCTTGAGGGCATCAAAGGGAATGAGCTTGGAAAGGCGATCGTTGCCCTTGGCATTGCCGATTTGATCGTGGTTTTGGGCGCAGACAATAAACTGGTGCGAGGGCAAATCGGTGGCATCGTTGCCGTGCCGCCGCCGCCGAAAGGGCGAAAACTTGCCGCTGTAGACAAAGCGATCGCGGATGGCCGTCGCCAGATCTTCGCAGGTGCCAAAGTCGTTGTAGTAGCCGTAGCGCTCGCCCGTAACCAGGGTGTGCAACGCGTGGTGAAAGTCGTCGCTCCACTGGGCTTGAAGGGCAAACCCACCCTGCTCCACCGGGCGAATAATGCGGGTGTCGTTGAGGTCGCTTTCGGCAGTTATATACAGGGGCTTGCCCAGTTGTTCCGATAGATCGGCGACCCGCTCGGCCATCTCAGCCAGCACATGCTTGGCGCTAAAGTCGTAGATGGCGTGAATGGCGTCGAGCCGCAGCCCGTCGACATGGAACTCGCGCAGCCAGTAAAGGGCGTTTTCGATGCAGTACTGGCGCACGCCGTCGCTCCAGGTGTCGTCGAAGTTGATGGCGTTGCCCCAGGGGGTGCTGTATTTGTCGGTGGTGTAGGGGCCAAAGCAGCCGGTGTAGTTGCCCTCTGGCCCAAAGTGGTTGTAGACCACATCTAAAATGACCGCCAACCCTTCCTGGTGGCAGGCATCGACTAGGCGCTTGAACCCCTCCGGGCCGCCGTAGGAGTTTTGGGTGGCGTAGGGAAACACGCCGTCGTAACCCCAGTTTCGCTCGCCCGGAAACTGCGACACGGGCAAAATTTCGATCGCGGTAATGCCCAGCGCCTTGAGGTCGGCCAGCTGCGCGATCGCGGCCTCAAAGGTGCCCTCGCTGGTAAACGTGCCGATGTGGACTTCGTAAATAACGTAGTCTGGCCAGGGAATATTTTTCCAGCCGTCATCGCTCCACTGGTAGCGACTGAGGTCAACCACCGCCGAGGGGCCATGCACCCCTTCTGGCTGATAAAAAGAAGCCGGATCGGGCCGCAGATCCTCAGACTGATTCACGCGGTAGAAATACTGCGTACCTTCGGCAATCTTTTCAACCGTAGTTGACCAGTAGCCATCCTCGCTTTTCTGCATCGAAACGGTATCTTTTTGAGGCGATCGCAGCTCTAGTTCAACCGAGTCTAGCTCAGGTCCCCAAAGTGTAAAACGACACTGACCACTGCCTTGTAAAATCGCTCCAACCTTGAGGTCTGTTGTCATGGGGAATAATCTTTTTTAGCGAGGTTAGCACCGCTGTCAAAAACACAGCATCACGCTTCGTTACCTTATCAGGGTCAGATTTATTCCCAATCTCCTTTTAGATAGATCCTAGTCTTCTGGATAGATTTAAATAAATCTCAATCTGCCTTAGGTTAGAAATTATTAACGGTAGAACCTGTATATCCCCATGCTCATGCAAAACCTCAGCTTTACGCTCCCAATCCGTAGGAGCATTGCAGTGCGATGCCCCTACGGGGTATCAGTTACACAGCGAGATCTTATAAGTCAGATTCGGTATTAAAACGTGCTGGATACACTGCTTTCTCCCCTAGACGACTGGTTGACTGGCGCAAAACCGCTCGCCTCCGATACGGCTGACTACCACTATCAGGGCCACTGCCCTCGCACTAGACAAGCGTACAGGCTGCCCCGCACGCCCCTGGCAAAGGCAGTAGTCCAACAGCTGATGGCGCAGCTCGAAGCCGTTCAGCCATGCGAGGACAGCAAGGGCAAAATGTACGGCGTGCTGCTGGTGCAAACCCCCACCGGGATCGGAGTGCTCAAAGCATTTTCGGGGCTGTGGCAGGCGCAGGCGCAGGTGCCCGGCTGGGTGCCGCCCATACCGGGGCGATCGCAGGTAGCCCTGCAAGAGGCCCACACCCTCGACCGGCTAGCAGCGATCAAAGACCGCCTGCTCACCTTACAGGCATTACCAGAACGGGAGACCTACAATCGCTGGCAGCAAGAGCAAGCCGAGGCCCGCCAGAGATTGAGCCAGCAGCACCGCGATCGCAAACAGGCTCGCGATCTTCAACGCCAAACCGCCGCCCGCACTCTGGCAGGAGAATCCCTCGCGGCTGCTCTAGCCGCCCTGGAGCAAGAGAGCCGGGGCGACAAGGCCGAGCTACGAAGCTTCAAGCAGCAGTGGCGCGATCGCCTCGCCCCTTTAGAAACCAAAATTCAGGCCGCCAATGCCGAAATCACCGCCCTCAAGCAGCGCCGACGCGATCTCTCGCGCCAGCTCCAGGCCGATATGCACGCCGCCTACAGCCTTACCAACTTCGCCGGAGAATCGGTCGCGATTCAATCGTTGGGCAACTTGCCCACGGGCACGGGCGACTGCTGCGCCCCCAAGCTGCTGCACACCGCCGCCGAGCACGGCCTCAAGCCCCTGGCTATGGCCGAGTTTTGGTGGGGTCCACCCCAGGGCGACAAACAAGCGGGCAAATTCTACGGGGCCTGCGCCGATCGCTGCCAGCCAATTATGGGGTTTCTGCTGTCGGGCTTGTCGGCCCAGGTGTTGGGCTCCACAGACATCCCGGTAGGGGCGCAGCATGCTGCGCCCCTACACATTGGAGGCATTCAACCAGGGCTTGAGGTTACTGTTCTGTACCAGGATCCCTGGATAATCGCAGTGGATAAGCCAGCCGGGCTGCTGTCAGTACCGGGGCGCTACCGCGATCGCGCCGACAGCGTTCTCTCCCGGCTGCGCCTGACGATGCCTCAGGATGCCTTTCTGCAACCCGTCCACCGCCTCGATCAAGACACCTCCGGAGTGCTGCTGCTGGCCCTCAATGCCGACACCCACCGGCAGCTCAGCCAGCAGTTCGCCCAGCGTCAGGTGCAAAAGACCTACCAGGCAGTCGTGGTAGGTCACATCTCCAAATCATCGGGCCTGATTGACCTGCCGCTATGGGGCGACCCCACCCAGCGACCCCGGCAGTGGGTGAACTGGCAGTACGGCAAACCCAGCCAAACCAAGTTTGACGTACTGCACCGCGAGGGAGAGCGAACCCGCATCGCCTTCTACCCGCTCACCGGGCGCACCCACCAGCTGCGGGTACATGCCGCCCATCCTCAGGGGTTGAATGCGCCGATTTGGGGCGATCGCCTCTACGGCCAGGGTCAACCGAGCGTTAGCGAAGCTATCCGAAGGAATCGCCTTTATCTCCACGCCCACACCCTACAGTTCACGCATCCCCACAGTCAGGCGGCGATCGCGCTCAACTCTCCTCTACCCTTTTAAGGGCCACTCACCGTTCAGCGCCGTTTACCGGGCCGACAGTGTCAGGGGTGCGTTGACGGTCAGGCTCAGATCGCGGCTGGGGTTAATCGCAATCACATCAACCTGGTTGCGCCCAAAGATTCTGCCGAGCGTGGCTCCGGTAGCGGTTCCGGCTAAGACCTCTAGGGCACCGACCCGTTGGTCGCCAGTGGTGCGAGCGATCGCAGCCGCTGCGCCCGAGCCCAGCACCGCGCCCGCCAGCGTCTCGCCAAAGGTGCCACCCTGACGAATCGTTTCGGTGGTGGTGATCGTCTGCGACGTGGCATTAATCGCCAGGCGCTGCCCGCCGGGTAGCACCAGTTCCTGGGCTACAAACTGAGAGCCATTGCCGCTAGGGCGCAGTTCCCCGACCACCTGGCTACCCACCGGAATCAGCACCCGCCCGGTGCTATCGGTTACGGCCTGAGCCACATTCAGGGTCAGCGCAGCGGTTTCGTCTGGAAGCACAACAACTTTGTCGCTCTGTTCGTAGGCCACGCTGAGCACGGTACCAGTAGGCACGCTAGGCTGAACAGCGGCCTGCTGCTGCCCAACAATGTAGGGAGAATTGATCGTGGCCACCTGATTTTGGCTGGCCAGAGCTTGATAGATGAAGGCCGCCACATCGGCCCGAGTCGCCGTTTGGTTAGGTCTCAACACCTGCACATCGGGGTAGTTAACCACTATGCGCCGTTCTGTAGCCGCCGCCAAGCTGGCCACCGCATACTCAGGAATTTGGGTAGCATCGCGGTAGACTTGAACACTGTTTTGGCTGCTGGCGGTGTAGTTTAGGCCGTTAGATAGAGAAACCAGCACCTGAGCCCGAGGAATATTTTGGTCGGGGCGGAACACATTGCCGGGGTAGCCCGACAAAAATCCCATCATATTGGCTTCACGAATGGCAGCGGCGGCCCAGTAATTGGCAGGCACATCGACAAAGGAGGTGGCGCTCTGCACCGATGACTGATTAAAGGCTTGACGAACCATTGCCGCATACTGGGCGCGGGTTACCGGTTCATCGGGCCGAAATGTACCGTCTGGGAACCCGGCAATGATATTTCTGGCGGCCAACGTAGTAATGAATTCACGCGCCCAGTAGGTTGAAGATACGTCAGTAAACTGGCTCTGAGTTTGGGTTTGGGCCACGACAGGCGCGGCTGTAATCACTGGTGCAACAGCACCTACGCTTAACCCAAGGGCCAGCAATAGGGCTGTTCCAGACTTGAAATGGAGAGAATTAGACATAGGAAAACTCCAAAGGCAAAAAAGATGTGGATGCAAGGCTGAGTAGATTGAGATTCACGATCGCGACCGGAAACCTCTAATAGGTTGATCTTCTATTTTCTAGGCCAAATTCTGTCGATCTAGGCTTGAAAAATGCCCAAACCTTTTAGCTCTTTAAAAAATAGGAAAACTGATTCAAAACCTGTCTGGCGCGTTCATGGGACAATTCAGTGGCCTTTTTGATCTTTCAATTAGATGCGACAACCATTTCTGCTTCGTCATCTTTAGATAATTTAGTGCTATTTCTGCTGTAGTTACTGAGCGACTTTCCGCTATTTCAACTGTCACATTGCAAAGCGTTGGTGCAGCGCTCAAGCTACTATTTTAGCCAAGACAGTAGACTGATTTTAATGCCCTAAAGTTCCAGCCTTTGGTGCAGTTCAGTCAAAAGTGTTTGATCAAGCCTGCTGTTTCTATCTAAAGGCTGAAATCTCTGCCATTCACCTTAAACCTGAGCAGCCTTAGAGGCCCAGGGCCGTTAGGCGCTTTACTCCAACGACGATTGCACTCTCATCTAGCTCGGTGTAGCTAAAGATAAACTCATGGCCGGGGCTGGGGCCGAGGTACTGAGGGCTGGCGGAGATCAGTCCGACACCAACCTGGGCGGCTTTGGCAATCAAATCGGCATCGGGGATTTGGGTCTGGAATCTTACCATCACGTGCAGTCCGGCATTTTCGCCCAGAATGGTGACGCGATCGCCGAAGTGCTGAGTCAGGGCGGTCACCAAAGCCTGTCGCCGCTGGTCGTAGATCGATCGCATACGGCGAATGTGCCGCTCTAAATGCCCAGCGGCGATAAAGTCGGCCAGCACAGCCTGCTCTAGGCCGGGTACCTGGCGATCGCTCAGCCACTTGGCTCGCCGAAACACCGGCACCAGAGCCGACGGCAGCACCATATAGCCCACCCGCAGCGATGGAAACAGCACCTTCGAAAAGGTGCCCACGTACAGCACCGACTGCCCATTCCCCAACCCCTGCAAGGCCGGGATGGGACGCCCCGTGTAGCGGTATTCGCTATCGTAGTCATCTTCAAAGATGAGGCTGCCGCGCTGCTGCGCCCAGGCCAACAACGCCAGCCGTCGGGGCAGCGACAGTACCGCCCCGGTCGGGAATTGATGGGACGGCGTGACGTAGACCAAGCGAATGGGGGCAGTGAGCTGAGTCAGCGCGTCTACATTCAGGCCCGACTCATCCACCGGAACTGGGTGCAGAATGGCCCCCTGGCTGGTAAAAACACTGCGGGCGCTGAGGTAGCTGGGTTCTTCGAGGGCGATCGCATCGCCCGCAGACACCAGCACCCGCGTGGCCAGATCGAGGGCCTGCTGAGTGCCGTTGGTGATCAAAATATGGTCGGGCTGGCAGTGAACGGCGCGGGCCTGGCTGAGGTGAGCGGCGATCGCGCAGCGCAGCGGCCAGTACCCCATGGGGTCGGTGGCATAGTCGAGCCAGTCGCCCTGCCGACAGTGGCGCGAAAGCAGCTGCCGCCACAGCGCCAGCGGGAACTGATCGAGGGCCGGGCGACCGTAGCGAAAGCTAATGGGGGCATCGGGTTCAGGCGTAGGGCGATCGGCAAAATCGACCAGGCGGCGACCGTAGACCGAGAGAGATACCGGCGGTGACGGTAGGGCTGAGGCCACCTCTAGACCAGGGGTGTGCAGCAGATCGTCAGGCAGTTGGTCGCACACATACGTGCCTGAGCCGACCACGGTTTGCAGATAGCCCTCGCTGAGCAACTGGTCGTAGCTTTGGGTCACAGTGGCGCGAGAAACACCCAGACTACTGGCCAGCGCCCGAGTAGAGGGCAGTCGCTGCTGTGCCGACAGCCGCCCAGCCAGAATGGCCTGCCGCAGCGCCTCGTAGATCTGCTGGTAGTAGGGAACCGGGCTGTGAGAATCGAGGGCTAGGGCAAAGTCCATGGGCACGAGGGATGGGGGGATGGCCAAAGTGGACTGGTTAGATTGATTAAAATTGGCTCTTGTAGCCAGCCAGTACTCTGTCTATGCTAAGTCCCATCAGACTTTTCGCAGTAACGGATTACGGCCATGAAGGCTCTATCTCCTGTAACCTTCCGGGCGAGCCCGCCCTCAGAAGATGCGGCGATCGCTCAGCATTTTTATGCGATGTGGCGCGATTTGGGCATTTCAGCCGATGGCATTCAGCCCGAGTGGTTGGCCATTAGCCTCGACTTTATTGCCACAGCGCGTGAAACCCTTAATTACCAAGCCTTTGTAGCCACAGCGGATGGGACGATCGTCGGCTCTGCCAGTGGGCAACGCTTCAGTGGTCTGTACCCACTGATTTTGTCGGCCAGCCAGCGCCAGTATGGCTACATCTGGGGCGTCTATGTAGAACCGGCCTACCGCAAACAAGGCATTGCTACCCGACTAATGCAGCTGATAGTGGAGCATCTGACCGGCCTGGGCTGTACGAAGGTGGTGCTGAATGCGGCCCCCCAGGCGCGATCGTTCTACACCAGTCTGGGCTTTAGCGACAGCAACTTGATGGAGCTGGATTTGACGGTTAATTTAATCAGGGAGAATCACTAAATGTCTTTTGAACTGGCTTTAGAATCGCCCCAGCTTACCGACTACCTGCGACCATCAGCGGTGGTCGATTGTGACCATCCAGCTGTTGCTGCTCAAGCTCAGTCACTCGTGGAAGAGGCGGCATCTACCGTTGATCAAGCGCGGATTCTCTACGAGTGGGTGCGGGATGCGATCGCCCACACCTGCGACATTCAGGCCGAACCTGTAGCCTGCACTGCCTCTGAAGTGCTGCACCACGGCCACGGATTCTGCTTTGCCAAAGCGCACCTGCTCGCCGCCCTGCTGCGTAGCTGCGGCATCCCCACGGGGTTTTGCTACCAGCGCTTAGTCTTCGACGATGCTGACCCCACTCTTCACACCCTGCACGGGCTCAATGCCGTTTATATAAAGGCGTTAGATCGCTGGATTCGGCTCGATGCTCGGGGCAACAAGCCCGGCGTGCAGGCGGAGTTTGGCTGTCATGGCGCAGGACCAGACTCCGTCGATCGCGAACGGCTAGCCTTCCCAATTCGTCCTCACCTCGGCGAAATCGACTATCCCACCATCTTTACCCAACCCCATCCAGCGGTGATAAGGGCACTGCAAACCCACCTCACCGCCGCCGCCCTGATTGCCCACTTACCCAACACCCTCTAGGAG
>NZ_JADEXE010000610.1 GCF_015207265.1 Nodosilinea sp. LEGE 07298 | reverse complement strand
TAAGTAGCTAGGCGCATTTAAACATAAAACGTTCTAGCTGATAATTTCCAGCTTTACTACGCGCTTCCATGCCGTCAATGACGGTCATGGCCAAGTCATATTCGTTATCAAACATCTGACCGGCAATCTCGTGGCACTTCAGTTGCCGCCATTGGGTTTCTATAGGATTCATCTCCGAACAATAGGGCGGTAGAAAGAAGATGAATAACCCCTGCTCCTGCCATCGAGGCCACTGCTGTTGCACCAGGCGACTTTTGTGAAGCGAGCCATTATCCTGCACAACCACGGTAATGCGTCCCGTTTCGGCTAAGGTCTGGGCTGCTTTCTGAGCCACCCAATCCATAACTTGGATATAGCTCGGCCCCTTAAATCCGCCTTGAGAGAGTGCGTACTCGAACGCCTCCCCCGGTTGCCACAAGCCCAAGATACTAATCCGACGGCCATGGCGAGTGAGCGTTTGCTCCAGTCGCTTCTGCTCGCCTATCGGACTGTAGCTGTAGCTGACCGGACTCCAGAGGCAAAAGCCCGCTTCATCGAGGTATTTGATATCGACCAGACCCTCCTCAGCCGCCAGCACCAGGGTCTCTAAGTCTGCCTGCTTGAGGGCTTGCTTGACGGGGTCTTGCTTCCGTTTGTGACTGTGCCGGGTGCGTTTCCACCGATATCTTTTTTTTTGAGCACTCGTCGCAGTCGGTCGCTACTCAAGTCTACCAAGCGCTCTTGCTTAAGCTTTTGAGCTAATTGAGCGCTGGTATAGGTGCGCGGTTCTTGATCCAAACAGGCCGTCAAATAGTCCAGATCTGAGGGCTGCCACTTGGGTTTCGCACCACGCCCAGGGGCTTCCCACAGTCCGCCTAACCCATCACTCTCCCACCGTCTGAGAGTGACTCTGACGGTCTGTTGCTGGCACTGAAAAATCTTGGCAATAGCAGGCACGTTCAGCCCTTGAGCATTCAAGCGCAGCATATGCGCACGGTCACGGGTCCGATAAGGAACTGTCTGAGCTTGCCGCAGTTCACTTAAGGTACGGTCTTCCTCCTCGGTCAAAATGAT
>NZ_JADEXE010000609.1 GCF_015207265.1 Nodosilinea sp. LEGE 07298 | reverse complement strand
AGCCCCTGAAATCTTGACTCTGCGGCTGATTTGCTTGATGGCCGATTCAACAGCCCCTGAGCCAATCGAGCAGATTTGTTCGCGCTGATAATAGTCGTAATTGACAATGCGGTGGCGATGCTTGCGGAGGTAGTTGCAAAAGGCCTGGGCCTGCTTTTTGCTCAAGGGCTCAAAGAGTGCTAAGACGTCATCGACCTTGCCCTGCCAGAGTAAGGCTTCGGCTTGATGAAGCCGCTTAGGCGACCCACCCACTTTATGGAGGTTTTCAACGAGATGATACCAATCGAGAATCTCTCGGCGCTCCTCTGGGGTGCTAATCTGAGCCACGATGTTCCAAATGCCATCATGGCCATCACCTAAACAGGTTACCGGGGACGCTAAAGATTGCTGGTTCGTCCAATCAATGAGGACAGCATTCTCGTGGTAAGCCGCTACGATTCCGACTTCGGTAGCAATGGCTTTGTAGTCTGCCCATTGGCAAATCTCGCCTAAAGCCGTTCGGATGCGTACTTTACCGCCATCCACACTGAGTTCGCTCAACGCCTCATCGGTCTTAGGGTGAGGGAAGCTCTGCTGCTGTACCAATCGCTGCTGGGTCTTGGCTGGAACCCGGATACCTGTCAAATACCCGACGTCTTTGGCCGCCTGTTCGTAGGAGACATTCGCACTCACGCGCAAGCAACAGTTTTCTAGATGAGGGCTTAACTGACGATAGACCGGCACCGACAGTCGTTCCGCCTGACGGGTGGTGACGCTCAACTCGCCCAAGGTACTTTTCAAATGCCGGGTACGTCCGGCTGTTGTGCCACTAACCGTGCGGATAAAAAATGGCCGAGTTCTGGGCTGACATACGCCTGAATTTGCTTACGCACTGTCATCTCAATCTCCTCCAAGGTCTGCATCTCAGCCGGATCACTCTCCTTATAGAGCAGTTCAGCGATAGCCTCAAGGTGGGTTTTGAGTTGGGCTGCTTTCTCGGGGGTCATCGGTTAGGTCGCTAGGTCAACACTGGCATCCTCACCTATTTCAACCCTCCTTGCAAACCTGACATGCTCCC
>NZ_JADEXE010000163.1 GCF_015207265.1 Nodosilinea sp. LEGE 07298 | reverse complement strand
GGGGTGGGTCAGTCGGGGCTAGCGGCGGAACATCACCCTATGCAGCTGATTACCTGCTGTAGCCGTTTTGAACCCACCCCGCCCTACGGGCACCCCTCCAAAGGAGGGGATGGCGCTATACCGAACTGAGGTTACCTAAGGGGGGATGCCAGCGATCGAGTCGGCAAGGACGATAGAAAGGCAATGATCGCCCGTTTTCCTTAACGTTTCTCTTCCCCATGTCTCTCAACCTCTACTTTCTGCGCCACGGCGAAACCGAATCGAGCCAGACCGGCACCTACTGCGGCCTGTCTAACCCGGAGCTGACCGACTCAGGCCTGGCCATGGCGCAGGCCTTTGCCGACAAATACCAGCGCCTACCCTGGCAGGCTATCTATGCCAGCCCGCTGCGGCGCACCGTAGTCACCGCTACCCCCATTTGCAAAGCAACGGGCCTGACGATGGAGCAGCGCGACGGGCTGAAGGAAATGTACTTTGGCGAATGGGAAGGCCAAACCCACGAGGAGGTGGAGCGCCGCTACAGCAAAGACTACGTTCGCTGGCTGGCCGAACCCGCCTGGAACCCGCCCACCGGAGGAGAAACGGGGGTACAGGTGGCCAGCCGCGCCGCCCTAGTAATTGCCGAAATTGAGGCCAACCACAGCTCCGGCAACGTGCTGATTGTGTCGCACAAGACCACGATTCGGCTGATTCTCTGCAATCTTTTGGGTATCGATAGCGGTCGGTACCGCGATCGCATCGAGCTGCCTGTTGCTTCGCTCAGTCTGGTCCGGTTCGACCAGCACGGGCCAATGCTGGCCAAACACGGCGATCGCTCCCATTTGCCCGAGGAGCTAGATTCGAGACCGGGTACCTAGCTGAAACCATGAAAATTCTCGTGCTCAATGCCGGATCGAGCAGCCACAAAAGCTGCTTGTTTGACCTCAGTCAGGGAGCCGAGAGCGCTGCGCCCCAACCACTCTGGCGCGCCGCCCTCGACTGGACCCATCAGCAGGACAAGGTAGAACTCTCCGCCAGCGGTGCAGGAGAATCGATTCAGCAGGTGCTGCCCGTTGCCGACAAAGCCGCAGGCCTTGAGGCAATGGTGAAAACGTTGGTAGACGGACCAACCCAGGTGTTAGAGAGCCTTTCAGCTATCGATGCTGTCGGCCACCGCGTGGTGCACGGCGGGCGCGAGTACATTGACAGCGTGCGCATTGACGATCAGGTTAAAGCCGCGATTCAGCGGCTGATTCCGCTGGCTCCGGCCCACAACCCGGCCAACCTCCAGGGCATTGAGGCGCTAGAGGGCATTTTGGGTAACGTGCCCCAGGTGGCCGTGTTCGATACCGCCTTTCATGCCCGCATGCCCGAGGCCGCCGCCACCTATCCCGGCCCCTACGCCTGGGTCGAGCAGGGCATTCGCCGCTACGGGTTCCACGGCATTAGCCACCAGTACGTGGCTCAACGGGCCGCCGATATGGTGGGAAGGAATATCGCTGACCTCAAGATTCTCACCTGTCACCTGGGCAATGGCTGCTCGCTGGCGGCGGTCAAGGGCGGCATTAGTATCGACACCACCATGGGCTTTACGCCGCTGGATGGGTTGATGATGGGCAGTCGCTCGGGCAGCGTGGACCCCGGCATTCTCATTTACCTGATGCGCCAGGGCTACAGCGCCGACCAGCTCGACCAACTGCTGAATAAAGAGTCTGGTCTGAAAGGGCTGTCGGGCCAGTCGAATGACATGCGATCGGTGACTGAGGCGATGGAGCAGGGTAATGCCCAGGCTCAGCTGGCCTTTGATACCTTTATTCATCGCCTGCGCCGCGACATGGGCGGAATGATCGCCAGCCTGGGCGGACTGGATGTGGTGGTCTTCACCGCTGGCATTGGCGAAAATAGCCCAATGGTGTGGCAGCAGGCCTGCGCACCGTTTGAGTTTTTGGGGCTGCGGCTCAAGGAAGACCTGAGCCGAGCTAAGGAGGATCAGGATATTGCCAATCAGGATTCTAGGGTGCGATCGCTGGTGATTCATACCCAGGAAGAATGGGCGATCGCCCAAGCCTGCCTTTCGCTCCTCTAGTACTCGAAGGCTGAAATATATCCACCGTTTTGGCGCGCTTGGCTCCCTAGCTCCCCTGCTCCCTAGCCTGCAGAAATAGTCCCTAAACTTCCGCCTCAGAGTACTAGCTCCCGCTACACAACTCGCGGAAGAAAAGAAATTTCAGCAGACTAGGTTAGAAACTGGCGAATCTCGTCCGCCATCTGGGCGCTGGCTCCATCCGCCGTCACCAGTTCAATCTGGGCGGGTTGGGTCGCGCCCAAGCCGAGATCCGCCGCTCGGCGAATCTGCGCCTGCTGCCAAATCGACCCGCTCGACACGTCGCGCGTTGTACCCAGCTTTCGCAGCAGGGCAATGCCGATTGCATCAATGGCAATGCGATCGGTGCTGGCCAGCATAACGCCTGCCCGTACTTTTTGCCCCTGCTCGGGACCGCCGCCCACAAAGGCATCGACCCCATCCACCACCACCAGGGCCGGGCGATAGGCGCGGTTGACTTCGGCAATCATTAGCCGCTGATTGGCCGAGCGGTGCAGCTCGCGCATGTAGTCGTGCCCATCGCCCGGCACCCGGCGAGCCACCATGCCAATTGAGTTTTTCAGCGACAGGGTAAAGTGACCACCAAAGCGGTGGGTCTTGAGGCAGCAGACGTTGACGATCGCATCGGCATTGAGAATGGGGCGGGCGATCGCAAACCCCTGCGACCAGTTGGTGCCTGCCGCCTCAAAATATTGCCAGTCGTCGCGGCCCAGGTCGTCAAAGACGAGGGCGTTAAAGCCATAGCGCTCAGCCAGGGCAAACACTTGCTGCTGGGTCATCGCGGCACGGGTGGCGGCCATACCCGAGCGATCGCCCACTGTAATAGCCGTGGCCCCAGCCTGCTGAATCTCCTGCACCAGGGTTTCTAGCACCACTGGGTCGGTGGAGGCCGGGGCCGGATCGCCAGTATTGTAGTTGGGCTTGATGAAAACAGTCTTGCCGCTGAAGCTGGGGGGGTTCAGCAGGGCGATCGCCTGACGCACTCCGGCAGCCCGGTCGGTCGTTTTGACCAGCGCCACCCGATGGGGGCTGAGGCTAGCGGCGGCCAGCGGCGTAGCTTCAGCCATATCCATAGGCAGCGCCGATAGCGCCGGTCCCAGGCGGCTTGAAAAGCCCATCTGTGTGCCAAAGGCCCGCAGGGATGCGGGCAACGCAGCCGCCCCTGCTAAAAGACCAAAATATTTGAGCACGTCACGGCGCGACTCGGGCTTGGGTCGTTGCGTTGACATGGCAACCCCTGGGGCAGAACTACGTTGATTCATTATAAGAATCTTCAGCCGTCGATAGCTTTATGCCTCAAGGGTCTAGCACGGTTGTGCCCCTATTTCTGCACCCCCGCCCTTAGCCATACAACATACATAAACAGCTTTTTCACTGCTCGAATTTGCCACCCTTTGGGCAGGGCCAAAGCTGTTTGGCAATGAGGTGCTGCTGCTTGCAGCGCTGATTGTGGACGCGGTATCGCTGGTGATTCATACTCAGGAAGAAGGGGCGATCGCCCCAGCCTGCCTTGTCGGCACTGGACGGCTAAAGTGGGACGTTTAAAGCCACGGGAATGGCGAGAGCTAGCGGGTTTAGGGTTCAAAGCTGCACCTCACCCTAAACCCCAAGCCGGTTAAGCCGTTATCGACCGATCGCCTTGACCAGCCCAATGCCGCCAAAGTAGAGAAACAGCACCGCCCCCGCCAGCAGGCTCTGGGTCACCGGATCGGTCGAGGGGGTCAGTACGGCCCCCAGTACAGCTGCTCCTAGCAGCACGTAGCGCCAACCCTTAATCATTTGCTCAGAGTTGACAATGCCCAGCAGCCCCAGCAGCATCTGCAAAATTGGAATTTGAAAGGCTAGCCCGGTACTAAACAGCAGCAGCAGCACAAACTCAAAGTAGCGATCGATCGACCACAGCTGCTCGACCACATCGGCCCCGTAGCTAATAAAGAAATTGAGCGCTGCCGGAATCAGGGCTACGTAGGCAAACAGCAGCCCCGCAAAAAACAGCACGCTCGACCCCAGCACTAGCGGCCCGATCAGCCGTCGCTCGCGGCGGGTCAGTCCGGGCAGCACAAACAGCACAATCTGGTAAAGAATAAACGGGCTGGCTGCCACCAATCCGCTGTAGCCCGCCACCTTAAAGGAGACAAAAAAGTACTCCCCCGGTGATAGCTGCAAAAATTTGACCCCCTGGGCCGGTACCTCCAGCAGGGCCACAATGGGCTTCACCTGCCAAAAGCAAGCCACAATGGCCAGCACCACTGCAATCAGGCTGTAAAAAATGCGCCGTCGCAGTTCTTCCAGATGGTCAAACAGCGACATCTCGACATCGTAGGGAACATCGTCGAGGTCAACCGCCGGGTTGGCAGCGGCACCGGAAGCCGTCTGGGTAGCGGCGGTCTCAAGCTCGGTGGGCGGTGTCATAGGTCGAGCGGTTGAACAGTAGGAGGGTCGCTTCTATTGTAGGCCCATAATTTAGGGGTATTGGTGCTCAGGGCTAAAGCAATACTCAGGGTGATTCAACCGTTTCCAGGTCAGAATCAGGGGTTAGGGTTAGCGTTCTAACCATCCCAGCGTTGCCCAATACCACGGCCCGATCGCCATTTACCGACAGCTCTACCCCGCCCGCGTTGCCGGTTCTAAAGACCAGGCTACTCTGGGCAGTCCAGGTTTCTTCAAAGCCACTCTCGGCAATGCCTTCATAGACATTTTCACCGTCGGCGACAACGCTCAGCCAGGCGCGATCGCTCAAATTAGCGCTCACTACCACGGGGGCCTCTTGAGGCGCGCTGGGGCTATCGTCCAAAGCTTCTAAGGATTCAGCTGCGGTGTCAGCATCGGCATTGTCAGGATCGAGAACTGGTGCATCAGCAGTCGGTTCAGGCGCATCGATCGCAGGTTCAGCCCCTAGATCGCCAGCCCGAGAGGTAGCGCTATCACGACCAAACAGGCCCCAGGCCCCCAGGCCCAGGACCAGCGCCAGCGCCCCCAGGCTCAGCAGCAGCGGCAGCGGCGATCGTGGTAAAGAACGATCTATAGGAATGGCTGAAGCTTTCTCTGCAACCTGCGGGCTGGGGCGAGGCTCTGGTTGTGATACAGCACCGTTGCTATCGGCCCGCTCGACTAGCTCTGGGGTGGGCATTACGTCGACTGGCGTTACCCGAAATTCTTTAGAAATAGTCTGGCCATCTAAGCCCAGGGCTTCGGCGTAGCGGCGAATAAATCCCTGAATAAAAACGGGTTCAGGTAGTGCAGCGTCTTGCCCAGACTCCAGTGCCTGTAGCAGGGCTGGGCGGATAAAGATCTGATTGGCCAGCGTATCAATGGACAACCCCTGCTCTTGTCGCACCTGGCGCAGATACGCCCCGATGCTCTGGAGCTGCTCGACTTGGGTAGGAGCTAACTTAGCCACGGCACCTCACTGAACCACGCTACTGGGGAACTATGCCCTGGGCGATGAACCCGAACGAAGCTATTCTAATGGGAAATGGTCGCCAGCGTAGCCCAACGGCTGGGAAAACCTCTGTGCTCCTCAAAACACCTGGTTCCAGGCGTAGACCTCGTAGCCCGTCCAAATGCCATTTTGCCAGTAGGGGTCGCTCTCTACGAGCTGGCGCACCGCCGCCTCGCTTTCGGCCTCGTAGATGCCAAACACTTTGGTGTTATCGACGGTGGGGCCAAGGGCGACCAGCGCACCGCTGTCTTTTTGCTGCTGCAACCCCTGCAGATGCTCTGCTCGGTAGGGGGCACGCTTTTCGAGCACGTTCTCGCAGTAAGTGCCCCACATTACATATTTAGCCATTGATTCTTATGCCATCAACTCAATCACCGCTGATGGTATCAGATTGAGCATTGAGTAGCGTTCTATACAAAAAAACGATTCCTGGCGCGATGATATTGGGTATTTCTGCCCGGTTGCAAAAGTGTCATGGCTTTTACGCAAAAAGCCAGGCCTGCTTGAAATAATTAACTACAGGCAGGATCGGTAAAACTACTTGAAAATAGTGCCTAGAGGAACGCGCCAGAGGAAGCCCTTGATGCCTTACGACCCATATATCACAGACCTTTCCGGAATTTTATCTCAGTCTGTTGAAGGTTCTCTTTACTGGAGCTTTAGTTGAAAAGAAGAGAGCTTTGCTGATGCTTTACCTGATGTCTGAGGGAATTCTTTAGCTTGAGCAAAGGCTTCACTAAGGTCTTTTGTTGTCTCTATGTTCCTCTGGTCAAGTATTGAGTTTTTATGTCAAGTCCAGCTCAATGCTTGATGTTTTCTCAGACAGTCTCAATTGTTGGACTTGCGAGAGGTTTAATTATGAAACGCTTGATGTCTACTCTCAGTCAGAATCTCCGCGCTACAGGTCGCACTCTAAATTTAGATCTGTTTCGGCCGCTACGTCAGTGGGTTAGCCACCTGCGAGTTGAAACGCCACGTCGAGCCCGTAAGGTAGCCGAACTCATTCCGGCCCAGTGCCCCTTTGAGCGCGATATCGTGCTGTGCGGTCACTCTGTTGCCCACATTCCACCCCTGTGCAAGCTCAACCCCCTCTACAACGAACTGGTCGAGCTGCGGTTTCGGGCTCTGTGCTACCTGGCCGACGAGTGCGGCGAAGACATTTCGGCTTACATTTGATTTCGGGTTCTGTTTGCGCACGTGTAGTTTAGATGGGTAGATGGGCGTTTGCTCGGTTACTTGCTACCTGCGCTATCTCTCCTACTGACAAAGCCGCGCCTGGGTAGCGTGGCTGATCTTAGGTTTTCGACAGTTTAGGTGGCTCCTGACCGCTGGCTAATGCCACTTTCCTAGCCTTTGTGATCGGCCCAACCTGTTGTCTTACTGTAAATAATCTGGCTAGATTGAATAGTCTGGCCAGATTATTTTGATTTGCCCCCGCTATGCCCTACGAGATGCCCCCGCCTACCCTGGAGGATGAGCTAGATCTGCGCCACCGTCGCTGGATGCTGCGGGCGCTAGAACTGGCAGACCTGGCGGGGAGCGCAGGCGATGTGCCCGTGGGTGCCGTGGTGATTGGCCCTGGCGACGTGGTGCTGGCGGAAGCGGGCAATCGCCGCGAGCAAGATCAAGACCCCACCGCCCACGCCGAGGTGCTGGCGTTGCGAGAGGCGGCCCGCCAGTTGGGCAACTGGCATCTCAACGAGTGCACGCTCTACGTCACGCTAGAGCCTTGCCCGATGTGCGCTGGGGCAATTGTTTTGAGTCGGCTGGGGCTGCTAGTGTATGGTACAGCCGACCCCAAATCTGGAGCGGTGCGATCGGTTCTGAACCTGCCCGATGCCCCTTCGTCAAACCATCGGTTGCCGGTTGTGACTGGTATTTTGGCCGAACCGTGCCGCGAGCAGCTGCAGCGGTGGTTTCAGCAGCGTCGCCAAGCGCAGCGTCGCAAAACCCTTTCACCATGACACCGGCTGAACTGTCCTGCTCTGGGTTCGCGTCTAGAGGCAGGGGCTATAGGGTGGTGATATAGACCAGGGCCAGCCCCCTTTTGTTTCCGGCTGTAGGCTGTAAGGCCACCAAACCGGGCACACTGGGGAGACCTGGTATCGGCACTATAGGGTTTAGCTGACCATGGCTTCTGCAATCCGCCTTCCTATGAAATCGTCTGAGTTCTCTGAATCGTCTGCTGCCGAATCGAAGGGGGGCGCGATGGCCTCCGAGAGCGGGCCTTTGCCCACTGCACCTGTGCGATCGCGCTGTTCGCCCGTGCTGACCCCGCTGGCCTATTTTCTGGGTCAGCACCTGGTGGTGCCCGCTTACTTTAGCGCTATCACCATTACTGGCCAAGATCGGGTGCCCACCGCAGGCCCGGTTATTTTGGCTCCCACCCATCGGGCTCGCTGGGACTCTATTTTGCTGCCCTTTGCCACTGGCCGACATGTCACCGGGCGGGACCTGCGCTTTATGGTCACCGCCGATGAGGTCAAAGGCCTGCAGGGCTGGTTTATTCGCCGGTTGGGGGGCTTTGCGGTCAATGTGCGGCGGCCCACGGTGGCCAGCTTGCGCTACGGCATTGACCTGTTGATAGAGGGCGAAATGCTGGTGATCTACCCTGAGGGTGGTATTCGCCGCGATGACCGCGTCCACGGGCTAAAGCCCGGTCTAGCCCGGCTGGCGGTGCAGGCCGAGGCCGCTGAATCGGGCCTGGGGTTGCAGGTTTTACCTGTAGATATTTCCTACGGCGAGGCCTACCCAAACTGGCGCTGCCCAGCCCAGATTCACATTGGCGAACCCCTGCTGGTGCAGGGCTATCTCAAGGGGCAAGATACTCCCGAGGTGCTTAAGGCTGGGGCGCAGCAGCTAACCAAAGACCTCCAGGCCCAGCTAGAGGCAATGGTGGCTAGCCGACAGGCGATCGTCGCCGCTGACCCATCTCTACCGGCTCAAAACTAACCCGTCCAGTTGTGCCCCCGATTGACGTGCCAACTACAGGACAATTGGCTAGCACCGTGGTTTATTAAAGGCATTGGCCCCGTAAACCAGGATGTCTTATGTTTGATAGCCTTTTTGCCACCAATCCGCTGCCCAATCTGCACGTCGACCCGCTGAGACCGCTGAAGGGGGTGATTGTGGGGGCGGGGCAGGTAGGCTTGGCCTGTGCCTACGCCATGATGATTCAAAACGTGCTGGATGAACTGGTTCTCGTAGACATCAATCAGGAAAAGCTGATTGGCGAGGTGATGGATCTAGAGCAGGGCATGTCGTTTGTAGAACCCACAGCCATTACGGCTGGCACCATGGCCGATGGGGCCGGGGCCGATGTGGTGATTATCACGGCCGGGGCGGCCCAGAAGGAAGGAGAAACCCGCCTAGATCTGGTGCAAAAGAACGTCGAAATTCTCAAGCACCTGATCCCCGACATTGTGGCCCACTGCCCGGAAGCCATTTTGCTGCTGGTGTCTAACCCGGTTGATGTGCTGACCTATGCGGCCTGGAAACTGTCAGGGCTACCCAAGGCGCGCGTTTTTGGCTCGGGTACCGTGCTGGATACAGGGCGGTTTCGGTACCTACTATCCCGGCGGTTGGGGATTGATCCGCGCAGCCTGCATGCCTATATCATTGGCGAGCACGGTGACAGCGAGGTGCCTTTTTGGAGCCATGCCAATGTCTGCGGCACCCCTCTCTACTACGAGGGAATGCCCGCCGCCGAGCGCGAGGCGATGGATGAGATTTTTCAGCAGACCAAAAATGCCGCCTACGAAATCATTCAGCGCAAGGGCTATACCAACTACGCCGTGGGTTTGGCCGTCACCCAAATTGTGCAGTCGATTATTCGCGACCAAAACCGGGTGCTAACGGTGAGCTGCGTTATGGATGAAATTTTTGGCGTTAGTGATGTATGTCTGAGCGTGCCTGCGGTGGTGGGACGCTTCGGCGTAACCCGGCGGCTGAACCTCTCGCTGAGTCAGCATGAACAGGAGCTTTTGCAGCACTCAGCGCAGACGCTGCATGATGTGATCGATCGCATCCAGTTTTAGGTCAGGCGCTCAAAATAACCTAGTCAGCGTTTTCCCCCGGCCACAGCAGCCTGACGGCCAGCAGGGCAAACCCGATCGCCGCTACGGCCTTGACTAGGCGCTCGGGCAAAATCTGGGCGGTGCCTTCTCCAATGATCACTCCGAGCAGGCTGGCCAGTAGGAGAGCGGCAGCGGTGCCGAAGAATACGGCGCGGGGAGAATTGGAGCTACCTCCGAGGGCGATCGCAGCCAGCTGACTTTTATCTCCCAATTCTGAGATAAATACAGTGGTAAAGCTGAGGGCGAGAAGGTTCCAATCCATAGGTAGATAAGTGGATGGGTGGGGAGATGAGTGGGTGGAGAGAGTGAGGAGATGAGGGCGACCAGGGGCTAGAGGTGAACAATATCCCAGAGGAGCCAGACGGTGATGCCCAGCAGCATGGCCCCAGCAGCGGTGTCGAGAGTGGCGGGGGGCACGCGGCGGGCCAACCACTGCCCCAGCAGCACGCCAATCAAGCTGGTGGTGACTAGAGCGGTGCCAGCGCCCAAAAAGACGACCAGGGGTGCCTGAGATTGGGCACTCATGAGCAGCGTAGCGACCTGGGTTTTGTCGCCCAGCTCAGCCAAAAAAATAGTGATAAAGGTGGAGCCAAAAATCCGCCAAAACGCGGCTCGACTGATGGTTTCAGCGGGCTTAGCCTCGGTGGTAGGCTGGGAAGCAGGGCTGGAGATAGACACAATAACAATAAGCGGCAGGTCAGTTTAGACAGTCAATTCAGCCGGGTTCGATCAAGCCAGGTAAAACCCGCTGAGTGCCGCCGGATATTTCATAATGCTTTCATTATCTGCAAGCGGCCACAAAATCGCAACCCGCAGCCGCCAAAGCGACCTTCCTTCACTCATCCACCCATCCACCCATCCACCCACCTACTCCTCCACCCCAACCGCCCGGTTAAATCGCTCCATTTCACCACTCTCGTCGCCGTAAATATCGGCGATGTGCTCCTGGCAGCAGTCGATGGCGAAGTCGTCTAGCTCGTCGCTGGCGACGCCAAACATGGTCTCAAAGGTGCTAAACGTCACCCGGCAAAAGGCAGGCCGGTCGGGATAGATGGTGCAGATGCGATCGCTTTGATCATAGTTAACGCACCAGCCGTCTTCACCTACCATGCTGAGATACAGCGCCAGCTGGTCGGGATCTAAGTATGACTCCAGGTCGGGGCGCTCGTCGGGGGCCAAGAAGCAGCACGCTCCGCAAAATTTCACACATTGCCAGGTGGTCATCGATTTCTCCTCGGGCTATATCTGGCCCAGCATTTCGACGACAGCGGGAGCTGCCTTAGAATTTTGTTAAGTTATCTAAAATGAGTGCCGCGTTAGCAGGTAAAATAAGCACCGAAAGCAAGTCTTACTTTAGTCTAATCGCCTTGTGTTGGGAGGATCCATGAGCTTTCTGAGCAATATTTTAAGCAATATTAACTTTGAGCTAATTGCCCAGTTAACGATGCTCGGTATGATCGTTATTGCTGGGCCAGTGATTGTGTTTCTGCTGTATCTACGCGGTGGTGACCTCTAAAGTCTTTGGGCCAAGGCCTCAAAGCTTGTCCATAAGCAGCGTCTAGGCTAGCCTAGACGCTGCTTTAGTATAAATTTTGCGATCGCCAAATCCATGGGCGTCGTTACCTTGAGGTTGGTTTCTTCGCCGGGTACGACCAGCACTGGTAGTTCGCTCTTCTCAAACAGAGCGGCATCGTCGGTGACGCTCCAGCCCAGCTCAATACCCTGGTGATGGCATTTTTTAAGCAGGGCGACATCAAACCCTTGGGGGGTTTGGGCTGCCCACAGGCGCTGGCGATCGGGGGTGGTCTCGATACGCTGATCGGCGTCTACCACTTTGATGGTGTCTTTGACCGGCACCGCCGCCACCAGGCCGGGGCAGGTGTCTAGGGCCGCAGCGCAGCGGTTGAATAGGTCTGGGGTGGCCAGGCAGCGTGCCCCGTCGTGGATAAGCACCCGAGTAGCCTCTGGGGGCAGGCTTTGCAGGCCGTTGTAGACCGACTGCTGCCGGGTGTCGCCGCCGGTAATGAGGTGGATGGGCTTGGCCAGGTGCAGTGCCTCTGCAATGGCGGCGAGGAAGGGGCGATCGCCCGCCTGACAGACTAGCCCAATCCAAACAACGGCCTCGGCTTGGTCGGCAGCCTGTAGCGTCCAGGCAATGATGGGCTGGCCGAGTAGATCTAGCAAAACCTTGTTGCGATCGGCCCCCATGCGGCGACCGCTACCAGCGGCGGGGATGAGCAGATGAACAGGTGTCATAGCGGTAGTGAGGTTAAGGGAAATCGGGAATAATTATCCCCTTTGGTGAAATTTAATGCATTTTGTCAGCTAGATATCCCTTAAACCTTGACCAGGTTCCATTACAATAGCTTGCGAACAGGCATGGACGTAATGTATGCGGGTACTGGCTCTTGTTCCAGGGGAAATGGAGACTCAACTGAGTTTCTTTCCGGTGATCAGTCAAATCAAGAATAGCTTTGAAAACGCCGAGGTTTCTGTGGTCGCGGCTCCCAGCGCCACGGCGATTTATCAGCTTTCCAAGGGGGTTGCCGAGGTTGTGCCCTATAACTTTGCGGCTCCCAATAGCCCTGCCGATTGGGCCAACCTGCTCGGTATCGTGCGCGATCGCGAGTTTGATGTGGCCTTCACCCTCACCAACTCCTGGTCGATTGCCCTGCTGCTGTGGCTGAGCGGGGTGCCCACTCGTCTGGGCTATAGCGGTGCTGCCAACGACTTGCTGCTCACCGCTACGGTGCCTCGCGCCACCGGGGCGGGCCACTATAGCGATCTGCTCGGGCTAATCAAGGTGACCAGTCCCCTCCCTGCCCTCGCGGTGAACGTGCCCCGTGGCGACCTTACCACCGTTGAGTCTATGCGCCAGGGAACGGGGCTTGAGAACGGCTACGTATTGGTCTACCCTGGCCCTACCTCTAGCGGTACCACCTACCCCACCGATAGCTGGGTTGTCATTCTCAAAGATTTTCAGCAGCGCCAGCCGGGTATGCCCCTGGCCCTGTTGCAAATCGACGGTGCCGCGCCCCAGGCCGCCGAACTCGCCAGTGCTCTACCCGATCTCAAGATTTTGCGGCCCGAAACCCCAGGCCAGGCGGCGTCGATGGTGGCTGCCGCTAACCTGCTGGTGGCGGTAGCAGGCTATCCGCTGGGGCTGGCGAACGCCCTCAACGTCTATGCCGTTGGGCTGCTTTCAAATAGTGATACCGCACTGCCGGGCAGTGCCGAGGGCGATCGCCTAGTCACCCTGACTTCGGCCACGGCCTCCCTAGCCGATATTACCCCTGACCAGGTACTTAAAAAAATCTGGAGCGAAGAAGCTTAGCCTGGCATTGTCCTACCCATAGCCGCATGACTGTTCCGTAAACCCTTGGCTACTATCTAAATGCAAGGCCGTCATTACCCGCCCAGCCATTGGAGAATTGACACCTATGGACACGATTAAAGAACAGGCTAACGTTGTTAGCCAGCTATTATTTTCTGCCGATACCGGCGGCATCTATAAAAAAGCTCTCACCCGCACCTGGGACATTCTGCGCGAAGTCGGCGTTTTGCTGTGGCTAGTCATCTGCCTAACCTTTGTTGGCGGTGAGTGGTTTTATCGCACCGCCGTGGGCCTGGGCCGCAGCACCCGCGCCTGGTACACCGGCCTCAGTGAAAAAGACCCCGCTGCCGATGCCCAGCCGATCACCTCCACCGGCAAAGCTCTGCTCGATACTGTTCAATCAGGTACATCCTACCTGTTAACCCAGGCTCGCCAGCAGTTGGGCATTCCAACCCCAGAACCTCTGGTCTCCGCTGCTCCTCCGGCTCCGGCAGCCCCTCCTGCTCCCCCACCAGTTGAGCCTCCGACCCCAAGTGGTCCGCCAGCCCCCGCTGAGCCTCTAACTCCCGTTGAATCGCCATCCCCGGTGGCAACGATAAGCGCTGACATGGAAGATGACGAGGATGACTTAGCCTAGGGGCTTGGTGATTCGGCTAGTTTCAACCAGTCTGGTGTGATAGTTGGGTCTGTTGCCGTCCCCAACGTCCTTTGTATAAGCATTAAGCCGTAGTGACATAGGTTGCTGCGGCTTAATGTTTGGCACGGTTGGTTGGGCGCACAGACCGCCAGAAGTTTCTACAATAGCTACTAGGATCCATTACCCAACTACCCCCAGCCATGCTCCAGCACGTTCTGTTTATTGGCTTTAGCGCTATTTACTACAGCCAGAGCGCCGCTAATCCCCAGCGGCGGCCCCATCTGTTTGCTTCATTGGCCCTGCAAGAGGCCGAAGGCAGCCGTACCGTCGCCCACATTCGCTCTGCCAAAGCGACCGAAATTCCGGTCTGGCTTGACGAGCAAATGCAGCGCCATATTAGCGACGAGGTTCGCCATGCCCAAATTTTTACCAAAGCCGTCGAGCGAGAGGGCTACTTTATTGATTTAGACGGTGAAGCGGCTCAGCAGTCGCTCTCTAGCGTAGGCGAAGCGTCAATGCGGCGTTACCACCAGGTTGATGATCTGGCGGTAGCCCCCTTGCCCGACCTGCTGGCTAGCGTGCTGCTAGCCGAGGAGCTAGGGGTGCGTGGCTTTCGCTGCATTCTCAAGGCTCTGCCCGACCAACTCACCGCTACACGGGCCGCTATCGAGTCGGTACTGCAGGACGAAGAACGTCATGTGCGCTATCTCAGCGATGCTCTGCACTATTTTCGATCTACCGCTGTAGTCGATGCCTATCGCCGCGATATTGAGTCGAAGATGTTCAATGACTTGGGCAAGGTATTGGATTTTATGACCAAACCTGCTACTGAACGCCCCAGCCTGGTAAAACCCGGTCAAAAGCCAGAACTATCGCTGGTGTAATGAATGAATTGTTTACAGAGATGCGGGTATTTCTGTAAACAATTCCAAAGTGAGAGAAGCCAACTATTTTCAGGCATTATAGGGAGTCAAGTGTTTTGCCTCTGTAGGTACCCCCTAAATGCCCTTCACTCACGTAATAGCAGCGGTTGGTCAATAGGTTGGCCAACACCTTAGAGCAATCAGGTTTTGATATCCAGCTATGCTTAGACTTTGTGTTTCCGCCTGTTTCACTAGGGTCTAGTCAATCCTTCCATGAGCATCAAACCCGGCAGCAAGTACTATCCACTGTTTGAGCATTTGCAAGGCTGTAAGCAAGTAGCAGTCACACTAACCTTTGCTGAAATTGAAGCCTTGATGGGACGCTCGCTGCCTGCCTCAGCATTTAAAAAGAAACACTGGTGGAGTAACCGTGGCAGCATCATCGCCCTTCAGGGGGCAGCCTGGATTGACGCAGGCTATCAGGTTAAGGCGGTTGACTTAGCCCAGCAAACCGTTACCTTTCAAACCTTCCAGGCCACCTACAACGTTCAGGTAAAGGATGGGGAAATTGACTGGAGCGGCCATGCGATTAAAGCGCTAAGACTGTATAAGGGGCTAAGCCAGCAGCAATTTGCCAGTGAGTTAGGTGTGCGTCGAGAAACCGTGAGCGAATGGGAAAACAGCCGGTACGAACCCGATCGCTCTAAACGAAAGTTTTTGAACATTATCGCCAAACAAGCGAACTTTGGTGATCCATCAGCCAACCCATAAGCTGGTATTGGCTTTTTGTGCACTCAGCCCATATGGCACTTGCAGGCGATCGGGCGTACCCCTGACGCCAGACCAGTGCCTATCGGGATGGTGCGAGCGATTTTAGGGTAAGCCTGCGGTCAAATACCCTCGCCGTAACGAATCTAGCTGATCAGGTCAACTAGGTAAGGTTTTATTCTTATTTCTTGGATAGGTCAATTTTTAAAGAATATGCTGCTGCTGTTCGAAAAATAGTTGGCTCTCCTGGGATCACTATGCAGCGGTTGGAGAAAAATGCCAGCAGATTAGGCATCGGAGGCGGAATCGCTCAAAATTAGTGAATCCGTAGCCAGAGCGCTTAATCAACTTCAAACGCGTGTTGAT
>NZ_JADEXE010000608.1 GCF_015207265.1 Nodosilinea sp. LEGE 07298 | reverse complement strand
CAACAAATTGCTCGAATAGCGCGTTTATCATGGGACGCTAACTCATTGACTCTAAGCGGCCAGGGGTAACGTCTTTAGCTTATCCAATTGACCGCACTAGTACGAATGATCACCTTAACAGGGGTAGACTCTGAGTGTCATGCGTGGGTAGTGCGTGTTGCATCGTTGGGTCTGTAAGTGTCAATGTCGGGACTCTGAATGCCATCTTTGGGTCTCTGAGTGTCGTGCTTGGGTAGCGCGAGGGTCAGCATTGGGACTCTGAGTGCCATCGTCGGGACTCTGAGTGTCATGCGTGGGTTTGCGAGTGGCACTCAGGCCTCGCCCGGTTGGTTTTTAGAAATAGGTCACGGCTTTGCAGAAACGACCTGCCGTATTCTACGGAGCCTTTCATTTGCTATTTAGAAAAATTCCGTGCGATCGCTAGGTTTGAAGCCGTAAAAATTAGGCTATCTATTGAAAACCCAGGCTACACCAAATCCACTTCGGGAACTAAAGTTTTTCTTTACGGCAGGCTCTATTTCTAGGCTTGGACCCGGTTTATTCAAGGGTGTCATCTAACTATGAGTATCAAGCACTATGATTGCCAACCAAGTCGATATTGAGTTTTCTGCCGAAGACCAAAAAGCGGTAATGGAAGCCCTGGAGCTCGTTCGCAAAAAGCTGGCGTTTGTGGTCGGCCTGTCAACGGAGGAACGCCGCCGGTTGTCTAAAATTGGCACGCGATCGCAAACGTTTACCTACCAGGCCCTGACGGTGGCAGAGCAGCACCCCGAGCTAATGCCCCGCTACCTGGATGTAGATGGGGCCATGCGCGATATGAATCTATTTATTGCGCTGAACCCGATTTTGCAAACGCTGGTTGAGCTACAGCGCCTGGTAAAAGATACGCAGACTGTGGCGGGCAGCGAGGCCTATGCAGCGGCGCGGACGGCCTATTCGTCAGCCAAGAAGGCGGCGAAGGGCGTGGGCCTGGAGGACGTGGTTGGCACCCTGTCGCAGCATTTTGATCGGGCAAAGCCTACGGCGGCGAGTCAATCCCAGGCTGGGCCATCGGTGTAGAC
>NZ_JADEXE010000607.1 GCF_015207265.1 Nodosilinea sp. LEGE 07298 | reverse complement strand
GTGGATGGGTGGATGGGTTGTAGCCGCCAAAGCTTAGTGGAGAACTTGTCGATGGCTCAAGCGTTTTGTTGTCCACAGTTCTATGCCAAAGTTTTCCTGTAAAAAGGGGCCTAAGATAGGGGGGCAGGCTATGCTAAGCCTTGGTTCACGCTGCTCATTTGTAACAAGTTCCTGTGGTTTCCCCTGTCATCTCTCGTCCCGCTCTAGATGTTTCGCCACCGCCGCCGTCGCGCTCTACAGCGGCGCTCCTGCAACCAGGATGGCGGCGATCGCTGCCGCGTCTCAAGCATCCGCAGATGTGGGGTCTGGGCGTAGGTAGCTTGGCTCTGGGTTTGGTCAATGGAGCCTTGGTAATCTCGGCTGGAATCGGTTTGGTAGCCTATCAGCAGATTTTGCAGCTCTCGCCGCGCCAGCGCAAAGGGCTAATGCAGCGGCTTCAGCAAGGGTTGCCGCTGCCCACTTCGCCCCAGCACCAGGCGCTGATTTTGGCCGGGGTGGCGGGGGCGAGCACCTACACGTTTACGGCCCTGTGGCACAGCACTCACTCACTGCTGATGGCGCTGCTGCTGACCGGGCAGGGGGCGCTGGCGCTGTTTGCGGTAGGGGCGCTGCTGCGATCGTCCCGCTCGGCAGAGCGCAGTGACGACCTGTGGAATGCCGACCCCATCGCCCAGGTGGAGCACAATCTGGGCTTGCTCAGCCATCCCGACCCGCTGAAACGACTGGTAGCAGTGCGGCGGCTAGTGCGACTGACCGAGCAGGGCGCGGTAGATGGCAGCTATTTGGCGGGGATGTCGGTGCGATCGCATCTGATCGACTGCTTTCAGCTGCGGCTAAACCAGGAAAGCGATGCGATCGTGCGATCGGCCCTCGAAGACGGGCAAACGCTGCTGCGCCAGGCCAAATCGCTGTCGCCCAGCACCGCCACGCCATTCTCAGCCGCATTCACCACAGACTCAGCTCTCGATCTCGCCGAGTTGACCCATCCATTAGAGGCTCAGCCTGTAGCTGAATCAAGTCCTTCAGGCCCTCTAAACTCCTTCAGGCTAGAGGACTCTGAACC
>NZ_JADEXE010000606.1 GCF_015207265.1 Nodosilinea sp. LEGE 07298 | reverse complement strand
CCCATAGCCCAACCCATCTCCCGGCTTGCCTCTGGCTGGTCCGGGCGTACCCAACACCGTGTCTCCAGTGCCAAAGTCAGTGCCGTAGTCCACAAATAGCAGCCCGGCAATGGGTAGCTCATAGTTAAACAGCGTCACCGTCGTAATGGGCACTCGATACTCTGCTGTGGCGAGTAAAAAATGACGACCGGCGGCGACCGCGCCCCTTTGGTATCCCCTGACGGTATCAATTCCGCCCAGGTTAAAGGCTGCATAGGGCGGCACGTCGCCAAAGGTAACGCCGCCCTGCAAATTCAGCACCAGATTGTCGGTATAGTCGCCGTTGCGCACCAGGTTGAGGGGAATAAACTGGGTGCTGTTGGCCGTAGCTCGGGTGTAACCAATACTGGCCTGGCCGATGGGAATGGCTTGCTCTAGCCCCAGCCGTAGCCGGGTGCCCTGGAGAGAGAAAGCCCGGCCCTCGACCTGGTCGAGCAGCAGTGCCGCATTCAGGGTGAGCAAGTCATCCTGGCCGCTGGGGCTGGCGGTGAGGGGGTTGCCCAGGCTGTCGGTGGGGGTCACCTGGCTACTAAATAAACCGTTGCGTACCGAAACCCGCTGGTAGTTGACCCCGATCGCAAAATCTAGGCGATCGGTCAGCGATTGGGCATACTGCACCCCGCCGCCCAGACGATGCACCGATGGATCGTTGCCGCTGGGTAAATTTACGTCGGGGCCAAAAACTCCGCTGCGAAAGGCCGGGTTCTGGTCTCGCTGACTGATTAAGTTGGCCGAAAACAGACCCGGTAGCGCCTCTGGGTCGTAGAAGTAGGTGAGGTCTACATCCAAGGAGGATAGCCCCACTACCACCTCAGCCCCAATGGCCTGGCGATCGCCCAGGGGAGTGCCCACATAAAACGGCAGAAAGATATTGCCGACGCGATCGTTTTCGGCGGTGGAGGTGCGGTCTCGCAGGGCTCCCCGCAGGGCGTGGGGTTCCTGGGCTAGGGCTCCAAAGCCGTAGGTGAAGCCGCTATCGGACGCCAGCAGAATTCGCAGTCTGCCACGGGGGCCGGGTTGTAGAT
>NZ_JADEXE010000162.1 GCF_015207265.1 Nodosilinea sp. LEGE 07298 | reverse complement strand
AGAGAAAGGTGAGCCGATGGCTGACATTCCATTGCCCCCAGGCCAGTTCTGCCGTCATGCGGCGCAGGGTGTGAATCAGGCTGCCCTGAAGATTTGGCTGTCGCCACTTTTGCACCATCGCCTGGGATAGGGTGCCAACAATCATCCTCAAGTTCGTTTCGGGGTAGGCCCAGCGGCCAAAGCCCCAAAACTTGGTCATGTGGTTAACTTCATCAATCAGCAGTTCTCCCAGTACGGCCTGTAGTGGGCCGGTGGTGTAGGCCATCATCCACAGGTAGAGGCAGGCGGCTCCGTACTCGGTGGCGATGCGGTGCAGCCCGTGGCGGTAGAGGTCGGCACGGGGGTCGCCGCTAGGGGTATAGGGCCGGGCTGCGTGGGGCATCGGGTGGGGCTGTTGCCCGCTCAAGCGGTGGTAGAGCACCGTCAGGGCAGGCGTATGGCGCTTTTCTTCGCGCTCCCACAGGCCTGGGGTAATCACCTGCCCATCAGCATTTACCGTACCCCCCACAAACTCGGCCATTTGGGGATAAAACTGCTCCAGGTACTGGCGGCTGGCCTGGGTATAGCCGCGAATGGGGGCTTCAGTGTTGATGGTGCCCAGCAGAATGGCGCAGAAGGTGTCGAGCGAGATACCGATCACCTGGTCGGGGTGAATGTTGCCCCAGCTCACCCGATTCCAGCGGCGAGGCTGCGGGGTTTGGAACTGGCGGGGTAGGTCGATAAGGCGATCGCACAAATGCTCCACCGTCACATACCGCAGGGTTAGGGCCGCAATCCGCTGGCTGGCTAGCCTAGGGCTGAAGGAGGCCTGCCAGGGACCAGCTAAATCATCCTCCAAGACGGTTGGCGGCGAGAAAAGTGTGGCAGTCATATTTGATACCCCTCGCGTGGGTTATGGTTGGGTAAGTTCACCGTAGCTCTAGGGGTTACTGTCGTCGGTCGGTTAGGGTCGGCTATTCAGCTAAAGACCAGTAGTCCAGGGGCGGAAAAAGGCGGAAACCGTCCACTGGCAATGAAAGAAATTAAAATCTCGGCTAGAGTTGTGGCCGTAGGAGAAACACATAGGCTATGGCATCAGATGCGGTAGAACTGGCAGACCGGCTTGTCTTCACCGTCACCGGGCGGCATCTGAATGATTTGCAGCGCACGATTTTGCGGCAGGTGTGGCAGGGGCAAAAGTACCTTGATATTGCCAACACCGCTGGGTACACCGAGGGCCATATTAAGGATGTCGCCTACCAGATGTGGCGGCTGCTCTCAAAGGTGACCGGGGAGAAGGTGACGAAATCTACCCTCAAGTCGGCCCTGAAGCGATCGCTGCACCGCATGGGCATCGATGTCTCGGGCGGCACTATCTCTCTAGGATCGCTACAGACTCTGAATCAGCCTCAGCCTTTGGATGTCGTTCCCTCGATTCCTAAGGATTGGGTAGAGCCTAACGTTCAAGGTTCCCTAAACCCAATCAATCCTAATTTTGTCGGTCGTCAGGAGGCGATCGCCCACCTCACCACCCTAATCGCCCAGGGCGATCGCACCATTCTCATTCAGGGCGAAGGGGGGCTCGGTAAAACCACCCTGGCCCAGCACTTTATCGCTCAGCAGCCGGTCGATCTCACCCTAGAACTGCTGATGGCCAAAGACCCCGCCGACATTACCCCAGTGGAGTGGGTAGTCGAAGAATGGCTGCGCCAGGACTTTGGCGTCGAGCCGGGGCGCGAATTTGGCGTCACCCTCGATCGCCTGCGCCGCCACCTGCGCCAGCAGCGGGTCGCCGTACTGATCGATAACCTGGAGCCAGCGCTCGATGCCCAGGGCCAATTTATCCCGTTTCATCGCCGCTACAGCGAACTGCTGCGGGTGCTGGCAGACAGCCGTGGGCAAACGCTAACGCTGATTACCAGCCGCGATCGCCTCTGCGAACCGGGCACTCCCATCACCCACTACCGGCTGCCAGGGTTAGGGCTTTCCGCTTGGGCCACTTACTTCGCCCACCGAAGCATCCCCCAGGAAGAATCGATATTAAAGGCTATGCACAGCGCCTACGGCGGCAACGCCAAGGCCATGGAAATTCTGGCTGGGGCGGTGCAGGCAGACTTCGACGGCAGCTTGGCGCTCTACTGGCAGGCCCACAGCCAAGATTTACTCGGCCCCGTGGATCTTAAAAACCTGGTTGAAAGCCAGATCCATCGACTGCAAACCCTCGACCCCGAGGCATACCATCTCTTTTGCCGTCTAGGCGTCTACCGCTACCAGGATGTGCCCACGATTCCTTGGGAAGCCGTGCAGTGCCTCATGGCCGACATTCCTACCCAGCGCCACCAGGCCATTGTCACCTCCCTGCGCAATCGATCGCTGCTGGAATGCCGCCAGGGTCGCTACGGTTTGCACCCGGTCGTGAGAGCGGGTGCCTTAGCTCAGCTCACCGCCAATGCTGAAGACTCTACCGAGTGGGAATTGGCCCACCGCGCCGCTGCCCGCTGCTGGAGCCACAGCATTCAGCGCATTTGCAGCCTCGACGATGCCATACAGGCGCTGGAAGCCTTCTACCACTACGTCGCCATTCAAGACTATGGGGCGGCAGCGCGGGTAATCTTGCACAGCCGCGACAACCAGTGGCAGCAGTTTTTGCCCCTGGGCAGCACCCTCTACCGCATGGGCCTGGTGCAGCCGGTCACCGATGCGATCACCGCCATCATTGACCACATTCCGTCAGAAAATGCCGATGCCAGCGAACTGGCCAACATTCTGGGCGACCTGTACTGGATTCAGGGACAGCTGGAGCGGGCGATCGCCTGTCAGCAAAATGCAATTGCGATCGCCCAAACCTGTCTGCACACCGAGGCCCCCGACGCCGCGACCCACCGCTGGTACTACCTCACCATGCTGGTCGTCGACTCTCAGCTCAGCCTGGGGCTGTATCACCTCGACCTGTGGAACTTGGAGACCGCCGCCACCTGGTTTAGCCAGGTGATTGCCACCGCCACCGGCACGCGCCACCAGCCCTGGGCCGACAAAGCCACCACCTGCCTGGCGCTGGTGCTCTCCTACCAGGGCGATCAGACCTCTGCGAAAACGCTGGCTGATGCCGTCATTGAGCAAGTCCGAGGCCGGGGTCAAAGCGGACGGCACGCGTTTTTTGTGCAGCTTTTGGGCCATACGTATCTGAATCTGGGAGATTTAGATAGGGCTGAATCTCTGTTTAATGCCGCTATTCAAGCGGCGGAGGCAGGCCACTACCTGCAAATTAAGGCCAATGCCCTGGTGGGGCTGGGGCGGCTAAAGAGCCAGCGGGGAGATGTAGACGCAGCTGTAGTCGATTGTCGGGGGGCGATCGCCCTCCTCGACGAGGTCGGTGCCCATTGCGACCTCGCGACCGCCCACCTGCAATGCTCACTGACGTTGGCCTGCCTACCTGGGGCACCCGAGTCCGAGCACCATCTTTGTAAAGCTCTGCAACTCTTTCAGGCCATCCCTGCCCCTCAGCAGACGACCAGGGCTAAACAAGCCTGGGGAAGGCAGTTGGGCCATGTCAACGGCCATACCTCAGCCTGAATACACCACCTGTTTCGCGATTCCCGCCCCGCCATAGGGGGTTATCTACCCTCAGGTTGTTTACAAACTGCAACAATACGGTTAATGTAAGTACATACATAACCTGCTTGTCCTCTCCGGCAGGCACCAAGCAAACCTAACTTGCACTTATCCAAATCATGACAACGACTTTACAAAGACAACAATCCGCCTCCCTGTGGGAGCAGTTTTGCCAGTGGGTCACCAGCACCGAGAACCGCCTGTATGTGGGCTGGTTCGGCGTACTGATGATTCCCACCCTGCTCGCTGCTACCGCCTGCTTCGTCATAGCCTTCATCGCTGCGCCCCCCGTAGACATTGATGGCATCCGTGAGCCCGTTGCTGGCTCGCTGATGTACGGCAACAACATCATCTCCGGTGCGGTTGTGCCGTCCTCTAATGCCATTGGCTTGCACTTCTACCCCATCTGGGAAGCCGCTTCCCTCGATGAGTGGCTGTACAACGGTGGCCCTTACCAGTTGGTGATTTTCCACTTCCTCATCGGCGTCTTCTGCTACATGGGTCGTGAGTGGGAACTGAGCTACCGCCTCGGCATGCGCCCCTGGATCTGCGTTGCTTACAGCGCACCTGTCGCTGCTGCTTCCGCTGTATTCCTCATCTATCCCCTGGGCCAAGGCTCCTTCTCTGACGGCATGCCTTTGGGTATCTCCGGTACCTTCAACTTTATGCTGGTCTTCCAGGCTGAGCACAACATTCTGATGCACCCCTTCCACATGCTGGGTGTGGCCGGTGTGTTCGGTGGTTCCTTGTTCTCCGCTATGCACGGTTCGCTCGTCACCAGTTCACTGGTGCGTGAGACCACCGAGACCGAATCTCAGAACTACGGTTACAAGTTTGGCCAAGAAGAAGAGACCTACAACATCGTGGCAGCCCACGGCTACTTCGGTCGGTTGATCTTCCAATATGCCAGCTTCAACAACAGCCGCAGCCTGCACTTCTTCTTGGGTGCGTGGCCTGTAATCGGCATCTGGTTCACCGCACTCGGCATCAGCACGATGGCGTTCAACCTGAACGGGTTCAACTTCAACCAGTCGATCCTTGACTCTCAGGGCCGAGTGATTGGCACCTGGGCTGATGTGATCAACCGGGCCAACCTGGGTATGGAAGTAATGCACGAGCGCAATGCTCACAACTTCCCCCTCGACCTAGCCACGGCTGAGGCTCCTGAAATCATCGGCTAGTCTTGAGTGACTACCCCATTGATTGATTAGCAAAAAGCGCTCCTCTTGGGGGGCGCTTTTTCGTTAGGTCGGAGCATGCTACCTAGGCAATAGCGATAGAATGCAAACAAGCCATCCCTAAGATATTGCTCTAATGATTGCCGTCCCCAACTACATCAAATCTGGGGAGTATTTGGCGCTTGAGCTACAGAGCCGTATTCGCCACGAGTATCGGCGGGGGCTGGTTTACGCCATGGCGAGCGGCACCGACAACCACGATCGCATCGCCTTTAATTTGCTAAAAGCTATAGATAATCATTTGGGTAATAGTTCTAACTGCCGTTTTTATTCGGGCAACGTTAAGGTCAATTACCAAGATGAGTTTTACTATTACCTCGATGCCTTTGTAACCTGTGACCCGAGGGATCGGCGCGATCGCTACATCAAGCGCTACCCCAAACTGGTGGCAGAGGTGCTACCAACCAGTACCGAAACTTTTAATCGGGACGAAAAATCTCAGGATTACCAGCAGCTCGACTCGCTGCAAGAGTATGTGCTGATTTCCCAGGAGAGCCAGCGGGTGGAATGCCGCCGTCGCACTGCCTCCGGGGATTAGCAGGTGGATGTGTATAAGGCGGGCGATCGGGTGATGTTAACGAGTCTTGGTCTGGAGTTCGAGGTTGCCGATCTGTATCGCGGTTTGTATGAAGACTAATTGGAGCCTAGGTCGGCAACCCACCCTAAGCGCTGCCCTTGATTAAAGTGTCGCGGTTTCAAAGGCTACGCGCACAGGGCTTTGGCTGGGGGGCAAAAATTTAGCTTTTTAAAGCCAATGACCTGACCGTGCTGATCTTTCATCAAAATTGATTCGTCCCTGGTTTCCTCGGCCTCTATTTCGTCTTGGGGGTTGCCAAACCAAACAACCAGCGTGTTACCTGTGTGGTCATAGAATACTTTTACCTTTACCATATCTGCTCTCTTAATTTGGCCCATTGACTGTTAGTTCAATAAACCTCATCATGGCTACCAATATCGACAAAGATAGCCTTATCGTCTTCTGTAAAATAGAACAGTACTCGTGCGTCGTAATCCACGCTAAAGCTCCAAAACTCCTTTAGTTTACCTGATAGCTTGTGGGTCTTTAAGCTAGGGTCAAAGGGGTCTGCTGTGAACTGCTCTAGTTTTTGCCAAAACCTGGTCTCTAGGTCTGCGTTTCCTTTGATACGTTTTTTGAAGGCACGCTTGAAGGGAGAACTAAAACTGACTTCCACAGGTTAATCCTCAATCAATTGCCTTAATTCATTGATATCAGAGGAAAATGTAAGCTCACCATTTTGCTCTTCTGTCTGGGCTACCTCGAAATTGGCGTACATCTCTTCACGACGCTCTTCTCGGAGATATTGATGCAACAAAAGTTGAATTTCGCGCTTTTCATCCGTAGAAAGACTTTTGATGACTTCGACCACATCGCTAAAAACCATCTTTGTACTAGCCCTTAACTTATTTTTTGCCAATACTAACTTTTGTTAGCGAAGGAGCATAGGATAAGTTTTACAGCGGAGCTGACAACACATCCTAAACTTACTACACAGGAACACACACCACCCGAAAACCAAAGAGGCTACCTACTAGTCCTGAGACTTTTTTATATCGAGAGGCGGAACGGCAGTTCTTTGGGTCGTCGTGCCATGAACCACCACGCAATAGCCGGGGAGTTGATTCATCCTTAGACAGCCATGAATAGTTGAATTTAGGTGCATCATCATAATTATCATGCCAGTGGTCTTCACACCATTCCCAGACATTGCCATGCATATCGTACAGCCCAAAGGCATTAGGTAGAAAGCTACCAACCTCTGTTGTTTCTTGCAACATCATTCCTTTGGAAGCAAATCCATAAATGTAATTACCATTATAATTAACGAGATTTGTCGTAATCGTTGGCCCAAAACTAAAGGGCGTAGAAGTTCCTGCTCTACATGCAAATTCCCACTCTGCTTCATTAGGTAATCTATACTGGCGATTACTATAGCGAGATAGTCGCTGGCAAAATTCAACTGCATCATTCCAAGAAACTTCTTCTACCGGTCTCATCATGCCTTTAAAGGTTGAAGGATCGGGTTTAAGTTCTCTTTGTACTTTTGGCATAGTAGAAACTGCTTTCCATTGGGCCTGAGTTACAGGAAATTTACCCATGTAAAAGGGCTTTACCATAACCTGGTGTTGAGGTTTCTCGTCAGCGTAACCTTCTCCGTCTGGCGAGCCCATCATGAAATTGCTGCCTGGTACAACTACCATGTCTAGGCTAATCCCCTGCCCCAAATTTTCTGAAAAATATTCGTTTTTCTTTTGAACCCGGTTGACTTCCTCGCCTTGAGTGTTTAAGGAAATAACCGAAAAGTTGAAGGTTTTTAGTTCTGGAGCGTTTTCCCCACTATTTGTTACTTGATTTGATTGGCTCACCCCTTTTTTTGAAGTTGCTCCCCAAACTATTAACCCCCCTATCCCTCCAGCTAGCCATAATAAGGTTGACCTTCGGTCTAGGGGAATCTCCCATATAGCTACTTTCTCAATAAAAGTTTCTCGTTTGACGTTCTCGATTGGTTCGTTGTTAGCGTCTACGGTTTCCACAACTGCAGCGCTTGATATAGCTCCATCATGAGCGTTGTCTTGATTGTCGAAATTTTGTTGAAGCGGGTAGTCTTTTGAGGAAAACTCTATATCCCGCCGTTTTTGAACCGTCTGCTGCTGGCTTTCTTGCTCTGTACGCTGGGCTTCAGCCTGTTCTCGTTGGCGCTGCTCGGCAGCGAGGCGTTCTTGCTCAAGCCTTGCTTGCTTCTGTCGCCGAGCTGTGGATTCTTGCTGGCGTTGCTTGGCGGCCTGCCGTTTGCGTTCTTTTTTCTCTGCTTCCAATCGGGCAACCTCTTCTTGCTGTCGTTTCAACTCCTCAGCTTCACGTACCTTTGCTCCTTCGGCGTCTCGTTGTCGGGCATTTAGAGCATCCACCACCCTACGAATGCCCTCTTCTACATCAAGAAAAGCTTCGGCTTTGTCTTCCCAGCGGGTTACGGGTTTGCCATCTTCGGGTAACACTTGGAGCTGTTTAAAGTCGCTATATTTCCAACTACAGGGTTCAAGAATGACGGGAATTACTCTAGCGGTACCTTCGTAATGGCGTTGTACGGCCCGCTGCATTTCAGTTTCATAGCAGTAGTCAGACGCCAAAAAATGGCGGGTAATGAGTAGCAGCACAATATCTGCTTTTTCCAAATTAGTTTTAATTTCGGTGGCCCACTCGGCCCCTGCTTCAATGTCGCGGTCTTGCCAAGTGTTAATTTTGCCTTCCCGCTGGAGCAACTTGAGATGGTAGTTGACCAACTCATCTTTAAGCCCTTCGTCGCGACGCGAGTAAGAGATGAATACGTCTAGCGCCTCGCCTGCCATGCCCTGTGCTACTCATGCGGTTGCCCTATTATAGTTGCACCCTAATTAGTAAAGTTTTCCTAACTATCCACAGTTGACGGCGATCGCGCGTACCACTATACTCATCCATCAAGCCGTTCACCCGAGCGGCGGACTTACAGAACTCGAAAATTTTAGCGCTGCCGGTCGGTGCGCCTAACACCGATCGACAGCTAACCCCGCAAATCTCCGAAGCAGATTGCGAGGCTAGGCACATGGTACCCTAGCCCCCTCAGTTTGCATGTCAAGCGTGGGTGGCTAGGGTTTTCGCGTTCTGTTTTCCTCAACCACAAAAGGAAACAGAACCGATGTTTGAATATCTAGAACCAGACCCCAGCGACGACCAAGAAGCCAGGGCGCTACCGCTGCCGCCCAAATCTGGGCCAAATGACCGAGGGGCAAGGCCGCTGACGCCCGAGAAAGTGCGCCACATGCTCTACGGCAGCCTGGCAGGCATCGATCGCACCATCAAAATCCTCCACGCCCTCGGCTATGCCGACCCCAACGACTGGAGCGACCCCATCCCCGTACCGCCCAGCGCCGAAGGCCCAACGGCCACCCGGTTATCGAGCGGAGCCGAGACGCGGTCACTGAGCGGAGCCGAGATGCGGATGGTGATCATGACCAAAACCGTGCTGCTAGAGTAGCTTGCCACCCTAGAGAACCCAGGGTTCTGGTACAAAGGCTGTTGTCTTAGCCACAATCTTCGCTAGAACCCTGGGTTCTGATCTCATACATCTATATAGGCTCTAGCTTTCCTTTAGCCTTGAGCCACTTCAGGGCCTCTCGCCGACTGAGAGCCGCCAGGGGTGTCTCGGCCACAAAGGTCTGCACCGCCTCTGGAGCGACTTTAGAATACTCTCGCAGCGCCCAGCCGATCGCCTTTTGAATGAAAAACTCCTTTGATTGGCTATTTTGCTCCACCAGCCCAAACAGCAACGCCTGGTTTGTCTCGGCTTTGTAGCCCAGCTGAAACAGCAGCGTGGTGCGGCGTAGCCAGAAATTATCTGACCATCGCCATCCTCCAATCACCCCATCGCGGCAGTCGGGATATTGTCGAAGTAGTCTGCCAACATTGTGGCTGGCAATAGCATCGACCGTATCCCACCACGCCTGAGTTGTGATCAGGTATTCCAGCAGGGGAACAGCATCGGGGGTAAGCTGCTTTTGGTGGCGGCCTAAAAAGGTGAGGGCCGCATAGTGGAACTCTCGCTCGGGCCAGGCCCAGAGTTCTCGGACGATACTCTCCAGTTGGGCTAGCTCAGGCAGCCCGTGCTCGGCTACAAACTGCTTGAGCAGAGCATCTTGAATCGGTCTTTTGATGCCGAGGAACTCAAACTGATTGCGCATGTACTGCTTCATCGGTTCAGCCTGAGTGGCATTGGCCTGCTGCTCGAAAAGCGGCTTCAGCGCTTGAAGATAGGGTGACATGGCAAGTGGAGGACGGCAAAAGCTGCCTTTTTCTGTTTGTAGCAGCAGAGCTGTCAACAGTCAGTCAAACGGACCAAACTTTAATCTTCTTAACGTTTCACCCCTAAGGAAGGGTTTGGAATGGCTTTTGGAGGGGTTAAGGGGAGACAAAAATGATGCAAACTGTAACTAAAGTCGCCTTGACGCCCTTTAAAAGTTACGCGAAACTACATCTAATGGATTGTTCACTCACGGAATCAATGCAGCACATTGACTTTCGTAATGAATGGTAGCGAGTTATAGCCCCTATGCTTAGTTAGGATCGGGTTATTAATTTGGCGTCTGCCAGCCTGAACATAACTGCGACAGGATGATTGCAGTCACCGCTGCCCAAGCCAGCTCAATGGTGTTGAGACTCATACCCTATGGAAACGTTAGAGTTCATTATTTATCCCGACGGGCGAGTGAAGGAAACGGTAACGGGCATTATCGGTGCCTCCTGCGCCGAGGTTACGGCCGCCATTGAAGCCCAGCTTGGTGTTGTTGTGGCTCAGCAGAACACATCTGAATACTTTGCCCAACCCAATGAGCAATCGGCAACGGAAACCGTCGCCGCAAAAACGGCCTACAGCCAATGGTAGATTTTTGTTTTTTAGTCCTCATACCACGCGCATAAAATGTCACACTTTAGCCAAATTACAACCAAAATCCGCAACCTAGACTCTCTCAAGCTAGCTCTGAATGATGTAGGAGCCGACTGGAAGGCTGGTCCCTGCGATGTGAGGGGCTACCAGGGGCAAACCCAGTCTGCCGATGTGGTCATTTCTCAAGATAACGGCTACGACATTGGCTTTCGCCGCAACCCCGAAACCAGCGACTACGAGCTGGTAGCCGATTTGCAATATTGGCAGCAGCCGCTAACGGTGGAAGGCTTTTTGCGCCAGGTCAGCCAGCGTTACGCCTACAATACCGTGCTGTCTGAAACCTCTCGTCAGGGCTTTCAGGTGTCTGAGGAGCAGGTGCGCGAAGATGGCTCTGTGCGGCTGGTGGTACAGCGCTGGAACGGCTAAAGCGTTGATTTTTTGAAGCTTAGAGAGGGGCTGCTCTAGCCCCTTTCTTTGTTTTGGCCCAGGCTATGGGCGTTTTGAAGCACGAATGGCATAATACGATGACACATTTTGACGGTCAGCCAAGTACGACCGGCCCCGATGCGACCGGCTTTGAGCCAGAGCTAGGCGGAAACCTGCGTCAGACCAGCGATCGCACTGGCCTTGAGCCAGAACTGGGCGGTCAGCTGCGCCAGAACGGCGTCTATGTGGATGAAATTACCTGCATTGGCTGTAAGCACTGCGCCCACGTGGCCCGCAATACCTTTTATATCGAGCCTGACTACGGCAGGTCACGGGTCTACCGCCAGGATGGTGACTCTGAGGAAATCATTCAGGAGGCGATCGACACCTGCCCGGTGGACTGCATTCACTGGGTCGACTATACCGAGCTAAAGCAGCTAGAGGGTGAGCGCAAGCATCAGGTCATGCCGGTGGTCGGTTTCCCTGTAGACAAGGCCATCTCGACGACGCGTATGCGCCGGGCCAAGCGCAAAAGCCAGCGATCGCAGCAGTCCTAAGGATTTAGCTGTCTGGCAGTTCTACCACGACTTCACCCGTGGGCAAAAACTGAACCTCTACCGTGGTTGATTCATCTCTAGCAATGCCGGGGATAGTGGTGCCGGGCTGGGGCAGAGTGGGGTTGTCTTGGTAGGTTGCAGAAAGGTCATCGAGAGGCTCTAGCGTCTCGACGGTGCCATCTGGCTCAAGGGTAATGCGATAGCGCAGCGGTGCCGCTAGATTGGCGGGCGATCGCCACTGCTGTTGTAAGGCCTGCCTTAGGGCTGCGACCCAGTCTAATGCCGCATCGGGGGCGCGGGTGGCCGCGATCTCCGGACTGGCCTCGAAGGCTTCCGGAGTGTCGGGGGCAGAACGATCGGCGCTGGGACTGGTCGGTACTGGTGCCGGTTCGGCGGCCGTGTTTGAATCTGGGCGAGCCAACTGTGCCCCTCCAGCCCGCGCCTCAGCCTGGGGTGGGGCGTCGGGCGCAGGTGAGGTACCGTTGCTCGTAGCAGGCGCTGGGGAGGTCGCAGAGGGCGGCGGCGATGTTTTAGGGGTGACGTCAGTCGGTCTGGTTGCTGGAGCCGCTGGAGTGGTTGGGGCCGTAGTCGTTGGCGTAGGGAGAGCCTCGCCAGCAGCGGAAGGCGATTCTACAGATTCGGCAGCGGGCGAGTCGACGGCGGGTGCGTCCCCTTGTGTGGGCTGCTGAGAGCTACTGGGCGGCAACTGCCGCGTCGATTCGTTAGTCGTTTGAGGTTCGCTGGGCGATAACACCACTGAGCTAGGGGCCGTCGTCAACAACTGGTTACCCAGCAGAGCCGCAATACCTACCGCCGCTATAGAGCCAATCCAGAGCGGCAGTTTGGGGCGAACCCAGCGAGTTTTGGGCAGCGCATGGTCGGGGATGATTTGCAGGTTGCCATCGGCCTGCTCTAGGGCATCGGCCAGATCAGCTAGTTGTAGGGTGGAGAGTTCAACTATTTTAGGCGGTTCTGGGGGTGTCGCCAGGGTCAGCCGGTGGCGGGTAAGCCCCACCGGCTGAATCGCACTGTCGCCCTGAGATACGGCACCTCCGGCGGTGAGCGCGTCGGCATTGAGATGGCGCTGCACATAGGTTTGCACCAGCCCCGCTAAGGCCGAAAACTGCGGCTCTCGTCCGCTGACATCGAAGATAACGGCCTGGTTCGTGGCCGCTGCGATCGCGGCGTCAGCCTCTTCCCCGTACATCTGAAGGGAAAAGCGCGATCGCCCCAGAACCGGGCGACCCGTGACCTGGCTCAGGGGCGAAAGCTCACCCACCAGTCGCAGAGTACAGGTGCCCGCTGCATATTCGTAGGAGGTGACAGTGGCGATCGCGGCCATGGACTTTAGGCTGGGTGGGGTGAGGTTATCAGGTCAAAAGTCTTTGGTGGGCAGTGCCCACCCTACAGCGGCTAAAAGCTAAAAGCGCAAATCCAAAATCTAAAATTCTCCTCATTTCTCCGCTCGCTCTAGCAGTGCCAGCCACAACTTACGGCTGCCGCCGGAGCCACTGTAGAACAGCAGATCGACCAGCAGTTTTAGCCCCAGGGTGTTGATCTCGTTGGTGGTGGCGGTTTGGTCGCCCTCCATGCGGTCTTGGTAGGCATTGCTAAAGGCGTCGAGGTAGTCGCCGAGCTGAGCGGTGCGGTGAGGAGGCTGCCCCTGTTCGAGGGCCTTTTCTAACCGCGCCACGGCTTGCCGAATGGGGTCGCGATGGGCGATCGCCAGATGACAACTCACCAGCACCAGGGCACGGGCTTCGTCGACATCGAGCTTTTTGCGGCCCTGGCCTTTGCGCAAAGGACTAGCCTGACGCAAGCGCCACAGGTTGACGCGATCGCTCAGCAAGTCCGACACCCCTAGAGCATCCGCCGCTGCCAGCATGGCATCGGACCCCAGGCCGGTGAGGGCTTCTAGGGCCAGCAGTACCAGGTCGAGCTGCGCTTTAATGCTGCTCAACTGCCGTGGGGTGGTTGGTCCCTGCGGCGGACCTGGGTTTGGCTCACTGTTTGACGCACTGAGGGAAGACGGTTCCACCGGGCTGCCCTGTTACTAACGTAGAGGATTGGGCTAATTGTGGCACGGGGGTTGCAGTTCTTGAAACGGGTTTTAGGAGACAGTTCGGGTCAGCATCGAAGACAGCCTCAACGTTAGCGATGAGCTATCCTATTCTGCCTTTGCGCCAGCAAAATAATCCAGCGAGCGGGAATCTGGCCTTTAATGGAAAAAGCTGACTCTTTTAGCGCTGATACTTCTAGCCTTAATACTGATGCCTTCGATTTTTATCTCCTACCGACGCAGCGATAGCCAAGCCGATACCGGGCGCATCTATGACAGACTAGTTGCTCGTTTCGGCAAAGAGGCCGTGTTTAAAGATGTCGACAACATTCCTGGCGGGGTAGATTTTCAAAAATTCCTCAACCGCACCTTGACAGCGTGTAAGGTTGTTCTAGCTATAATTGGGCCAAGCTGGTTGCGCGCAGCTGATAAGAAAGGTACGCGTCGGTTAGACGATCCAGCAGACTGGGTACGAGTAGAGATTGAAGCAGCCCTACAGCGTGACGATGTAGTTGTAGTGCCGCTGCTGGTCGGTCACGCTCGCATGCCCAGAGCGGAGGAGTTGCCCAACTGCTTGAAAGACCTAGCCCACCGCAACAGCCGTGACGCTCGCCCTGATCCTGACTTTAATCAAGATATGGTTCGGCTGATTGATGACCTAGCAGAACATCTTGCTCCACCACCTGTTGTGTCTCAACCGTTACTAGAACAGTACCGTCAGGAAGTGCGCCTGTGCATACAAGAAGACGAGGGTGAGATTTCTGTCTTTAATCGCAGTGTTTTAGATAGCTTTCGCACTACCTTTGAGCTGAAATCTGAAGAAGCTGCTGCTATCGAGGCAGAAGAATTGCAGATCTATAAGGCAAAAGAAAAGGCTATTACCCAATACAGCAAAGTTCTTGCTGGTGCTTTGAGTAGTGAGAAGCCGCTGAGGGAGGTAACCCGCCGTCGGCTAAAGCGATTGCAGAACGCACTTAAGCTAAGCGACGACGAAATCGATGGACTTGAGCTTCCTCCTATTCCTCCTGTTATTGATGGAAGAGGAAAGGTGCCAATAGTAAGCCGCAAAGACCTACATGAATGCGATATATCTAAGCTGCTCTTTCTTAAAAATATACGAGACCCTGACGGCGACTGGTCTTATACCCTAAACCGAATTCAAAAGATGGGTGGTTCGCCTGAAAGCCGAGCCTTTGAAATCTACTGGCGACTGACTGGCAAAGGAGCCAATACTCCCTTAGCAGGGGACTTGATGATTTTAAATCAGCACGCAAGAGTTACCCACATTGTAGAAATGCTTGACGACGAGGTCAGGACTACTGATGTGGGATATTTTCGATGGGTACGAATCGTTTGGATGCCAGAACTAGACAATTGGGGCAAGCTACCTCATCAACGGGATACTTTAGGCTTTGAGCCGCCCCGTTTTGGCGGTGGAGCCGCTTATTCTTTTACTAGCCCTAATTTTGGAAAGTTTCATGCGGCCTGGGATAGCCTTAAAGCTTTTCAAGAGCATGTTTTTCAACAGCTGACAGAGTCTACGCTCTAAATATTATGAATGCCTGATTGAATAGAATCGTCCATCCTGAGCAGCCACATATTGTGGACTAACGGTGTGCAAATCGCACCTCATAGCTTCAAAAACTCCTGTGTGTGCTGCCAGATGTCGGTCTCTACATCCGTTAAAGCATGGTCGCTGGGGAGTTCGACTAGGCGCACCCAAGGGCGATCGCCTGCGTAGGCGCGGCTGGCCTCTATTGATATGGTTTCGTCGTCGATACCGTGAAGAATCAAGGTCGAGATTTTAGCCTTGAGTGCATCATCGCTGTAGCTTTGGGCATCGGTTATGAACCCGTAATGGAGCGGCACAGAACGCTGCTCGGTGTAGTGGTAAACGGGGAGGGTGCCCTCAGTGCGCCAGATATTGAGCTGCTCAGGGCCGAGGCGGGGCAGCCACTGCTTGAGAAAGTCAAAGGCGGGGGCCAGCAGCACCAGTTTTTCGATGCGTTCTGTAATGCTGGCCTGCTGGGCGACCCAGGCGGCGGTGAGGCCCCCTAAGCTAGAGCCGATCAGCACGGTGGGGGCGCTCTGGGCCAAAATCAGGGCGCTGACCTGCTGAATCTGGCGGCTGAGGGTGAGGTGGGCAAAGTCGCCCTGGTTGAGGTCGGGAATGATTAGGGGGATTCCCAAGTTGGCGAGGCGGGCTTTCATCGCTTGGGCTTTAGCTGAACGGGGGCTGGAGGCGAAGCCGTGGAGGTAGAGGTATTTGG